>NZ_JBJJXH010000001.1:0-396178 GCF_045504005.1 Campylobacter canis | reverse complement strand
TAAAAATTAAAAATATTTATATCCTAAGTAAGGGGTATTACAAAGCTTAAATATCAATGAAGTATTTTAACAGAGCCTCTATAATATATATACTAAATTTCATATGTTTTTAAGCTAATTAAATAGCTTTTTATGCTACTATTGCTTCGTGTATTTTAAAATTCTAAAAGGAGTTAAAATGAAACTAACTAAAATTAGTCTAGCGACTTTAGTTGCTCTAGGTGCTTTCTCAAGCGTTGCAAGCGCAACCCCGCTTGAAGAAGCTATTAAAAATGTAGATCTTTCAGGTTTTGCAAGATATAGATATAATAACACAAAAACAAAACCAAGCATTGAAAGCACAGAGGCTGAGCATAGTTTTTGGTCAATACTAACATTTAAAGCTGCGCTTGATGATAATTTCTTTGGTGTTCTAAGCTTGAGATATAGTTCATCAGACGGGTCAGGTAGTGCAACTGCCGGAGACACGACTAACACAACAAGCACGTTTGCAGTCAATGAATTCTATCTTGGTTATACTAGAGATAACACCACCTTCACTGCAGGTAAGCAGGTTATAGGAACATACTTCACGGATGATGAAGCCGGAACAGGTATCAAGATTGTAAACACAGACATAAAAGGTCTTACTCTTGCAGCTCTTGCATTTGATGCTCTTGAGAATAGTGGCGAAACAGATAGCGAAATTAAAAACACTGCTCCTAATGCTTTTCAAAACAATCTTTACGGTGTTGCCGCTATCGGCTCATATGATCCTGTAAATTTCCAACTATGGTATGCTACTCTTGTTGATGTTGCAAGCCTTATAGCTGCCGACGTTTCTTTTAGCTTTGATATAAACGAAGGAACAAGTTTTGGTCTTCAAGCTCAATATGGACACACTAATGTAGATGATAAAGTTGTTCCTGCTTATCAAGATACAGACTTTTATGCTGCGGAATTAAGTACGGGACTTTTTGGGGCCGACTTATCTGCAGGATATATCGGCTGGAAAGTAAAAGACAGAGCAAATGGTTTTTCAACTCTTGAAGATCAAGGAGAATTTATAAGCCCTGCTGAGCAATATCTTGATTATACAGCTCTTAATGGAAAAGCAAATTTCTGGTTCCTAACTGCAGGATATATGTTTGATAAATTTGGTATCGGAGCTGATTACCTAAAAGGTAATGTGAAAGACGATACTAATAACAAAACAAAAGTTGAAGAGTATGTGGGTAGACTATCTTATGATTATAGCTCAAAACTAACATTTGAGAGCTGGTATTCTCATTTAACAACAAAAGTTAATACTAATAAAGAAAAATCTGAGAAATTTAGATTTCAAGCTAAATACTCATTCTAATTTTTCTTATTACCTTGAGCGAATTATTTCGCTCAAGGCTGTTTTAAAATCACATATTTATTACAATTTTTTGTATCTACAGTAGAAAATATATCAAGCAATTAAATTATTTTTGTAAAAATTCATCTAACTTTATTTAAAAGCATAAGCTATTAAAGTTGTCTATGTAAATATTGCCAATTTAATTCCATCTATTAACCTACATACTATATAATATATTAAACAAAAATACAAATAATAAAAATTATTATTTAAAAATAATTTTTATTTAAGAATATTTTGCTATAATTCCTCATATAAAATTTAAAACAAGGAGACAATATGTCAAAAGTTATCGAACAACTAAACCAAATTCAGGCTGATGCTCATGCATTATTTATCAAATTTCACGACTATCATTGGAATGTAAAAGGTATTCAATTTTTTAGCATTCATGAGTATACAGAAAAAGCATATGATGAATTTGCTGAAATTTTTGACGAAATGGCAGAAAGAGCTATTCAATTAGGCGGTAAAGCTATAACATGCCCTGAAGAGTTAAATAAACGCTCTCACATTAAGCCTGAAGGTAAAAATAGCTATACTCCGACAGAAGTACTAAAAGGAGTTTTAGCTGATTATAAACACTTGCTTGGCGAATTTAAAAAACTTGCAGAAGTTGCAGATGGTGATAGCACGACAGTTGCAATCGCAGAAGACAATATAGCGAAATACGAAAAAGCTATTTGGATGCTTGAAGCTACTTTAGCTTAATAAATCTTCAATTTAAGGGGCTCAATACCCCTTAAATTTTTATTCTTTTTTCTTTAATCTTTAACTTTTATTATATAGGTAAAGCCTAAAGTTAAGTATCTAGTCAGTGTTTAATTCTAAAGTATCTTTTTTGGCTCCAAATAAAATAAAGGCTTGACCACAATTTATTTTTAAGAGATCGGTATGCTTAAAAACCTTGCATAATCTCTAAAAAGACTACGTATGCAAATTCATCTTCCAAGCATGGTTTTTAAAATTCTTTTTCCCACTTCCACGCCCGGCTGATCGTAAGTGTTTATTCCAAGCATTATTCCTGTTGCTGAAGTTAAAAGCTCGTAGTAGTATATCAGATATCCTGCGTGCCACTCATCAAGCTTGCTTACTGTGATCACGTCTACGCTTATACCCTCTTGTATGAGTGCGTGAGTTGTAGCATCGCATTGTGCGTTTATGAGGGAA
The DNA here is from genome assembly GCF_045504005.1 of Campylobacter canis. Classification (NCBI taxonomy): domain Bacteria; kingdom Pseudomonadati; phylum Campylobacterota; class Epsilonproteobacteria; order Campylobacterales; family Campylobacteraceae; genus Campylobacter; species Campylobacter canis. The sequence continues at coordinate 393,624 of NZ_JBJJXH010000001.1, read as the reverse complement.
TTTAAGCTGATGTCGTTTGCAAAATCACACTCTTCGAGGTGTTTTAGGCTCAAATTCGGCGTTATCGCAATGCTATTTTGATCCTCAACTTTGATAAAAGTTACCGTCTTATCTTTAACTCCGTCCATTATGAGTTGCAAAAACGAGTGTTGATCGCGTGATCCGATAAGCCCCACCGGTGTTAGTCCATATCGCTTAAATCCCTTTTTCTTACCCAGGCTTTCCGCCCAAAGTTGCACATACCAGTCATTAAATGCGAGCAATCTATCCGAATAGCTAAATATCACGTTTATTTTAGCGCTTTTATGCGTTGCGTAGTGATATGCCTTATGCATTAAAGTATCGTCTTTATCGCTTAAAAATTGCTTTTTGCACTCTCTTGCGCCTTCAAGCAGGGCTTTTATGTCATATCCGCATAGACTTAGAGGCACTAATCCTATCGCGCTTAGCACGCTAAAGCGACCGCCTACGTTTTTTGGGATATTAAAATAAGTTATTTGATTTTCTTTAGCATAGATTTCAAGCGGAGAGTTCGGATCCGTGATGATAAGAAAATTTTGGCTTAAATTTTCAGGCTTGAAACGCTGTAAAATACACTTAAAAAGTGTGATAGTTTCTATGGTCGTGCCTGATTTTGACGATATGATAAATAGGCTTTTTTTAAATTCTATCTTTTTCATAAGTTTTTCAAAGCTAAATCCGTCTACATTATCAAGGAAGTAAAGCTCTCTTGAGCCATCTTTTGTTTCGGCTTTTAGCATTTGCTTGAGTGCTTTTACCCCAAGAGAGCTGCCGCCTATGCCTACTAGCACGACATTTTTTATATCGGCGAATTTGCTTTCGATATTTTTTATTGAAGCCAACATATCGTTTCCAAGCTCTGGTAGGTGATAGTATCCTATATCCCCACTTTCCAGTTCGTCATTCATGCGCTTGGCGTAAGAAGTTATCGTGTCTAGCGGTGTTTTTTTAAAGTAGAGGTTATTTTTTACCATCTTTTTGCAACTTTTCATAGAAGAAATTCGTAGCCTCGACAAAACCTGTCACGTTTCCGCAGTCAAAGCGTCTACCCTTAAATTTATAAGCTAGTACCATGCCATCTTTTGCTTGCTGCATAAGAGCATCGGTTATCTGTACTTCACCATTTTTGCCCGGTTTTGTCTGCTCTAAGATGGCAAAAATATCAGGTGTCAGTATATATCTTCCGATGATGGCTAAATTTGTAGGCGCATCTTCTACGTTTGGTTTTTCGATCATATCATCAACCATTATCAGGTCGTCTTCTATATATCTTCCGTTTATTATGCCGTAACTGCTGACTTGCTCTTTTGGCACTTCCATAACGGCTACGATGGAGCAGCGATATTTTTCATAAATTCTTACCATCTGCGTAAGTATACCAACGCCTTGTTCGTTGATACAAAGATCATCTGCGAGTATAACGCCAAAAGGCTCATCCCTTACGAGAGTTTTGCCTGTGTGTATGGCGTTGCCAAGCCCTCGCATACTCTCTTGACGCGTAAATGAAAATGTGCATTTTGCCATGAGATCGCGAATTTCGGTTAGTAGATACTCTTTGTTTGTGCCTGAAATTTGATGCTCAAGCTCGTAGCTTATATCAAAATAATCTTCAAGCGCACGCTTGCCGCGCCCTGTTATAAACGCCATGTTTTTCATACCGGCTTCCAAGGCCTCATCAACACCGTAATGAATAAGAGGCTTAGTAAGTATCGGTAGCATCTCTTTTGGAAGTGATTTTGTCGCAGGCAAAAATCTAGTACCGTAGCCAGCGGCAGGAAAAAGACATGTTTGTATCATAAAATTTCCTCTAATTTTTATGATATTTTAACGAAGCCTTACTAAATGCTAAATTAAGAGTATAAAATATAAAAATAAATGTTGAAGATATTATTGTATAAAAAGAGAGGAAAATACCTCTCTTTAAAATTAGGCTTTTATTTAATTACAGCCATCTTTCTACGCATATATGCGATTTTGCTTTGAAGCGGAAGGTGTTTTGGACAGTTATCCTCACACGCTAGCAAGGTCATACAACCAAACACTCCGTCATCATCGCCTATCAGCTCATAAAAGTCCTCATCGGTTCTCTTATCAAGTGCATCGATCTTAAATCTCGCAACACGGTTAAGCCCCACGGCACCGATAAAATCAGGTCTCATGATCGCAGTTCCGCAAGCGGCTACGCAAATTCCGCACTCTATACATCTATCAAGCTCAAAAACCTCTTGCGCCACTTCAGGCTCGACTTTTTCTTCAAGCTTGCTTATGTCGGTCTCGTGATCGGTATGTATCCAACTTTCTACGCGCTTACTCATAGCGTTCATCCAGTTACCCGTATCTACACTTAGATCTTTTAAAAGCTTAAACACAGGAAGCGGCATAAGCTCGATAACTCCGCTTTCAAAATCTTTAGTAAGAGTTCTGCAAGCAAGCACAGGCTTGCCGTTTACCAGCATTGCGCAACTTCCGCAAATTCCCGCGCGACACACAAAGTCAAAGCTAAGATCAGGATCAAATTTCTCACGAATTTGATTAAGCGCGATAAATAGCGACATACCCGGTGTCTCCTCAAGCTCATAAGTCGCAAAATGCGGCTTTGAAATTTTGCTTAATGGATTATATTTAAAAGCTTTTATCGTAATTTTTCTACTCATATCCTATACCTGCTCTTTCATTTGGTGCTTTATATTTTGGTTGTAACTCATAAGGCATAAGCGCATCTTGAATTTCATATCTGCCTTTGCCTTCTGCCTCCATTTTAGCGCGAATTTCATCAACTTCTTTTTGGCGAACTGCGCTATCTGGGTGCTCGATGATGTTTCCTTTGGCTCCGTATCCTCTAAATGCAGGTGGAATTTCCATCTTCATTATATCAAGCGGTTCGTATTCAACTGTTGGCATTGTAGCGCCCTCTTTCCAGCTTGTTAGAGTTCTGTTTAGCCAGTTTGCATCATCCCTTTTCGGATAATCCTCTCTACTGTGAGCGCCGCGACTTTCGGTTCTTAAAAGCGCGCCGTAAGCTACACAAAGAGCAAGCTTTAGCATCTTTGGTACGCGGTAAGCCTCTTCAAGCTCAGGATTGCCAAATAGATTTTTGTTTGCAACTTTAACGTCAAGCGAGTGTTTATAAAGCTCTTCAAGCTCTCTTACGGCTGTCTCAAGCCCTTCGCCCGTTCTAAAGATCGCAACATAATCCCACATGATGTCTTTCATCTTGTTTTTGATCTCAAATACGTTAAATTTACCCTCTTTATCAAGGAGTCCTTGCAGGTAGTCGTTTTGAGATTTTACGAATTTTTCTATATCTTTTGTATTTATCTCTATATCGTGGCTCTTGCAATAATCAGCAAAATAATCACCCACAATCATACCCGCAACAACCGTTTCAGAAACAGAGTTTCCGCCAAGGCGGTTAAATCCGTGCATATCCCAGCAAGCAGCCTCGCCGGCGCTAAATAAGCCTGCTAATGTCGGGCTTTCGCCGTTTGGCTTGGTTTTAATACCACCCATTGAATAATGCTGCATAGGAAGTATCGGTGCCCAGCCTTTACCGATTCCGTTTTCATCAAGTTCGGTATCCGCAGGATCTATGCCGTTAAATATCTCGCAAATTTCTTGAACGTCGCGTAAATTTTTCTCGATATGCTCACGGCCAAGTATGCTTATATCAAGCCACACGTGCTCGCCGTAAGGGCTTTTTACGCCTTTGCCTTTTCTTATGTGCTCCATGATACGACGACTTACGACGTCACGGCTTGCAAGCTCTTTTTTCTCAGGCTCATAATCAGGCATAAAGCGGTATCCGTCCACATCACGCAAAATTCCGCCGTCACCGCGACAACCTTCCGTTAATAAAATTCCGCTTGGAACGATCGGTGTCGGGTGAAACTGAACCGCTTCCATATTACCAAGTTGCGCGATACCTGTTTCAAGAGCGATCGCAGCACCGATACCTTCACAAACTACGGCATTTGTGGTGTGTTTATATACTCTTCCATATCCGCCTGTTGCTATCAAGGTGCCTTTTGAAACGTAAGCAGTGACCTCGCCATTTACTAAATCTCTTACGATAGCGCCGTAGCAGCGGTTGTTTTGGTGGATTAGAGCGATAGCCTCTTTTCTGTCATGAATTTCAACGTTATGTTTTAACGCCTCGTTTGCCACGGCAAAAAGCATAGTATGACCCGTAGCGTCAGCCGTATAGCAGGTTCTCCATTTTTTAGTACCGCCAAAGTCGCGGCTGTGAATAAGTCCGTGAACCTCTTCTTTTTCTACTATGGTTGTCTTTTGTGCGTTGATAATAGCACTTCTTTCGCCTTTAGTAATTCTCGTCCAAGGCACACCCCAAGCGGCAAGCTCACGGATAGCTTTTGGAGCTGTTTGACAAAACATTCTAGCCACTTCTTGATCGCAACCCCAGTCGCTTCCTTTTACCGTATCGGCAAAATGCACATCCTCATTATCGCCTTCACTCATTTTAGAATTTCCAAGGCTCGCTTGCATACCGCCTTGAGCAGCCGCAGAGTGAGATCTCTTAACAGGAATTAAACTCAAAACGATAGTGCTAAGTCCCTTTTCTCCTGCGGCAACCGCGGCTCTAAGTCCTGCAAGTCCGCCGCCTATAACCAATGCATCACAATATTTTATATTCATTACTAGCTCCTATCTACTAACTAAGGCTGATCCAGACAAAGTCCGCAATCAAAGCGATCACGGCTAGTCCGCCAAAAACCGCAAATATAACTGTTCTAGCCTTATTTCTCTTAGCTAGCATTTCGGCTCTATTAACACCTTCTATACTCACCCATTTTACATATAGTCTATACATACCTACACCTGCATGAACAACCATGAAGACAAGTAAAGCAAGGTAGAAAAACTCAAGTCTAGCAAAATTTAAAGCAGAGCTATCGGCAGTGATATGCCCGCCAAAAACTATATCCACTAAGTGTCCGCTTGCTGCGAAAAATAGCGCGAATCCGGTTAAAAACTGAAACCACCAAAGTGTAGTATCAAGGTGTCTGATGCGATCTTTATGTCCTCTAAACATCAAATACTGTCTAAAATTCGCAGGAAATTTTCGCATAGCCAAAAACGCATGAGCGATAAAAACTACAAAAATTATAGCCGCTATTACGTTTGTAATCCACCAAGTGGACTCACCAAACAGAAATTTAGCCTCGGCAAAACCTACAACCGCATTAAAAGCGTCCTTGCCAAACAAGATAGTTGATGTAAAAACCATATGACAAAGAATAAAACAGGCGAGAATAAATCCCGTGATACTCTGCCATCTGTCCCAAACCGCCGGCAAACGACTTTTTTTGCAGTCCGCCTGCCTCCCCAAGAAACCTTCGATTAGCCCACTCATGAGCACTCCTATATTGAAATTTGTTATTAATAACTTATAATAATTTTAAATTATAAATTTAAAATTTAATTGTTATATTATCACAAAGCAACTTTAAATAGATTTAAAATTTTGTCTATTTTTATCTCTTAAATAGAAGTAAGCAAGCACTCCTGCAAGAAGCATCGCAAGAGATAAAATTTGGCCCATCGAAAGACCTAAAAATACAAAGCCAAGCCCGAAATCAGGCTCTCTGTAAAACTCGCATATAAATCTTGCGATAGTATATAAAATAGCATATAAAGCTATGAGTTCGCCGTCAAATTTCTTAAATTTTCTATAAGTAAATAAAATTAAAAATATCACGATGCCTTCTAAAACAGCCTCATAAATTTGAGAAGGGTGTCTAAGCATACCTGCTACATATATCCCCCAAGGTACGTCCGTAACCCTACCAAAGAGCTCTTGATTTAAAAAATTTCCGATCCGTCCGAAAAAATATCCAAGCGGGATACTGAGCGCAACCAGATCAAGCAAAGCCCAAGTATTTTGCTTGTATTTTTTACAAAACGCCCACGTAGCAAGCAAAAATCCAACTACCGCACCATGATAACTCATGCCGCGAATTCCTACGAATTCTCCGTTGTAAAAAGGATTAAAAATTTGCCAAGGCTGAGTTATATAATAAAGTGTATTTGGATCGTAAATGAGTATATATCCGACTCTAGCGCCTAAAATAACGCCTATCTCAACCCAGAAAAAGTAATTATCAAGAAGCGAATTTGAGATATTAACCTTGTCAAATTTAACGATAAATTTAGCCACACCAAGTGCGACAAGTAGAGCCAAAACATACATCAGCCCGTACCAATGAACACTTATACTAAAAATTTTAAAAGCTACGGGATCAAAGTTATTGTAAATTTCGTTCCACCAACTCATCTAGGAACGACCCTTATCTTAAGAGTCTTTTCAAGTCCGCCGGCAAAATCTTCAAAAAGATATCCAAGTCCGCGGTAAAATTTGCTTTTTGCCTCTTTTTGAAGCGTAGGAGCTAGTTTTGCAGCATAAGGAAGCAGATATGAGCTTAAAAACACGCCTAAAATTTCCTCTGTCTTTTCATTGGCTTCAAGCTTTAAGATAGCCGATAAAAACGATAGCTGATTGCTTATGCTGTCTATCTTTAAGGATTTTAAATTCGGCTCAAATCCGCAAATTTGATAAAGCTTAGCAAGCCTTTCATCATCACCTTTGAAAAAATATGTAGCAACAAAATACTTTTGCAAATTCTTAAAGTCAGCCTCTATATCCTTTATATCCTCGCTCTCAATCGCTTCTTTATAAAGAGATCTTCCTTTATTATTGGCTTCGGTATCATTTTGCAAAAACCACTCGCCGTTTTTCTTGATCTGTTCAAAAATTTTGTCACTTAACGAATTTGAAAAACCGACAGCAAAAACTCTACACACAACCGAATAAAATTCGCCAAGCTTCATGATAGTCCTTTTAAATTTTTGTGATTTTACTAAATTTAAATTTTTTTAAACCTTAGGCGAATCGAATTTAAAACAACGGTTACCGAGCTAAAGCACATCGCAATCGCTCCATAAACAGGAGTTAAAACTATCTTAAATACCGGATAGAGCGCGCCTGCAGCCACTGGAATGCAGATTAGATTGTAGATAAACGCCCAGAACAAATTTTCCTTGATCGTTTTCATCGTATCTTTAGCCAAATTTATCGCTTTAACAACGCTTTCAAGGTCATTTTTTATAAGAACTATATCGCCCGCGTCCTTTGCGATGTCGGCTCCACTGCTCATAGCTATGCCTACATCGGCTTGCTTAAGCGAAGGCGAATCGTTTATACCGTCTCCGATAAATACAACCTTGGCATCCTTTTGAAGCTCTTTGATAATCTCAAATTTTTCATTAGGCAAAACTCCTGCAAAGACCTTTTCGATACCGATCTTTAGCGCTACGTTTTTAGCGGTAAAAACATTATCCCCCGTTAGCATCACAGGAATTATATTTTTATTTTTCAGTTCGTCTATAATCTCTTTAGCATTTTCCTTTAAGGTATCGCTAAGACTTATAAATCCTACGAATTTTTTCTTTATCGCAGCCAAAACCACGCCGTTTCCGTCATTTTGCATCTTTAAAATTTGCTCTTTTGAAGAATCGGGAATCTCTATGCCAAATTCTTTCAAAAAGCCTTCATTGCCCACGACTATCTCGCTTTCATCAAGGCTTCTTATGCCTTTTCCTGCGATATTTTCAAAACCGCTGTCGTTGCCTAAAATTTTAAGATCAAGCTCGTTTGCATACTCAACAATCGCTTTTGATATAGGGTGCGAGCTTTTTGCTTCAAGAGCTGCGATTAGAGCCAAATCATCTTCGTTTATATCGGTAAAATTAACCGAAATTTCACCTTTTGTAAGAGTGCCGGTTTTATCAAATATCGCGTATTTAGCGGTGTGAAGCACCTCTATAACTTCGGGATTTTTTATCAAAATTCCGTTTTTAGCGCCCAAAGAAAGTGACGAGATAATAGCAATAGGCGTAGCAAGTCCAAGCGCGCAAGGACAAGATATGATAAGTACGCAAATCGCACTTAAAACGCCTTGCATAGCATTTCCGGTAACTGCAAACCAGATCAAAAACGTAACCACGGCTATAATAATAACGGCCGGCACAAAGATATTTGCAACCCTATCGGCAAATCGACTAATCGGCATTTTTTTGGTGCTGGCATCGCTTAATAGATGTAAAATTTGAGCTAGCAAAGTTTGATTTGACGGCTTTGTAACTTTTACATTCAGATAGCCGTTTGTGTTTATAGTACCTGCGTTTACCTCATCGCCCGTTTTTTTATACACAGGCAGGCTCTCGCCCGTAAGCATAGACATGTCAAGCTCGGCTCCGCCGTTTATAATAACTCCGTCGCAAGGCACGTGAAAGCCCGCTTTTACCATTACGATGTCGCCTATTTTTAGGTTTTGCACATCTGTTTCTACGGCTTGTCCGTCAGGCTTTAGCACTAAAGCTACCTTAGGAGAAAGATCCATAAGGCTTTTTAGATAATCTCCCGCCCTAGCCTTTGAGCGCTCCTCAAGAAATTTGCCAAGCAGGATAAAAGTAATAATCATTGCAGAGCCTGAAACATACATATGGCGCATATTTTCAGGCATCAAATTTGGGGCTAAAAAGACAAACACCGAGTAAAGAAACGCCATCAAAGTGCCAAGCGCTACAAGCACGTTCATATCGTAGTTTCTGTTTTTAAGCGCACCGTAAGCGTGTACGAAAAACTCCTTACCGCAAACCGCAAGCGCGATAAAAGCCAAAAATAGCATTACAAACGCCTTTAGCTCGCTCATAGCGCCCGTCATCTCAAGCCACATTATCACAGCACTGATAACGGCTGCAGCGATGAAGTTGTTACGCAAATTTTTGATATAACTAGCTCTTTTTTTCTCAAATTCGCTCATATCCTTAGCGATCTCGTAGCCCAGCTTTTTGATCTTTTCTTCAAGCTTGGTTCTTACTTCTTCACTAGCTACTATAAATTCGCCCGTAGCATTAGCAAAGCTAACCTTAGCGTCCTCTACGCCATCCATCTTTTTAGCGACTCTTTCTATAGCGTTTGAACAATTCACGCAGGTCATGCCAGCGATATTGAGCTTGATAGTTTTTGACATAGCTAAATCTGCTCTATTACTTCAAATCCAAGATCATCAAGCTCGGATATAAATTTACCTACATCTTTATCGTCTAAATTTACACTAACCACTTTTGGCTCACGACTTAAATCAACTTCAATCGTTCCAAATTCATCTTCAAGCGCACTTTTTATGGTATTTGCGCAGTTTTGACAATGCACATTGGCAACTTTAAAATGTTTCATAGAATTTCCTTTATCATGTGATAATATTTATGCGAATTTATCGTCATTTCCTGATTGATTACAAAGCCTAGTCTCTGGTAAAATTCTCTCTCTTTTACCTTATCTTGATCTACTATCAAAGATACTTTTTCATATTCTTTGAGTTTAGCCACTTCAAATATAAATTTTATCAGCCTTCCTGCGATTCCCTGCCCGCGAAATCTCTCGTCAACCGCGATACTATCGATATAAAACTCATCCTCAAAGCACTCTTTTTCTACTTTAGCGGCCGGATTAAATTTCTTAAGATGTTCTAAAATAGGAGCGTCAAGACTATTTGCATCTCCTCCGTAGTAGGCGCAAACGGCTGCGACTATATCTTTTTCGTGTTTAAAAACATAAACGTTTTTATAGCTTAATCTATTAATATCCTGAACGAAAAAAGAGGTTAGAATTTCGTTACTTTTTAACTTGTCGGTAGTTCCGCTAAGTGCAAAAGCGATATCATCCATAGCTAAATTCAGTAGTTCGATACAACGCAAAGCGTCTTGTTTGGTAGCTTGTGTAATCATTTGGTAATTATAGTATTTTAACTATAAATTTTAAGCTAACAGCTCGCAAAACATCTTAAATTTTAAAAAGATAATAATCTTTTTTGGCTATAATTTCCAAAATTTTTTTAAGGAAAATTTATGGGAAGAGCATTTGAATACCGAAGAGCAGCCAAAGAGGCTCGCTGGGACAAGATGAGTAAGGTATTTCCAAAACTGGCTAAAGCTATAACGGTAGCCGCCAAAGAGGGCGGAACAGATCCTGATATGAATCCTAAACTCCGCGCAGCGATAGCAGCCGCAAAGAGCGAAAATATGCCAAAAGACAACATCGACGCGGCGATAAAAAGAGCAAACGGCAAAGATAGCGCCGATATCAAGACTATATTTTACGACGGAAAAGCAGCTCACGGAGTGCAAATAATCGTAGAATGCGCCACTGATAATCCTACCAGAACTGTTGCAAACGTCAAGGCGATATTTAGCAAAAACGGCGGAGAGGTGCTTCCAAGCGGAAGCTTAAGCTTTATGTTTACCAGAAAGAGCGTCTTTGAGCTCAATATGCCTCAAATCGAGCCTGATGAGATTGAGCTAGAACTAATTGATTTCGGACTTACCGAGCTTGAAAGCGAAGGCGATACGCTTTACATATACGGAGATTATACAAGCTTTGGCACGCTTCACGAGGGTATAGAAAAGCTTGGGCTTGAGAGCAAAAAGGCAAGCTTGCAATACATCGCAAATTCGCCGATAAGCTTAAGCGAAGAAGAGATGCAAGAGGTAGAAAAACTGCTTGACAAGCTCGAAGACGATGATGACGTACAAGCCGTTTATACAAATATAGAATAAAGGAAAAAAATGAGAAATGATGAGTTAAAAATTTACGAGATCAATCAAGACGAGTTGGCAAAATTTAAATTTGCCGTTATCCATACCGAAAAAGGCGATATAAAACTTGAGCTTTTTGGCGAAGAAACGCCTCAAACGGTTATGAATTTCGCTACTTTGGCAAACGACGGATTTTATGACGGGCTAAATTTCCACCGTGTTATACCGAATTTCGTTATCCAAGGCGGCTGTCCTTACGGAACAGGCACCGGCGGTCCCGGTTGGAGGATAAAATGCGAATGCAGAGGTCAAAAGAGCAAGCATAAACGCGGAAGCCTATCTATGGCGCACGCAGGTCCTGATACGGGAGGGAGCCAGTTTTTCGTATGTCATAGCGCGCAACCTCATCTTGACGGAGTTCATACGGTTTTTGGGCAAGCGATAGACGAAGACAGTCTAAAGGTACTTGACAGCGTAAGAGGCGGCGATAAGATCGAATCTATCGAGATAAAAGAGAGTTTATAATACTTATTTAAAGGGAGAATTTCTCCCTCTTTCTACTACTTTAAAATTTTATAATTTTTAAAATTTAATTTTATTTTTAATATTGTTTCTGATAAAATAAGCACCTTGAAAGTATTTAAGAAAAAAGGAGGTTTCTTGTCAGAAGCTCATCTAATTCAACCAAAATCTAAAAGCAAATTCACAAAAATCATTACCAGTCTCGCCTTTTGGGTGGTTTTGGGCATAGCTGCAGGTATAGCAGTAGGTATGGCTTTGCCTGATATAGGAGTAGCGAGCAAACCTGGAATTGATTGGTTCATAAAAGCTTTAAAAGCGCTAATAGGACCGATTATTTTTCTTACTATAGTTTCAGGCATAATCGGGCTTGAAAGCATGAAAGAGCTTGGAAGCATAGGACTTAAAGGCTTTATATATTTTGAAATAGTAAGCACGATAGCGCTTGCGGTGGGAATTTTATTTGGAGAGGTTTTAAAGCCGGGTCACAACATGCATCTTGACTACACCACGCTAGATCCGGGAAGTGTCGAAAAATACACTCACATAGATAAAGACGTGGGCTCAGTTTGGGCCATCTTAAAAAGTGCCGTTCCAAGTGATCCTATCACTCCGTTTCTTACTTCAAACACCCTTCAAGTGCTATTTATGGCGATAGTTACGGCAGTGATCATATCGTTTTTAAAGCACGAGCATAAAAAGAAAATTTTAAAGCCGCTTGAGGTAGTTCAGCATTGGGTCTTAAAACTGCTTACGATTTTAATGCTATTTAGCCCGGTGGCTGCATTTTCCGCTATGGCGTTTCTGATAGGAAAATTCGGCATAGACTCTTTGCTTGGTATGCTTGAATTGCTTTTTGTAATGGCTGCCGCGAGCTTATTTTTTATATTCGGCGTTCTTGGGCTGATATGCTATCTCGTAAAGGTTAATATCTTTAAATTTATGCGCTTTATAGCCAAAGAGGTTTTAGTGGTATTTGCCACAAGCTCCAGCGAAACGGCACTTGCTCCGCTTATGCAAAAGCTAGAAGCCGCAGGAATTCATCGCGGAGCCGTGGGTCTTATCATACCTACTGGATATTCGTTTAATCTTGACTGCACCAACATCTATCTAAGCTTAAGCGTAATCTTCTTGGCTCAAGCGTTTGGAATTCCGCTTAGCATAGAGCATCTCATACAAATTTTAATCATCCTTATGGTTACCAGCAAGGGCGCGGTCGGAGTAACGGGCTCAGGTTTTATCGTGCTTGCAGGCACCCTAGCCGCTCTTCCAAGCGCAGGAATTCCCGTAGTTACGGTAGCGGTATTGTTAGGGGTTGATAAATTTATGTCTGAAATGCGTGCAGTGGGAAATCTTTGCGGAAATGCCGTAGGATGCTTAATAATCTCAATATGGGATAAAAAAGTAGATATGGAAAAATTTAATTACGCTCTTAATCATCCCGAAGAGTTTAATTTTCATGCGTAAATTTTATACAAGAAAGTTCATTACTAATTCAAAGAGAGTTTTTGCTCTCTTTGAATTTTAATTCTACTCCCAAAGCTTTTCATCAAGCTCTTTTTCACTTTTTGCGACAAATATCGCTCCCATCATATCGCCAACGACGTTCATAGATGTTCTTCCCATGTCAAGCACGGCATCAATTCCTAAAATCATACCGTATGCTATGGCTATAACGCTTCCGGCTTCTACTTTTAACCCGACGGACTCAAGAACCATAAGAAGCATTATGGCTCCGGCACCCGGCACTCCTGCCGTTCCTATGGAAGCCAGAACCGCCGTGATAACTACGGTTAGTTGCTGAGAGAAATCAAGCGGCATACCCACGACATTAGCTACAAATATCGCACAAACGCCAAGATAGATAGTCGTTCCGTCCATATTTATGGTTGCACCCACGGGCAAAGTAAATCCATATACACCTCTTGGCACACCCATATCCTTTTCAGCCGTCTCCATAGAAATAGGCAAAGTAGCGCCTGACGATCTGGTAACAAACGCGGTAATCATCGGCGGGCGGACTTTGGATAAAAATTTAATAGGGCTAAGCCTAATAAAAACACAAATGACACAATAAACAAGCAAAATTTGTAAAATTAGTCCGACATAAACACTTACCGTAACATTTATAAGCGGTCCAAACGCCTCGGCTCCGCTCTTTGAAAATACGATAAAAATAAGAGCAAAAACGCCTATAGGAGCATATTGCATAACCCAATGAACCACTTTAAACATTATGCTATTCATGCCTTCAAAAAACGAAAATACGATTTTGGCAGAATTTCTAACCTGCTCATTTTCGCTATCAAGACTAAACGCAAGCGCAATCCCGAAAAATAGACAAAAACATATAGTAGGCAAAACCTCTCCCTTGGCTATAGCCTCAAAAGGATTTGTCGGAATGATGTTTAGCAAGATATCCACAAGCCCAGGAGCTTTAACCTCCTTGCCTGCGCTTGCTACGTTTGTAGCTAGCTCTAGACCTACGCCCGGCTGAAGGATAGAGCCAACGGCAAGTCCTATGACAATGGCACAGAGCGAAGTAAACATGTAAAAAGCGATGACTTTTACACCCACCTTACCAAGATGAGAAGGAGATATCGAGCTAGCTCCAACGATTAGCGTACAGACTATGACAGGCAAAACTATCATCTTAAGCAGTCTGATAAACAGATCTCCAAATGGCTTTAATATCTCTATCGCACCGCCTGCGTTTTGAAAAATCATACCAAATATCGCACCTAAAACAAGTCCGATAAGGATACGTAAAAGCAAATTGCTTTTAAAATAAAAGTCTAAAATACCTTTTTTATCAGGCATACCCTCTCCTTATTTTCATTTAATCAAATTTTATTGTATCTTTGTTTTCTTTAAAATCGTAAAAAAGACAAATGTGACATAAATAAATTTAAAAATTTATAGCAATTTCGTATCAAAGCGTTACATGAAGCATTAAATTTAAGCCTAAATTTATATAACCGAACTGCTCTACTTAGAGAATTTTCCGCCTGAAATTTGCTGAGTAAATTTGAATTTAGCCCCTAAAATACTATCTTTTCTCTTAAATTTATTACAGTTAAAATATAAAAACTCCTTAAAAACTTGATAATAGGCATTAAATTTTATAAACTCTTCATAGTTATAAATGCCTATTTTAAGGTTTGGCTATAAATTTACTAAATACTTTTTTAATTTTTATTGCACTATAATTTTGTGATCAAATCACCAATTCTAGGAGGCTTAAATGGATATAGTAAATAGGTTTTTACGATACACCAAGATCAATACTACGACAAACAGAGAAGCGGGTGCCGCCGGCATCATGCCTTCAAATCCCGTAGAAATGGAGCTTGCAAAGCTTCTTGAAAGCGAGCTAAAAGAGCTTGGATTAAGCAATATCAAAAGACGAGAAAATTCGATAACAACTGCGATTTTGCCGTCAAATTCAAGTAAAAAAATTCCTTCGGTTGCGTTTTTTGCCCACCTTGACACAAGCGCGGAGCAAACAAACGATACAAAAGCTCAAATAGTCGCCTACAAAGGCGGAGATATAACGCTAAACAAAGAGTTAAACATCGTCATGAAAGAGAGCGAATTTCCCGAGCTTAAAAACTATGTGGATGACGATATAATCGTAACGGACGGAACAAGCCTACTTGGAGCCGACGATAAAGCGGCGATCGCAAGCATAATGAATGCGGTAAAATATTTCGTAGACAACCCAAGCGTAGAGCATGGCGATATCATCGTAGGATTTTTACCTGATGAAGAGCAAGGTTTAAGAGGTGCAAAAGCGCTTGTAGCAAGCGAGATAAATGCCGATTTTGGCTACTGTTTAGACTGCTGCGGTATAGGCGAATTTATCTATGAAAACTGGAATGCAGGAGACGCTATAGTAACATTTACGGGACAATCAGCTCACCCGATGAACGCTAAAGGCAAGCTTATAAATTCGCTTTTAATGGCGCATAAATTTATATCCATGCTGCCTGGCGGCGAAGCTCCCGAATACACCGAAAATCGCGAAGGATACTACTGGGTAAAAGAGCTTAGCGGAAACAGCGCAAAGACTATCTTAAAGCTTGATATAAGAGAATTTAACGAGAAAAAATACGAAGAGCGTATGCAATTTTTGCAGGATTTAACCGACGCATGCGCTAAATTGTGGGGCGAAAATAGAGTAAGCATAAAGCTTGCCGACAGATACAAAAACGTCTTTAACTACCTAAAAGACGGCGAAAATAGCCTGCCTATACAAGCTGCGAAAGAGGCTTACAAAAATTTAGGAATAGAGCCTAAAGTCATACCTATGAGAGGTGGCTATGACGGAGCGGTGATCTCAGAAAAAGGCATTCCTTGTCCGAATTTATTTACCGGAGCTCATAATTTCCACTCGATTTATGAATATCTGCCAGTAAAATCACTGCGCGCTTCAAGCGACGTGGTTAAAGAGATAATCAAAATTTTAGCCAAATGAATTTACAAATTCCCGCTATAAATTTGCGGGAATTTCTCCTTTAAATTTAAGCAAAGATTAGAGGATTTATCCAAGTAAAGGCAAGCGTCAAAAAAGCTGTTTTAGCCAAAGATGGCGTGGAAAGCAATTTTAAGATTAGCGCATGGTTCATAGTGTAAGCCGTATAAAAGCTTTTTATCGCGTAAAAGAGCAAAAATGCCGCTCCGCCGTATCTGGCTATGTATTCAAGATAGCTATATTTATATACCAGATACCCAAATCCCATAACTCCCGCAAAGATCAAAACGGCATCCGAAACGGCGCAAATAATACAGACTAAAAACACATATTGCTTTTTGATGCCTTGCTTTAGCACAAAAGCGTTTTGGGCTCCGATGGCTAAAATAAGCGACAATCCTATGCCAAATCCCGATATAAAAGCGTCCATAAATAAATTAGTTAAAATTTCTTGTATGTATTGATGTGTAAATTTGATTAGAGTGAGAAATTAAAAATTTATAAAGCAAAGGTCGCGAGATGCGACCTTTTGAATGCTAAATCATAAAAAACGCTATTATACAAACAGCTACGGCCATAGCAGGAGCCGTTCTTTTTGCAATCTCAACAGGACTTACCATGGCAAGACCGGCACAAACTATAGCAGCACCGGCTATAGGAGATGACGAGCGACCAAGAGCGCCTGCGATAGCAGCGGCCATACCTAATTTGGTTTGCTCAAATCCAAGATCTTGTGCATGCACTGTTATAGCACCGTTAAACGCCATAGTAGCAGCATCTCCCGATCCTGTAACTACCGCCATAAGATAAGGTATGAAAGTTCCGCCTAGTCTTACGAACTCTTCTGAGTGTTTTAAAACCTCGGTTATAGCATCTATCGCCCCGCAAGCTCTAAGACCTGCGACGAAAACACCAGCTGCGATGATGATACCGATAACTTCGGCATATGCGCTTCCCATACCCTTAAAGAACTCGGTTGTGATCTTTTCAGGGCTTGTCCAAGTAACAAATACCGCCAAAATAGCACCAAGAAGCATCGCCTCGGCAACACCCATCTTAGTCCAAGTTAAAAATGAAATTTTATGCAGATCGGTTCCGCCGATGATCAAGATGACAAGCGGCACTAAAGGCATAAGAGCGTATAGCAAATTTACTTTGATAGGCTCTGCGGCTACGCCGTCGTTTGCCTTATGTGAAAAATCTTGACCCTTTTGGTAGTCTTTCAACAAAAGCGCAGTTATGCTTAATATAACCAAAACCACTATAAACGCTGCCATTGCATTTGGAAACTGAACCTTGATAACATCAGGAATTGTTACCTTAGCCATCTCTGAAACGTATGCGTTGTGAGCCGAACCGGGACTTAAAACACCTCCAAAAGTTCCTGCAAACACCGCAGCTCCAGCCATCGCAGGACGAACGCCTGAGGCCATAAGAAGAGGTATCATCGTAGCACCGACCGCAGCAGAACAACCGGCTGCAGAAGGGATGGCGATATTAACGAAAAACGTTATAACAAAAGTAATAGGAACAAGCAAAAAGCCTACATTTTTCATAGGTTTTGTAAGCAACACTACAAGATGCTGATCACACTTAGTAACCTTCATAACGTAAGCAAAACCCATACTGGCACAAATAGCTTTAATTAGTCCGGCCGAAGTCATCGACTTGGTAAATTGTGCAAGCGCCTCAAGCGGCGTCAAACAAATAACGCAAAGGGTAAGACCTACACCGATCAAAACGGTTTTCGTCTCTCGCTTTTTAATAAGCAGATAAACAACTGCAACTAGACCTAAAACGGCGCATATTAGCTTAAAAGTAGCCATATTTAACCTTTCTTGTAAATTTTGTCTTCTTTGTATTTATCTATTGTTTAATTATATTCACCGTAAATTTAAATAAAAATTAAAATCTATTTAAAATGTAAAACTATTTCCCACCGCGATACTTTCTGTATCTTTTTTATACATCATCTTTAAGACGGCATCATTTCCAATAACGGTTGCACTATTGCCGGCTATCTTAAGCGCAACGCCTTCAGGAAGAGCATATATGGTGCTTTGCTGGTTTACGATTAAAAATTCTTCCAGCCTCTCTTCTCTGCTTTCACCGTTATGCCCCGCGATCTTACCGCTTATGAAGTGAGGATTTATCTGATGAGGAAACAATTTTAGCGCATCAAATAGCTTTGGCATGATTATAGGCATATCGTTTGTCGTCATTATCGTGCTTCCCGCCACATTTGCGCCTGCAGACCAGCCAAAGTAAGGCACTCCCGCCTCAACTCTTTCTCTTATCGCATCAACGAGGTCAAATTTATAAAGGTAGTGAAGTAAAACAAAGGTATTTCCTCCGCCTATAGATATCACTTTAGCATCTTTTACGGCTTGTTTTAGGTCGCTAAATTT
The DNA here is from genome assembly GCF_045504005.1 of Campylobacter canis. Lineage (NCBI taxonomy): Bacteria > Pseudomonadati > Campylobacterota > Epsilonproteobacteria > Campylobacterales > Campylobacteraceae > Campylobacter > Campylobacter canis. The sequence goes on along the minus strand of NZ_JBJJXH010000001.1, from coordinate 375,588 downwards.
GTGGATTGATTTTACTTTTTTGTTTTGCAAGCAGTCTTGAACCTTTAGCTCATATTCATCGTTTGTGCGTCTTACTCCCGCATAAGGGATAAAAAGTATCTCCTCATAGGCTACTCCGCACTCTTGCAAAAACTCATTTATCCAAGGTCTGCAGTGATTTAAGTATCCTGTATCCTTGTAACTTGAACTGCTTAAAAGCAAAGCTTTTTTCATGACATTCTCCTATATATAAATATGATTGGCATTCTTAGACATAATAAATAACTTATAAATTTAAAAAAATATTAAAAATAATTTTTAAAAATTTATTTTATAAAACAATATATAAACAGTGCTTAAAAAGGGGTTAAAAGCTCTAAAGCTGGTAAATATTTGTTTAATAAATTTAAGCTTAAACACCACATGGCTATTTGCACAAAGCTTTCACAGATAAATATATTGGGAATAATTTATTATCAGTAAGCTATTTTGTATTAAAAAAGTGGCTTTATTGCCTAAGTATAAATTTTAATTGTGCATAAACGTTTTAGCACGATGAATAAAATTTAAATTTATTGAGAATATCTCCTTAAATTTGACCTATTTTAAAGATTAAGGATGAGTATGTGGCGGTAAATTTTAACCAAATTATTACCGCCAATACAGTAAAACAGAAAAATTTAAAGTCTAAAATTTTGCTTTTAAATCCTCAAAAGCCTTCTCTTGGCATTCTAAAAGATTTCTTTTTTCATCTCTTGCGATATAAAGCTTGAAGATATTTTCTCCGTTTTTATCGTAAAATTGAACCGATTTTGAGAGCATACCCATAAATGTTTGAGTCACGAAAAATATCTTATCTATATCGCTTGCTTTTAAATGTCCGCCAAAATTTGACTCTTTCATACTAAAATTATAATATCCCTGAGCGTGCTGCCCGCTTGGAATTTTTGTTTTGAACTCTATTATGAAAGAAGGTGTGTTTTTAACAAACAAAACCTCTCCCCAGCCACCTATCTCGCCGATAATTTCATCAAATTTATCTCCGCCGGCGACTTTGCAAAACTCACAAGGCAAATTCAAAAGCACTTCCATCTCTTTAAGCTCAAGCTCTTTGCCGATTTCACCCAATGAAATTTTTGGATTTTTCTCGATTAGAGATTTTACTTTTTCTTTCATTTTAATCCTTTGTAAATAAAATTTCCAAAAATTATAGCATATTATTTTAATTTAGATAATAATTATCAACCAATAAAATAAAATATATTTTATACACACAAACTTAAGCAATCAAAGCTGCTATAAATCCATAAATCCCGGTTAAAAGCACCACTAAAGCTCTAAAAATAGATCTATTTCTTTTAAAATTTATCATTAAAAAAACAATGCATAAAACAAGATTAAGAAATAAAGCATTTTTGCTAAAATCACTAAAATTTAATTTATAAGCATAACTTGGCTCTTGTTTAATCTCAAAAGCGAAAAACGTCTTTTTAGCGTTCTCGTATGATTCATTGCCACTAAAGGTATATTCAAATTTATCTAAGACTTTATACTTATTATCAAGCTTATACACAGTAGTGTTGCCTTCATTTTCTATTGTTACGGTTTTACTCAAAGGCGTTATAGCAAGTTGAAATTTAGAACTCTTTGGATCATAATTTTCACTTACAAGATCAATTAATTGATACTTATCATAGCTTATCAACTTGACACCATCTCTATCTATAAGGGCTCCGTAAAATTCTTTTCTAGGATTTTCAGCCATCAGTATAAAAGAAATAGAGTCATTTTTAATACCTGTTCTTACTACAACAGGACTATTTTGTACCATTTTTAAATGATAAACCTCATATTTGTCATCTATAAGAAATACGCCTTCATCAAAAGGTTTTTTTGTGTTTGGATTTGAGTAAGCCTCTTTAAAAGGAAACTTAAATTCTAACTCTTTTAGCGCATTTGTATATCTTTGACTTATATTAGCATCTATTTTAAGCGTATCAAAACTTATAAACTCTAGCCCTTCTTTTGCGTTTCTTATGCCAAATTCATTAAATTTTAGCTTTAAATATTTTGGTTTTGACTCAAATATAGTAAAAATAGGGACTTGTTTTTGATTAAACATATCGGGCTTGATATTTAAGTTTTGAGAATTGTCCATTATCTTATCATCATTGGCCCACTCACTAAGCTCTTTTGGAAAAAGATTTTTGGAAAGCAAATATGAGTAAAATTTAAACGGCAAATTCTCCATAAACTCATCAAGGCTTATATTTTGATCTAGTCCTATCTTAAAAAATGGCTCTTTTTTCTGACGATCATATCCTTGAAGTAAAAATTTATCTAGCGTTTCAGAGTAATAAATTCGAGCAGTATCTTTACTCTCGCTAAAAACCGTATCAGTCATAAGTGGTAAAAAAACAGCAAGCAAAAGAGTAACAATCACAAAATTTATATCTTTTAAAATTTTCATTTTATATACCCTTTTTTATAATCATCAAAAGCTATTGCAGTAGAATTTGCCGCATAAATTCCACATATCCCCAAGTACAGCCACCCGAATTCATTTGCATAAAAGCTAAAAAGTGCATATATGTCAGGGTTTATTTCATAATACAAATACACACAGGCTATCATAACTATAAAATTTAGAATTACTCTTTTTCTGGCAGGCTCTATAACAAGCCCTGCGCAAAAAAGATATAAAATAAGTCCAAATACAAAATTTTGAAGCAAAGAGATATTTAAAATTTCCATTATTTCACTTGGGAAAAGTCTCATAGCGATTACATTAAATACCAAAAATTCAACCGCATAAAAAGCGGCCACAAAGAAAAATCCCGTAAATACGATATAGCATATGTTTAAAAATGTGCTTCTTGGAAAATGAAGCGAGAGCCTAAGCCTGCCGTTAATTCGCTCTCTTAAAAAGACAAATGCTGCGACAGCGACAGAAAAAGCTAAGTTAAGATCATTTAAGTGATAAAAGCTGAAGCCTTTTTTAAACAAAAAAGTAAGGTTTAAACCGAGCCCTCCAAGATCGGTAAAATTTGTTTTCAACTTAAAGCCAAGATATATCAAAAATGCACAAGACAAAACCGCAAACAGTAAATAAATTTCTTTAAATTTATAAAATTCCTTTTTTATCATTAATATCTCCCCGTAAAACCCAAAAAAGCGTCCTCGAAGCTTAATTTTATCTCTTTTGAGCCTAGAATTTCTTGATCGAAAAATCCAAAAATTTGTCTCTCGTCGCTTAGTTCGAGCATACTCTCTATGCCTTTTATAGCGCTTAAATCAATATCTTTTGCAAGGCTTAACCCTTTAAATTTGGACTTGAATTCATCAAAACTAATCTGAAGAGGCTCAAACCCTCTTCTCATGATAATCAGTTCGTTTAAGAGCCCCTCAAGGTCATTGACTATGTGAGTAGTCATCAAAACGCTCTTGTCACCGCTCTTTATAAAATCTTTAAGATAATCGATAAAAAGTCGCCTATATCCCGTATCAAGTCCAAGAGAGTAATCATCCAAAATCAACAAATCAGGATCGCTTGCAAAAATAAGCCCTAAAACAACCTGTGATCTCTGTCCGCAGGATAGAGTTGAAATTTTTTGCTTTTCATCGACTTCTAGTTTTCTAAAAAGGTCAAAAAAGCGTTCTTTTTTAAATTTCGCCTTATACTCTTGATGATAAAGCTCGTATAAATCTTTAATTCTTAGATAATCATAAGTCACATGCCCCTCATACAAAAGCCCTATCCTAGCCTTTGTTTTAGCGCTTAACTTATCACTCTCTTCCCCATATATTAGGCATTTACCGGAAGTAGGTTTCAAATTTCCCATAAGTATATTTATAGTAGTTGATTTGCCAACCCCGTTTTTACCAAGCAATCCTACTACACCGCCTTCTTTAACACTAAAATTTAAATTTTCATATATTTTTTTATTGCCAAAATATTGAGTTAAATTTTGACACTCTATTACATTCATCAAAATCCTTTAAAAATTGTTTATATCAAAAGTGATAGGAACTTTTATACTTAGATTGTAAGACGCCTTTGGAAGTGATTTTCTAGCTGATTTTACTATCTTAATCGCATGCAAATCAAGCATCTTAAAACCGCTACTTTCAATAACATTAATGTATTCAAATTCATCTTCATTAAGTTGTTTAAACTCGACTACCGTTCTGCCTTCAATCTTTCTTTCAAGGGCTCGCTTTGGATAGGTAGTGTGTTTTTTGATAGCGGCATAAATTTCGCCGTTTAAGTTTGATCCTCCATCTTGTCTACTATCCGAACTTCCGCTACTTTTACTACCTCCGATTGAATTCACATCATTATTTGCTTGTGTATTTGAGCCAACCATGGACTCAACATAAGCTTTAGTATCGGTAGGTTCATCTAATTTCTTTTCACGATTTACACAATGCTCGCAGACATGCTTTTTTTCAATTATTTTTTCCGGCTTTGGCTGTTTATTCTGCTTAATCTTTTTTATTTTCTTTTTAGGCTTAGGAGGTTGTGGCTGTGGCGTTGGCTCCTGAACAGGGCTATCATTATCTATATTTTCAGCGACAACATCTTGGGGTACATCCTCGACAACTTCATTATCAACTTCCTCCACGGGAGGTTTCATCTCTTCTACGGCATGAGAAATTTCTTCGCTCTTTGAGGCCGCTTCATAATTAGTATTTATATCGGCAATTTGAGCAAAATTTAAGCCAAAAGCTGCTTTTTGGATATCATTCTTTGATATATTGGTTTCACTGTCTTTAAAATTTCCATATACTACAAATCCTACGGCTGCGGCATGCAAGCAGAAAGATATCAAAAAAGCAAAGACTAAATTTAATCTCTTTCGCTTCAATTTTTAACCTCTGTCATAATTAAAAAATTTGATAAACCAAGCTCTTTTAAAATTTGCAAAATATCTACAAATTTTCCAAACTCGGAACGCTCATCGCCTTTAAAAAGTATAAATTTATCTTTTGGAAACTCGCTCAACCTCTCTTTAAGAACTTGCAAATCAAGCCCCTCTTCATCCAAAATTATCTCTCCGCTTGCTTTTAGTAAAATTTCAGATCTATCTTTCGGGAACTCCTTGTCCGATTTGCTTGATTTTGGAAGCTGCACCTCAACTTTGCCATATTCTATAAAACTAGCCGCACAAAGAACTATGACCAAGAGGACAAGCATAACGTCAATGAGTGGGACAACGTTTAGTTTAAAATCTTCTTTCATATCCATTATTTTATGCCGTGCAAACTTTTAAATTCATTTACTTTTTTTTGTGCCGATCTTAAGGCAAAACTATATATAACAAGGCTAGGTATAGCTACACAAAGCCCAAGAGCGGTTGCCTTTAAAGCGATGGAAAGTCCTGTCATAATAGTTGATGTCTCAAAATTTCCACTTTGTCCCATATCGTAAAATGTTATGATGATACCTATAACAGTTCCAAGAAGCCCAACATAAGGAGCGTTTGAGCCGATAACTCCTATGCAGGTTAAATTTCTTGTTACATCTGTTTCAAGCTCGTTTAAGTCTTTATAATATTCCTGTTTAAAGCGAGCGAAAAATATCGCTCGCTCAATTCCAAGTGTAAGAGCTATGAAGCTCATGGCTCCTAAAACGGAAAATATTATATAGTCTATATATTGAGTTAAAAAACTCATTATCTCTACCACTTGTAACCAACCTCAAACCAAAATTGTCTGCCTGTTTGATAAGTAACAACATCCACAAATGACATTTCAGACCTTACGAATTTATTCTCACTTCCTGCTACATTTTTTCTGTTTAAAACATTTAAGATGTCTATGTTTGCAAATAGTTTAGACTTCTTAGGCATATTCCACTCAAAGCCAAATGACGTATCCCAATTAAAAGCATTGCTAATCTTTTTGGTTTTATAAACGCTTATAAGCTCACCTTTATATTCCTCGCCTTTCTCTTCTACTAAATACTTCTGTCCGCTATCTAATCTAAAAATATTTCCCCAAGTGAGATTAATCTGAGGAAAGGATGATATAGTGGCAACTCTTAATGTCCAAGGCTTATTATAATCTTTAGACGGAAGTTCTGAATATTTTATATATTTTCCGTCAAGTTTTACCGTAGGATTTTGTGATATATCTTTCATTTCACCTCTATCTGTTGTTATATCAAGCTCATAGCTAGAGGAGTTGGTTTTATAATCGCTATAGCTAAATCCAAGCTCAAATTTATGTCTAGTTCCATGAAATTCATAAGGCATTACATTTTTAAGACTAAGTGTGTATGTGTCGCTTTTGCTCTTACCTTTATTTGTAAAAACTGTCACATTTTTTTCTTTGTACCTACTTCCGTCAGGCTTAATGCCTTCATTTTCGATTAAACTTTTTACCACTTGATCTTTTCCGTTTCTTTTGACATATTTTACCGACATATCAAAATTTGCAAAGCGCTGATTAAGACCTATGGCGATCTCATCATCGTAAGGTATTTTTAACTCTTTAAAGAAGTGTCCTTTTAGAGCATTCCAGTCAGGATCTTTTTCCCACTCACTATATATGCCTGTCCTGCCTACATTGCGCCCCTTTCTAACCCATCTTTCTTTCAGAGTGTCTCTACTTGATTGCAAAGCATAGGCAAAAGAACTACGACCATAATATCTATTGGCTCCAAAAGTTATCTGAGTGCTTTTATCTCCAAACACATCATACACAGAACTAAATCTAGGTGCAATAGTGTCTTTATTCATATAATTATCACTATCAAACCTTAAGCCAGGTCTAAGTGATAAATTTCCTATTTTCATCTCATCCTCAAGCCAAAATGAAATTTGATCTATCTTTGCAGTAGCTTTTCCCTTTTTATATTTTTCCCATATTCTTTGATAATGATTTCTACCGCCGTGAAGAGCATCCATGGAGCACCATGGATCATTTGGCAAGCATTTCTCCCCTGCTTTTAAAAAGCCAATGCTTGTTACAGTATAAAAATCTTTAGATATTCCATAAATTCCTTTGGAGTGCTTAAACTGCAAACCCGTTGCAAAATTATGCTCTATATTTAAAAATTCAATAGGTGCAAAATCTAATGTTGCGTCATAAGAAAATGTCTCTTGCTCTTGAGTGATATCACCATATCCTCCTTCATAGCTATTGGCTTTACCCCAAGGACGTTTATCACTAGGTAGCCATTGTATCCAATACTCCTTCTCAGCATCTCTTGAGCTCTCAAGCTTTGAATATCCAAAAATTTGTTTAAAGTTTAGCCAGTCAAAATCATAGTTTACATCAACCGAAGTAGTCAGACCTCCTGAATTCATAGTCTGCTTACTGTCTTTTGTCGTATTGTTATAATAAATACCGCTACTTGGAGCATAAATAATAGTAGGAGTAATGGTAAGACGATCAGTCGCAAACCATTTGGCTTTCAAAAAGAAATTCTCATTTTTTCTTATTTGAACTCTTTCTTGCTCGTAAGAGTCTTTTTTATCACTCATAAATATTGACCAATAACCTACTAGCGGTATCTTTGATCTTATTTGAGAATAGTTAAATATCATACCAAAATCATCAGTTAGAGAGCCGTCAAGCTCTAAGACATGCTTCCATTTACTAAATTTAGGCTGATTTATATGCTCAAAAGAATTTTTAAATGAATCTTTTTCAAATTTATCTATATGAAATTTTGTAAGCTTATCGCTAGTGTGAGAAGTGCTTATTTTACCGTGAAAACCTTTCTGCGGATCTCTTGTCTTGGTATCTATAACACCGCCTTGAAACCCGCCATATCTAGCGCTAACAGAGCTATCATGAACAGTAATGCTTTCAATAAGACCGCTATCTATATTTATACCTTGAGATATAGATCCTAGATCCGGCAGAATTTTCCCTGGAATGTTAGTTTGATCCTGTATTCTCTTGCCTGGATTTAAATCATTGTTTATATTTAGCCCATCAATCATAAAGTTATTTTGATAAAACTTAGCTCCGTTTATACTTATATCCTGAGGATCAATTTCACCCGAATTCTTAGATGTTATCTGAGTGTTGCCAAACTGAACATTTGGGTTTACTCTAAGTATATCCGTAAGCCCCCTATTGACTGAAGGCAAAGACTCTATAGTATCTTTTGATACTTTTGATTCACCAAGATACTTACCTTGTTTTTGTATGGTGTCTGCGCTAGACAAATTTGCAGTGACATTTAAGTCTGCAAGCTCAATATCTTTTGCGTAGCCGACTATAGACATTGCTGCAATTGAGCTCATTATAAGCATTTGCTTTTTCAAAGTTTCTCCTTTTGTTAAGATATTTTTAATTTTTAATTTCTTTAAAATTAATTGCAAAACTAATTAGTATTTGCGAAATCCCTGTCGCAAAGAAAAAATATGTAAAATCTAAAAATTTATTATCATTTAAAAACATAAGCAAAATAAACAAAAAGAAGCATAAGATAGCCCCTAAATAAAATTTCCTATCTAGTTTGGCAAGGGCTATGAAAAATATACTTAAAGTCCCAAGGATAATACTCACGCCTTCTCCTTTGCAAATTTAAATGATAGATAGATAAAAATGACAGATACCAAAGCGCAAGTAATGGAAATTTTAAAGACGGCAAAATTCGCAAAAGAGCCATTGCCAATTGAAACAACAGACACGACTATAAAAACCAAAGATGTAATCGTAGATGTAATCGCATAAGCATAACGCTTAACAAATAAAATTCCAAACAAAAAAGCAATTGCAAAAGCTGTGAAAAATGCGTAAACTTCATACTCGTATCTTAGTTTAACCTCATAAGAAATTAGCTGATTTGCTAAAAAGTATGAGCCAAGAGCAGTAAAAAGACCTATAAAAAAAGTATTGTTAAGGGTTTTAATTACGTTTTTAGCAAAATGAGAGTGTCGTTTTTTGCTCCATAAAAATACTCCGGAAGCACACATGATAAGACCAGCACAACCGAAAATAAAAAATATAAATTTAACTATACTTCCGCCAAATTCACCTATATGAAAAAGCTTCATAAAAACCGCTACAAAACTTGCTCTATCAAGTTTTCTTTCGGCAATCTCTTCAACTTGATCACCTGTCGACAAATCAAAAATTTTGGCGCTCAAACCAACTCCGCTATCGGTAAATGGTTTTTCTGAAGTAAAATTTAATTGAACATAAGCAGTATCTTTAAAATTTCTTTGAATGATAATAGTTTCAATATTTTTATTATTATTTTTACCTATTATATTTTTGATCTGCTCTATACTAGGAATAAACTTATGAGTTTTAGCAACAGTTTCTGATACGTTTTTATCCAAATTATTAGTCAAAATTTGAGTCGAAACAGAAGTTAAATTTTGCTCCGCAGAGAGCTTTGCAAGAGCTCTTTGCTTTTTACGCTCTTCATTTCTAGCCTTTGCTTTGGCATTAAAATTTTCTTGCAAATTTGCTTTATTTTCTTCTGCAACTTGCAAATAAATATCTTTTAGCATAAATCTTTCTACCAAATAAAGTCCTGAAACTGCGAGCATAAAAAATATCACAAATCCACTTACACTACTTAAAATATGCAAATCTAGCCAAGCAGATTTTTTCTTAAATTTAAAAAAATCTTTTAAAATTCTGCCGTGAATGAAGATGCCAGATATAAGAATAAATAGCATTACTACCGTTATGTATCCCATAATTTCACGTGCAGCAATCCTCTTTACAAACCACAAATCATAATGAAGAGCGCTCAAAAAAGCTCCTCCGTAAGTGGTTCTGCCTTTAAGTAGCTCTGAAGTATTTGGGTCTATTTTTACACTTTTTCTATTACGCCTATGCTCTTTCACTTTTGCATTATCTTGCCAAGACAGGCTTATATACGGAGTCAAATCACCTGGAGGTGTTATCCTCCAGATATCTGAATTTGGATGATGTTTTTTAAAATACTCAACCGCAGTATCTATATACTCGCTATTTTTATAATTAACTTCATAGTATTCAGGCTGCATAAATAAAGTTATGTCATCTCTGTAATAAGCTAACGTTCCGCTAAAAAAAATAAAAAATGCAATCCACGCAAAAACAAGACCAAAATATCTATGAAATAGTCTTAACATAATCACAGAGACACCGCCAAAACGGTTAATATAGAAGTTGCTATAAATAAAAATTTCAATCTAATCATATAAGCAAACAAAAACCATGCAGAAAAAATTATCATGAAAAGAAAGTTTGCAATAACAAGCTTTTCATTTTGTAATACGTCTAAAAAATTTGGAATTTTGACACTAAAACTATAAGCTAAATAAAAACCAAACATTATACAGGCTATAGTTCTAATCAAAAACTCCTTAACTTTTAAACGCAAAAAATACATCCTTGATTATCAAAATTAATTCTGAATTATAATTTAATATTAGTAAAAACTAACTTAATACAATTATGATATTTACTATTGATTAATGAGCTATTTTGTCTTTTTTGAAGGAATTTAATAACAGTAACCAATATAATTAAATTTTAAATTTAAATATGGCTTGCCATATCGAGATACTTATATATTCCAGCATAACTTTTGGAAAACTATACTAAAGAAACTAGAAATAAGATACAGATGACCTTATATTATGCGTCATACTTACGCTACAAATATGCTTTATAAAAATTTAGTTACTCCGGTTGAACTTGCAAATTTATTAGGTCATTCATCTACAAAAATGATTTATGATGTCTATGTAAATTACCTTAATCAAAACTTAGATGATTTTAATAGAGATATAAATATTTATGCTTAAAAATTGTCGACGGGTCGGCAGAGGGATTTTTCATTTTAAAAAAGTGCTTTGAAATGCTGTAGTTTGGGGATTAGTGGCGGACAGAAGATGGACACTGGGACACTTTTATTGCTAAGCATGATTCTTAAGCCTTTCTAAGCCCTTATTTGGGGGTTTTATTGGATATGATTTTAAAATTTTATAGCTTAAAAATCGATAATTTTCTGTAACAAAACTTCAAATTTTCTGCAACAAACATGAACACCGATAAAAACACATTTTTATGAATACTGCGATCAAAAAAAATGTCTGAATTTTTGGACATATTTTTGGCTATAATTTACACCTGCAGATAAATCTAAAATGGAACAATTAACAATATTTATAATAAGCCCTTTCCTAAATAGATAGTTTATATTTGATATAATAATCATGTAAAAACTTTATAGACAAGTGTTCTATTAAGAGATTTTGTTTTGGATTGGTTGCATCATTTTATTTGATTCAAATCAGTGTAGCTTCAAGCAAATAAATTAATGTATTGCCTGCGAAGTAGCAGTAAGACCTAAAACAACATCGTTGCCGTCCTTGCTGTCTATTTTTGATAATTCGTCTAAAACTTCACTAGCTAAGACAATCGGAACGCTCGCTTTTGGCAAGAATATAGAAGCTAAAGCACCTAAACCCTTAACAATAGGATTTACCTTATCTGTAAAATCCGCAATTTTTTCTTTATTGATTGACATTTTTACTCCTTGTCATATAAATTTAATGTATTTTCTTTGATAGCAAAAAGATACTTAACCCCACGAACAAGATAATAACCCTTTTCATCTGTAAGCTTTGCTAAATTTATTTGATAGCTTTGATTTTTATATTCAATCATAGCCTTATCAAAAAGCCACGAACCCTCTTTTATATGCCTACCCGTATTCAGATAGTGCATATCATCATACCTTTTAAAAAATTCTTTCTTAAGCTTAGGATTATTGAAATCAACACAGACTTTTTTATCTCCCTTGCCTAATAAATCACTTAAGATACTTTCTAAAATAGTCATTTTAAAACCTTTAAAACATAAAATTTAAAAGGATTTCCGACAACAACAAAACCCCTTTTAAGCCATAATGCTTGAAACCTAGTCCAATTCATCATTTAACCTTTGATATTTAATGGCGGTTAAAGCGTCTATAATAGGCTTTTTATAATCCTCGTTTATCATCTCCTTTAAAGCGATAATAAATTGGTCTAAAGCAAAATAAACCAAGCTTGAATAAGGATTAACAATATCAAGCCCGTTATCGTTGTAGTCATCTTTAACTCTTTTAACGCATTGTTTAACGAAACGATAGGGTCGCTTTTGCCTTGATACTTAAAAGATGCATTGCATACGGTGCAACCTATCGGAGCGGTTTTAAATTCATCGATATTAAATATAAGCTGTGTATCGCATTCTTTACAGCGATACTCAATTTTCATTATTTTGTTTATGTTTTTTTTCATTATTTATCCTTAAAATTTAGCCTTGATTATACAAAAAACCTGCTTAGTCTTTTTTAACCTTACTTCTGTATCTCTCTATCTCTTTGTAGTCAAATTTTAAAACAACCATACCTAAAATGCTTATTATAAATAAAACGACAAAAAAGTATGGTATAAACACAAGGGCTATTTTTAAAATTAGACTATATCTTTTATCATACGGCGATTTATAGTCTTTTGGATAAATGGCTTTAATTATAATCCATAATAAAACCAAAGAATATACATTAAGAGCAATTCCCCAAAAAATAAAATTTAACATTTTTAATCCTTTTGTGTATATTTTTTTTGAGATTATTAATACACAAGCGTTTTTGTGTATTAAAATTAATCCACTAAGCCTTTAAGCTTAGAAATCTAATGTTTGATATGATGTATTTTTTGGCTTTAAAGCCTAGTAGTAGTTTTAGGAATTTCATTGTTCAACTCCTATAAATTCTGCTATTCTGATGTCAAAATGATTTACTTCGTAAAACTCTGCAAAGCTGTTTTTTTGGCTAATTCTAAATATTGTTTTGCTTCTTTCTCGTTTGTAAAAACAGCCAAAGCCTGATAGTCTTCGCTATCTTTGTCTTTAAAGCCTGCAATTATCCAGCATGTTTTCATCATTTTTCCTTTTGTTTAATTTACCCACAAAGAAGCCTTTATGTAGATCACGAATTAGCTTCACCACAGCAGAAACATAAAGGCTTTTGTATGGGTAATGTAATAACGGGAAAGACGGCGTTTTACTTAAAACTATGCACCGCTCAAGGTAAGAGCGCTACAAGCCGATTTGACGGCAATCTCTGTCTTTTACTCATCAACTCCCTTCGGATACGAAACCCGTTTTGGTGGCGGACGGCAGGAGCTACCTGCATTTATTGAGGCTTTAAGGGCGCTCGCACATTTTAACTAAACTACATCCGCCATATAAAATTTGTGTACGATTTTTCTACCCCTGAACTACACTCTTTCAGGGCTTAAACCGAATATGTATTTATCGCCTAAATACTGACGCTTCCCGTAGCTTCTGCCTTACGTAGGCTAGGAGTGGGTCTCCTTTGTTTGGATAATGAAATATTAGCATTTCCTATTTTAAAACAACCTTAAATTAATAGGTATTGCTAATATTTTTTACAATATAATCATTTATAGCTTTTTAACAAACCGCCGAAACATATTTTTAACTTTAAATGATATAATTTAATTAACCTAGACTAAGGAGCGTACCTATGCAAGTGATACTTAAAAACGTAGATAGCTCATTTTTGCCTATCTTAGAAAGCTTTAAATCCATAATGCCTAATTTGCAGATAGAAAAAATCAAAGAGTGGGATGATAAAAGAACGCCCGAACAGATAAGCCTTGAGCTTGAAACGGCGGTCAATGATTATAAAAGCGGCGATATTTCTAAATTTCAAGGCTTTGACGAAGCAAAAAAACACGGAGAAAACACTTTAAAAAGACTAGGCGCGGACGTATGAAAATTATCTTTAGGCAAGAGTTTTTAACCGCACTTGATAGTATCTTAGAATTTATCGCTAAGGATAGCTTGGATAGAGCGGTAAAATTTCACGATGAGCTTTACGGCAAGATTTACGAATTAGGCTTTATGCCTTATAAATTCAGGCAGTCGTTAAGCTTTGATGATGAAAATATCCGTGATTTTATATTTAAGGGTTACGTTATCCCGTATCTTGTCGATAAGCAAAACGACACTATTGCCGTGCTCGGCGTATTTAAAGAAAATACGTTTAAAACACTTCAAATTTAACGCTTTCTCCACTCCCACGGGGCGATAGGCTCTTTATCAGACCACAGTCCAAATTTCTTTGACAGTGCTATTAATATTGACAAAACTATATATAAAACTATATAATCCGATAAAAAAGGAGCTGATATGCGAGATAATATAATGGTATCTTTGCCTAGCGGACTAAATGCCGAACTTGCAAGCATGGCAAAAGAATTGGGCGAAAGCAAGAGCGCATTAGTAAGACAAGCGCTTGATTATTACTTTGATGTTTTAGATCTAAAAATAGCCGAAAGCAGAGCCAAAAACAAGCAAAAGGGCAAAAGCTTAGATGAGCTTATAAAGCTAAGCGATGAGTTATAGGGTAGAGTTTGATAAAAGAGCCGAAAAGGAAATTTTAGCTCTTGAAAAAAGCGTGAGAACTTTTATACTAAGAAGCTTAAAGGAGTTTGAGGCTAACTTTAGCCCCGAATACGAAAATGAGCTTATAAAAACCGAGAAGATAAAGCATTTAAAGGGAAGCTTGTCGGGACTTTATAGACTGCGTCTTAGAAGCTTTAGAGTGATTTACGAAAAGCTTAATGATACTCTCATAATATACGTTTTGAAAGTAACGGATAGAAAAGACGCTTACAGGTAGTCGCCGTCTGATACTTTGATGACTTTACCCGAGAGGGCAAAGAGGGGGCAGACCATCACAAGGATAGCCAAACCTATTTTAAAAAAAGCATTATTGCTGTGACAGAGCATGCTTTTACTCATCTTTTATTTAAGCTACGACTAGGAGCTTTTCTAGGCTATCTTGTATCTGTTCTTTGTCGGCAAAAGGCATAGGTCTATAGCCGATGTTTAGAAGAGTGTCTTTAAACATAGCTACTCTTACCGTGTTTTTATGCACAGTATTTGTAATACCATATATTCCTTTGAACTCCGGTATTTCCAACTGCCTGCTAAACGCACGGCTAATATCCTCTTTGTTTTCTATACTACCTAAAATTGATGGGTATTCGCGTTTTTGTAATATTAGGCTAAAATCAAACCCATTGCGCTTGCTAAATTTGACGTAGTTTTTAAATTCTTTTTCCGCAAGCTCTTTCACAGCTTGTTTTATATGTTCTCTGTTTGCATTATGCGGTTTGCTTAACTTATCGTCAAACTTATAACCGACATAACGCTCAAATAGTGCGTCTATCTCTATGTCTAGCGGAGAAAAAGGGCTAAAAAGTTGTGTCCGGCTAAATCTAAAATTATCAAAATACTCCTTAGATAATGCCTGCTCTAATTCCCTTTCGTTCTTAACTTTAGCAAGAAGCTCTCCAATGTATTCGGCGGTATAGGCTAGTATTTTTCTATTTATAAAATTTGCCGAACTCATTGCTTTTATCAAAGAGTTATCTATAAGCCTAAATTTAAAATCGTAATCATCAAAAGCAACCACGCCGATATTTAAAAATTCAAGCGAAAGTTTATCCATATACCAATGAATGACTTTATATTTTGCAAAGCTCATATCATCACTCCTAAAAATCATAGCAAGGGCACGCATTGCCAAAAGTGTTATTTACTATACGCCAAGCCACAATATCTTTTATTACATCAACATACTTCAACACTTCCCACTCTTGCGGGCATTGTTCTATTATGTTATCCAATGTTTGAATTATGCTATTGTATTTTCGATTAAAATTCAATTTATTCTGGTTTTTAAACAAATAATGTCTATCTTTGGTTGCATCCCCTACAGTCCAATTCAAATACCGCTCATTTAAGACATCGCCGTTTTTGATAGCGTCATATACCCTATGGCTAAGTAAAGACAGCCCGAAGTCTATCGGCGAATATGACTTGTTTTTTGGGTCATAAAGCATATTTGGGTTGTCTGCGGTTCGGTCGGAATTCATCATAATGTTGTCGATATTAGCTATGCGTTTAATTAAACTTTTTGGCATATTGTCAATATCTGACGGTTTAAATTTTTGTGAATTTTCAATTTTTAATATACCGATATTTGTTCCTATGGAGTTATGAGCGTTGATTAAGCTTTCAGCAGAAACTTTATTGTGAAATAATTGCAAGGATTGCTCGTTAATGTCGATAAAAGCTATGTTATATTTATAAATTTTAAGCCCAAGCTCTTTCATTAGCATAAAAGCCAGAAATTCGTTAAAATTCGATATGTCTTTTTCTGCGTCCTTTTCGTGCCTAAATTTTAAAAGATACGTTTTGTTGTTGCTTGCTCGTATCCATACCGGTGCAGTTGCCCCATAGTCTGCATTTTCTAACACATCTTTTATTGTTAATCTCTCTATCATTCTTAATCAATCCTTGCTTTTCGTTAAAAGCTTATCCTCTTTTAATACTCTAACACTCTAATTCCCTAAAACCTCTTTGAGTTTATGGAGTAGCTAGCTAATCCCGTTATCGTCAAAAGTTAGCCCTTTTTGTATTTCGTAATGAATTTTGCCACAAACTTTGCCTAATATTTCACAATCATATCCGTGCTGATGTGGATAAATTTCGCCGTATATCGGGTTTAGGCTTATTAACTTGATTTTATTTTCAGGTAGAAATTCAACTCTTTTTACATAAACGACATCGACTACTCTAACGATATAAATTCCTGCTATTTTGGTAAAGTTGTCTCTGCCGTTTGCCATATCTACGATCGCTAAATCGCCCTCGTGGTATTCTGGCTGCATACTGTCGCCTACAACCTCAAAAAGCTTCAAATTTGCAGGGTTTAAGCCTTTTAAAACAGCTCTATCTACAGCCACTCTTCTTTCTTCGCTCTCAAATAGAGTTAAATCAAAAACACCCTCTGCCCCCGCATCGATACGCATTTCGGACTTAGAAAGAAAAGCAATTTCTTTAATATTTTTTCCGTCCGGTATGTATTCTGCATATTTTTCAAAATTGTTTTTAAGCTCTTTTTTTACTATTTGTTTTTTTATACTAGGGTGCGATGGGAAAAAATCAGTTACATCAATTTCTAGTATTTCAGCCATTTCTGGTATTTTGTCCAAAGATGGGGATGCCGTCTTTTTTTCTTTGCCATCTTTACCTATCTCGCCTTTTTTTGTTTCATATTGCCCGATAGTTCCTTGTGTTAACCCCATTCTGTCTGCTAATTCTTTTTGCGTTAACCCCTTTTTTAGTCTGGCTTTTTTAATTACTTCTGACAATTCCATTTTATTATCACTCCTTATATTTTAATATTTTAACAAACTAAATATTAGTAATGCCTATTAGATTAAGCTTATCTTAAAATAGGAATTGCTAATATTGCTCCTATGAAAACAGAAAAAATAACTCAAAACCAAATAGCTAAAGAGCTAAACATAACACAAGGTGCAGTCTCTGGCTGGTTTACTCGTGATAGTAAGCCGAGCAGACCGCATGCCAATCAACTTCACAAGAAGTTCGACATCAACCCTGATATATGGGATGACGACGAGCTTTTTACTCTTTCATGAAAGATAATAGCGAACGTTTCGGAGCTATAAAAATATTACGAGAGAAACACAATGATAACACCGAAGTATGACATAAGCAAATCATTCAAGTTGTCAAATGAAAACATCGCAAACATTGTTTATATTCAAAACAAAAAAGGCTTTAAAAACGATAGTGAAGTAGTGCGTATGGGCATTGATATTTTGACGGCATTAGTGAAGATGAATTTAGAAACATCGACTATGGCAAAGATATTAGAAGCGGTTGCAAATATGCAAAAACTCAAAGGAGAGTAGATGAACGAGGAAAAATTAAAAGAATTAGAAGCCAAAGAGAGAATTAGGCATTTTGATAAAACATTTATCAAAATATCCAAGAAACTAAGAGCACTTAAGGGTGACGACCAAATTAAGATGGTTAGGCTCATTATAGGCAGATTTGACTACGATGAGCGACTACAAAAGAGAAGAATTAATTGTTTTGGGTTATCTCCTGAAAAATAGTGTTATAGATTGTCGCAGCCTCTTTTGCGACATCTGTTTTACTAATAGGCGTTGAATTAGCCTCACCTGTTTCTGGGTCGTAGGTGCTTTCAGTGTAGGTTTTTAAATTTGTGTGGGCTATAACAATTTTGGTTAGCTCTAAAGCTATTTCTTTGTCGGTCATGTAAGTCCTTTAAGTTGAATTTCTTAACTTGGTCGTTTTTAAATTCTACTACCAAAGGGCTTACATGAATGTCAAATTCATTGTAACGGCTCCTTTTAGTGAATTTTTGTGAGGACTTCTATTTTACAAAAGGAGCTTTTCTCAAAGAGAGCGCAAAGCGCAAGAGAGTGAATATGGATTTCTTAAACAAGCCTGCCAATTCTCACCTTTCTTACAGGCAGGCTTGTTTAAGAAATTTAATATAAGAGGTGAAAGATGAATTTAGAAATCTTTAAAAATGCAGATTTTGAGATCAGAGTTGCGGTTAATGAAAATAACGAACCGCTTTTTTGTCTAGTTGATGTGTGCAAAATCTTAGAGCTTGATAACTCACGACAAGTTAAAACTAGGCTTAATCAAGATGGCGTCATTACTACTGACGTCATAGATAGTTTAGGCAGAACCCAGCAGGCAGATTTTATAAACGAACCAAATCTATATCGTTTAATATTCCAAAGTCGAAAACCAGAAGCAGGAGTGTTTCAAGAGTGGGTATTTAGCGAAGTCCTACCAGCCATAAGAAAACACGGCGGATATTTAACCCCACAAAAAATAGATGAAGTATTAAGTGACCCTGACACGATCATAAAACTAGCTACGGATTTAAAAGCCGAACGCGCTAAACGTAAAGAGCTAGAACAAAGAGAGATTATAAATTTGCCTTACGTAAGCTTTGCTAAAAGCGTTGAGGCTAGTATAGACGGTGTATTAATCGGCAATTATGCAAAGCTCCTAAGCGATAGTGAGGGGGTTAAGATTGGGCAAAACAACCTTTTTTGAGTGGCTAAGAAATAGCGGGTATCTAATTACGGGAGGTTCAAGACATAATGTGCCTTATCAGGGCTAGAAACCGCACAGCAAGGACTAGATAAATTAGGTCAAAAAGCACATAAAGCGGAGACTAGCGCGCAACAACTAGCCAACTCTTTTAAAAGTCTAAATACGGTAATCGCAGGAGTTGCAAGCTCTTTGGTCGTGCGTGAATTCATAAAAACAGCCGATGAAATGAGCCTTTTAAATTAACGCCTTAACATGACTACTTCGTCTATGGGTGAATTTACAAGACAGCAAAAAGAGATGCATAAGATCGCAAGAGATACGCACTCATCTATTAAAGACGTTACAAACTTATACGTAAAACTAGCCCCTGCTTTAAAAGGTGTAGGCAAAAGCACTCAAGAGATAAACAAAATCACATCAAGCTTTACTAAGGCTTTACAACTAGGCGGAGCGAGTGCGGAAGAAAGTGCATCGGCGATTAAACAGTTCGGTCAGGCTATGGGTAGCGGTGTTTTAAGGGGCGAGGAGTTTAACGCAATAGCGGAAGCTTCGCCTACATTGCTTCGTTATCTTGCAGAGGGGTTAAACGTTCCTATCGGTAAATTAAGAGAGCTAGGCAGTCAGGGCAAATTAACAGCCGAAGCATTAGCAAATGCTTTTGACAAGATGAACGACAAGATAAGTGCAGATTTTAAAAATATGCCGCTTACGGTCGGCAAGGCCGTAACGGATTTAAGAACCGAGATAACTTTACTTACGAATGAAATAAACCAAACGGCGGGAGTTACACAAGGCATAAGTGAGATTATTGCAGGGGTATCGGATATTATCAAAGAAAATAAAGACGGCATAGTTAGCGTTACACCCTTCATCTTTATTACCTTCTATATCTCCTTTTTGGATAAACTTTATATTCTCTTTCTTTTATAAAAACCTACTCAGAATCAAAAATCTTTTCCACTCTTTAATATATACTCCTCTGTAGTTTGCAGGGCAACGGCCATATTTTCTCCTTTTTAAAATTTAAGAAATTATAACCATCTAGTCTGGAAATTTTATATCCTATTTTCAGAATTTATTTTCTGATATTGCCTCTACCCTCTGAACAATCTCGGCTATATCTTGTGCAAGTTTTTCAGAATTCAACCCTTGTACTATAGCTTCGCATACATCATCTTGTAATTGTTTATAAGCCACAAACCATTCAGTTTGATTTTCATATTCTTTTTGCAATTCACTCAGTAATTTACCTTGAATTTTATACTCGGCTGCATTTATTTCATTATTTGTTCTTTTGAACCCCATAAACGGCATTAACCAGTTTCCAGGTTTTTGAAATTCTATAACAAAATCAAAATATGTCCACTTTTCGCTTTTTATCCTGAGGGCTATATGTCTGTCCCATGTTTTAATCTCATAATCTTTATTTTCCTTAAGGTTGTTTTCTAAGTAACTATGAACCTCATTAAAAAAATTTTTCATAATTTCTTCTCTTGTTTTATTATAGTTTTCAAATATGTTTTTTACTTCTTTATAGTTTGATTTAAACACTTCTTTTAAGCTATCATTACTCATCTTATCGACCCTTTCGTATTTTCCGTATATCATATCTATTACGCTTTCGTATTGTGAAAAAAATGAACTCAAGTCAGATAAATTTGCTACCTCCTGTTTGCATTTTTGCACCCACTCTCTTATCTCTTTGTCATAGCTAATCGGCTTTATCTTTATCTCATTGTTGTGTTTATTTTTAAGCACTTCTTTATCTTTATCATACTCATAATCCCCTAAACTATACTCGCTAGGCGTTTTGTCATCAGGATGAAGATAAAGCACATAAATATTTTCATGTTTTATGCCTTTATCTTCTAGCAAGGTATTAACATATCTTTGTATCTGCCTATCTTGATCCTTTGCATAGACCTTATTTTCTATGATTATATGCTTTTGATTATCAAATATATGTATATCTATGTGACTATCCTCAGTCCATACCGTAGCACTTGTAGCATCAAGCCCAAAATCCGCAATGCCACAAACATCTACAAAAATATCAAGAAACAAGCTACCCTTGTAATGATCGCCGCTCGGATCTAGCATTGAAGCGATAAACCTTGAATGCAGCCTCACTTCGTCATAAGCTTTAAAAAATGTCGTAAATATATTGTAGTCATGTTTGCCTCTTGATTTTTGCTGGTCTGCTTTCTCTTTTTCCAGTTTGTATTTTAAGCGCATATCTAAAAATAACTTTTCATAATTCATTTTTTATCCTTTTTTTGTTGTTATTTTATCATTTTAAAAAAAAATAAATTAAGACAAAATTTTGTCTATTTATAGAGATAAAATGGCTCTAAATTTTAAAAAAGGATGGCAAAATGAATAACAAAGAGAGATTTTTATCACTTCTAAAAGTCCTAAATAAGGACTTAGTTGAAAAAGAGGAAAGTATTTCTCTAGCACCCACTAATAAACTGCCACAAAAAAGACAAGGACTTGAGGCTTTATATGATAGATTTGAGATATGTCTGATTATGTCAAGATTCAAGATAAGGATAGTTTCTACACAGCAACAGCAGGTATCTCAACAATACAAAAAGCTCTCACGTTAATGGCTTTATAAACTCACCTATTATTCGTCTAAGTTCATCTTTGCTTATACTTCCAGCAGCCACTTCCACTACCACATCCTCCATGAGAGTTGTAAACTCTTCATATATATCGGTCTTGTCGTTTAGTTCCATAAAAAATATTGCTAAAAATATAGCACCTCTTTTATTGCCATCTAGGAATGGATGAAATTTAACACAAGAAAAGATAAGATGTGTTAGTTTGTCTATAAAGCTAGGGTAGTAATTATCATTTTGTATAGAGGAGAGCACAGAGTCAAGAAGCGAAATTTGACTCTCGTTAAATCCACGCTTGCCGCCTATTTCGCTCATTATGATATCATGAAGCTCTATGGTTTCATTTATATCAAAGTATCTCATTTGTCTTTTAACCTGATAAATACTAATCTAACAGTAGGATTTTTTATAATTACCTCTTTTAGCTTTTTAATTATTTGTTCGTTTGTTTTCATTTTTATCCTTTTAGGCTTCAAAGTATTCGTTAAATTTTATCGCATATATTGACTTAAATAGCTTATAACTAAAGACATGTGGCATTTAGTAAGTTTTATGAGTTTAAAATATCTTTTATTTGTCTCAATATATCTTTTTTGTACAAGAACTATTTCCAACTTTCCTTGTAACAACTCATTTTTATTTTAGCTATCCATCGCTAAAGATATGTTTTGCGTGCAAAATTAAAGCTTTTTAAGAATCCTATTCTTGATATTAAACATCCCTTTTAATAACTAACACCTTTTTTGCGTTCAGTCATTAGCCCGATTTTAATTTCAGATATATCTTTAAGCTCAATCCTCAAAATTCAAATCCTTTTTGTTATATTCAAAAATTATACAACATGCAACTATCTAAATCAAGGCAAATTTAAGCATATATCTAAATTAGTTTTGATATTATTATAATCTAAAAACGATATTTTAAGGATTAGTATGTTTGCCAATAGAGTTAAAGAGCTTAAGCTACTAAATGATGAGTATTATAGTTCCAAATTCTCTTTTACAGTGCTATACGGCAGAATAAGAATCGGCAAAACAACGCTTTTAAAAGAGTATATAAAAGATAAACCCTCTATATACTTTTTGGCTACTCTTGAAAACTTTAATGTAGTTTTAAATAGATTTAAAGATATAGTGGCGGAGTTTTTACAAGATAGTCTTTTAAAGAGCTTAGAGCTAACTGATATAAAGCAGCTATTTAAATATCTCTCAAGCAAAAAATTTGATAAAAAACTAATAATAATCATAGATGAATTTCAATATCTTAGCAAAATAGATAGCTCTATACCATCACAATTCCAATACATAATAGATGAGCTACTAAAAGATAAAAGTATCCACCTAATACTTTGCGGCTCTATAATATCGATGATGTACGAGCAAACTCTATCTTACAATTCTCCTTTGTATGGCAGAAGAACAAGCGATATAAAACTTGAGGCTATAGAGTTTGATTATCTAAAAGAATTTTTTAATAATAAGTCAAAAGAGGAGCTAATAGAGCTTTATAGTGTGCTTTATGGAGTACCTAAATACCTAGAGATGTTTAGAGATAGCGGTAATATATTTAAAAGTATAGAGACAAATATATTAAATCCGAATGGATATTTATACAACGAACCTCAATTCATCTTGCAAAATGAGGTAAACGAACCAATCACCTACTTTTCTATACTTGAAGCTATAGCGAACGGAGAACATAAGATAGGAAATATAGCCGGCAAGCTAAATAAGAATGTTCAAAACATCACCTCTTTTATATCAAAGCTCATGGAGCTTGATATCATATATAAAGATGTTCCGATAACCGAGAGCAATCCGCTAAAGAGCAAAAAAGGGCTTTACTTTATCAAAGATAATTTTTTTAGATTCTGGTTTAGCTATGTACTACCTTACAAGAGCCAGCTAGAAATAGGTAATACTAACTATGTTTTAAGTATATTAAAAGAAAACTTTAATAGCTTTATATCGCCTATATATGAAAAACTGTCCATAAAATATCTACTGGGCAACTATAATCTTATTAAATGTGGTAGATGGTGGGATAAAGATACTGAAATAGATGCCGTAGGCATAGCACAAGACTACTTAATAGTAGCAGAATGTAAATACTCTAATAAAAAAGTAGGTATAGACGTATTAAAAGACTTACAAGAAAAATCTAAAAAGGTAGATTCAAATTTGCCAATAAAGCATTTTTTTATATTTAGCAAAAGCGGATTTACCGATGAACTAAAGAAGCTTAATGGTGATGAAATTATATTGGTGGAGTTGGTGTAGATAATTTTGACTGCAGAAACAATTCTTTTTAATAATTAAATAGCATTTTTAAAATTTAATATTAAAAGCCAAAACTTATTTCCACAATACTTTATTTATTATAAAGCAAAATATCATTAATAATACTGCATTACCTACCCAAACAACCCGGCAATTATAGCAAATAGCTGTGAACCAGCCACAACAAGTTCTGCTCCATCTTTTACATCCCTTAACACAGGCTTTATAGATGCAAGCTTGATCTTCGAGCAAAATTTACTGCTGGATACCTCTTGGTTTCGCTCTTCTATTTTGCAAGCGTGCTCTTTTATTATAGATATTACCTCTTTTATCTCTTTAGGCAAGTTTTCATCAATTTTATCAGGCAAAGATATGTATAAATTTTCCTTGCTTCTGGTGAGCAATACGTAAATCTTTCTATAAAATAGCTTTTTGTCGTTTTCAAAGGTCATTTTTATAAAAGGCAAGAAGTTGTGTATGATAATATTTTGAGCTTCTAGTCCTTTGATTGATTACATAGTCATCACATCTATATTTTTGTTATTTGGAACTACGCTTGTCTTTATAGCCTCTACAGATTTTTTACTATTACTTAATACCACACTAGTTTCATCGTTTGGCAAAGTTTTTAAAAAGCTTCTTAAATGATTAAACTCATCGACATCTGCTAACTTTATAGTTCCGCTTTGAAGAACGCAGTCTATATCCGTTAAAAAGTTATTGTTTAGATAGTAGCTATTTTTATAGTAACTATTTATTGCAGCATCTAGTCCTAAAATTTCAAAAGCGCATTTAGCTATATTTGAAGGAGTTCGGTAGACATTTTTTAAATTTTTAACTCTACCTCTCATATCTAGACGTTGAAATTTTGGATGATGAAAAATATCTGCTATGCTATTCATAGTATAAGAGTAGAATTTTTGCGCCTCGTCTATAAAAAATATCGAATCATTTATCTCTTCATATATGATACGCATAAAGCCGGCGGGCATATCTTGAGTCTCATCGCATAAAACATAATCAATCGGATGCTTTGCAAGGTGCGCTTTGAATTTAGTTCTAAATTCACTGAGAGCTTCATCGCTTTCATAGATCTTATATGTCTCATCAAGACTTGTAGTATCGGTTATCCCGACTTTAGCTTTATCAAATCCTATCCTCGTTAAAAGCGATACGATAGGATAAATAGCTATATTGCTCTTTGAAAATCTCTCCCCAAAGCTTGATTTAATACTCTCGGCAAGATTCTTATTGAAACAAAGTATCAAGAATTTCTCACTCTCATCTCTTTCTATCCTATTGGCTACGAAATTTGCAAGTATCATTGTCTTGCCTGTTCCAGCAACTCCTCTTATGATGCGAAATCCACCTGTATAGCCATTCATGATGCTTAGTTGCTTATGGTCAAAAAACATTATCTCATCTTTAGTAATAATAGGGATTACTTTGTTTTGTTTGATTTTACTTTGAGAGACCAAAAGCTCTGAAATTTTTAGAAACTCTTTTTTATTAGGTAGGATATTAACCGATGAGTTAAAAAATTTAGCAAATATCTCTTTATCTGCTAAATCGTCTTTAAAGAAAGTATGATTTTTGAAATTTGCATAGTTTGGATTTGTTTTATAAAAATCACCGGCATCTTTTCTCTCAATAGATGGAAATATAACCCTGTATTCGATATTGATTGGAATTTTACCAAGAATTTTGTCTATCTTTGCAAGTAGCATTTTATGATAGATTTTAACCTGCTCATATGGATCATTTTTATCATCTAGCATATTTAGACTAGACCAATTCTTAACTTCTATGACATAAATACCAAGCACCGGGTGAAGCAATAAAAGATCTATCTCTTTAGAACCTCCTGCAGCATCATCAATAGTTGCTTTAGGAATGAGATAGTAGTTTTCTCCGCCATCATTATTTAAAATTTTACTAATAGCCTCAAATACATCAACTTCACCCTGTTCGCCTTTAAAAATTTTACCAAAAATGCTTTTTATATTCATAGAGTGTTCCTTTTTGTAATTTTTGTATTATATCTTATTTGAGGCTTGCAGGCTAAGGTTTAACTAAAATTTCTTCTAGCGTCTTAGTATAAAAGTTTTGATGTCTTTTAAGAGTCACAAGCACCTTTTATTTTGTTGACAATATGGCTTTATATAGTTTTTGTATCATACTTCACCCAACCCCAAACACCTCCTTACTCTTTATCTCCATTATCGATAACTTATCAAAGAACACGGCTCCTACATCCATGCCGTAGCAGCCATTCTCTCTTATCTTTATCTTATTGTCTCTGTTTGGAGTATGTCCGTAGTATATCTCTTTGCCTGTATTATTCATTATCCAAAAAGGACTTCTATTCCACATTAGACATTCGGGATCTTGTTTTATTTCATCTAAGCTAGGGTTATAAGAAGCATGAACGAATATATAGCTCTTTGAGCTTATCATATGAGGCATTGTTTTTATGTAGCTTATTAACCATTTTAGATCTTTGATAGTTAAATTTCTATATTCTATTGATTTAACCGTCTCATATCCTCCGTTATTTCCCCCACTGCATAGTAATACTTCCTCGTAAAAGATAGTGATTTAAAAACATATACTCATGATTGCCCATTATATGTTTTATACTATATCCATCTTTTATCATCTCGGTATATCTTATATATAGCCCTATTGAGTCTTTGCCTCTATCGCAGCTATCTCCAAGGATGATTACTAGATCATCTTTAGTTATGAAGCTATACTTTTCCTTTAAATATTCAGAATAAGATTTTGATGTATATTCACACATAAGTTTTACAGTGTCATAAATTTTTTGATCATACAATTCTTTCTTTTTAGGACTTTTGACCCTTTTAAATTCTCTTTATAAGCCTATTGAGCTCACGCTCCATTTTTTTATGATTATTGTTAAATAAATTGGACATCTCACCATAATCAGTTTCTGGATTTGCCTGAAGAGTACTTTTGGTAGGTATTTTTACAGACATAGTTTTCCCTTATTTAGTGATTTTATGAATTAATAAATTATAATATATAATGATTTATCTTTCAAGGAAAATGAGATATTGTGTTTTGTGGATATTTTTATTATCAAAATAACGATTTAAACGCATTTAATCCATTCATCGCCTTTACTTTGGCCACTAAAGATATCTCTTTTGCATATACAAACGTAGATAAATCTGTACTATGGCCTAGAAGGGTTAATGTTAAGTCGGAAATGCCATTCTCCAAGCAGTAGTCCTTAATACATTTTGCAAAATTTCCACGAAGCCTATGAAAACTCACATTTGAATTAGGCAATAGATCATGAATATGCCTATTGGGCCTCTTTCCAAAATAATCACAACCATTTTTACCAAACTTAATCTCTTCTAGCCAATTCATGCTTGATAGATATTCTATATTTTTATGTAAAGGAATTTCTCTATATTTTATTACTCCACCTTTTTGTTTTGCGGTTTTTACTTTTATATATTTAATATTGTCTTTTGATTCTACGCTGCTAGCATCAAGATCCCATATTTCACTAATTCTAAGCCCTGTATGTAGCGCAAACATCATATAGTCTTTTAAATCCTGTCTATCAGTATTCATTATAAGCTTCAGTTCTTGCATAGTAAAATTATCTTTAGGGGATCGTTCTTCTTTTGAAATCTTAAAGGGAGTAAGCAGCTTAAACGGATTTGATGCAATCAAATCCATCTTAATGGCGTAATCAAATATTCTAGAAGAATAACAGGTGTAATTATTTACAGTCTTTTTATTAAGCTTTCGGCTATTAGCTAAATACAACTGAAAGTCTTCACAGTCTTTATATGCTATTTCCGAAATGGATTTTGAATCGAAAAACAAATCCAATAAAGCACCTGTTTTAATATAATATCTTTTAGTACGACTCCCACTCTTTAATTTTTCACACTCAGTTCTGGTATATCTTGTGGCTATTTCTTTGTATGAGTAGTTTTGTTTTTGGTCTATTGTATATAATTTATTATATACAATAGACTGATCTATATTGTCTTTATTTAAATTTTGTTTATTATTGCATGAGACATAGAAACCTTTTAATATATTTTCAAAAATTTCTCTATACTCACTAGCTTTCAAATATTCTTTATTTTTCTTTAATTTAATGCAAGTACTTTGCTGTTCTTTTATGCTGTTTTTTATAATAGCTTTAAAACTTACTTTGTTAAAGTATTTTACATCCCTATAATTATCCAAGACTGACAAAAGTCTTTTATTCACCTCATCTTTGATTTTTTTAGCTAGTATCATAGCCAAATACTCATCCTCTGTAAAAAGACAGTATTTAACAGTAATTTTTTTACCATTATTAATAGCCGTATCAAAATAGTATAAATTAGGTCTATTTTTGATTTTTGTTATCAGTTTATGAGTCATTACAGTACTCCTTTTTCTGCAACAAAAGCTTTGATTTTCTGTAACAAATAAAAATATGCACAAAATTTATTACATAATTTTATAAGTAAAAAATCTTTCAAATAACGATTTTTAGGAAGTTTGTGAATAAATATAGATGCACTCTGGCGGACAGAGAGGGATTTGAACCCTCGAAGCCCGATTAAGACTTGCACCCTTAGCAGGGGTGTGGTTTCAGCCGCTCACCCATCTGTCCATCTGAATAAAAAGAGTTATTTTACTTATTTATCTTTATAAAACACTTAAAATTTGACAAATACGCCAATTTAAAAACGTTTAAATTTTAAACTCAAGCTAAAATTTCCAACAAATCCAAAAGTCTAAAACCAAACAATAAAACCGCTCAATCCTTCCAAAGCCACCATTTAAGCTTGCTCTTATCAGGATTTGGCGTATTTGCGTAGTAACATATCATACGATAAACATAAAGTATACACCTATCGCTTCCTCGTCCAAGAGCTTTAGTGCGCTCATACATATCCTCTGCATTTGCACCCTTTAGTGAAGCGATGTCGGTATACCCAAGTGCTATAAGATCAGCCTCGGTAGCAGCTCCAACATAAGGAATATCCTTAAACCGACTCACGAGGTATCTCTATCTCGGCAAGAATTCTTTCACAAATTTCGCGAGGATTGTCATCTTCATAAATTGGTCTTCCAACAACGATAAAGTCGCTATTTTCTTGCTTTGCAACTTCAAGATCGGCAACTCTATTTTGATCGTTTACCTCTTCGTTAAACGGACGAATTCCCGGCGTTAACGTCAGAAAAAATCGCGATGTTGCGTCTTTTATCATATTGCTTTCAAAAACAGAACAAACCATACCGTCAAGCCCAGCCTCATAAGCACTCACGCAAAATTTGAGCACAAAATCCTTAATGCTGTCATTATAAACAATCCTAAACGAATTATCGCTAAAGCTTGTAAGTGCGGACACGGCTAAAACTATCGGGCGAGTTTTAAGCGCATTCAAGCGGTTCATAACCTCGCTCATCGCCCTTTTACCTGCACTTGCGTGCACGTTTATCATATCAACAGGCAAGCTTGCTATCACTTCTGCGGCATCAGCCATAGTGTTTGGTATATCATGCAGCTTAAGATCTAAGAAAATTTTAAAATCATCAATCTTTTTTATATCGTCAATTATCTTAGCTCCGTCTCTTAAATAGCTTCTAAGCCCCACTTTAAGCCATACATCAAGTCCTTTTAGCTCTCTGGCCAAAGCTAAATTTTGCTCTATCGTCGCCATATCAAGCGCTACGCAAAGTTTCATATATCACTCCTTACCGCATCAAGCACGCCGTTTATGAATTTTGGCGCAGAGTCGCTGCCAAGCTCTTTGGCAAGCTCTATCGCCTCGTTTATCACGACCGCTTTATCGGTGTCCGTAAATTTCATCTCGTAAGCGCCAAGACGGAGTATCGCTCTTTCTACAACGCCGATTTCGTGGATTTTATACTCTTTTAAGTGGGAGTTAAGCAACTCATCAAGAGCGGTCAAATTCTCATTTACGCCGTCATAAAGCGAAGTCGTGAAATTTCTTTGCTCATTTCTTATCTTTTTTTCCTCTAAAAATTCATCCTTAAATTCACTCATCTCGCTACCCATCTCCTGAGCGTAAAGAAGCGATATTACGGCTTGTCTAACCTGATGACGAGTTGCCATTTTAAGCCTTTATGTTTTTGTATAGATTTAGTAGCTCTATCGCTCCACTCATCGCTTCAAATCCCTTATTTCCGGCTTTACTGCCCGCTCGCTCAATGGCCTGCTCGATACTATCTACCGTTAGCACGCCAAATGTTACGGGCTTGCCGTATTTAAGAGTTACGTTTGCGATGCCTTTTGTGGTTTCAGCCGAAACATAGTCAAAATGAGGGGTTGAGCCTCTAATAACCGCTCCAACGCAGCATATCGCGTCCCATTTGCCGCTCTCAAGTGCCTTTTCAAGAGCCATAGGGATTTCAAATGCTCCCGGAACTAAAATAAGGCTTAAATTTTTCTCATCTCCGCCGTGTCGCAAAAATGCATCCCTAGCTCCTTCGACAAGCCTATCAGTGATGATGTGGTTAAACCTTGCATTGATAATTGCGATTTTTTCTTTTCCGCTTAGTTTTAAATTTCCTTCGATTATGTTCATAATTATCCCCTTAAAATTTCTTGTATTTTTAAAGTCTGCTCTACAACTCTATCCAGCTCGTCTAAATTTAACATATTTGGTCCATCACACATCGCTTCGCACGGATTTATATGCGTCTCATAAAAAAACCCGTCCACACCCACACTTGCCGCCGCTCTTGCAAGATACGGCACAAATCTTGCATCTCCGCCACTCTTTTCACCAAGAGCCGAAGGCATCTGAACGCTATGCGTAGCGTCAAATATCACAGGTGCAAATTCTCTCATTAAAACCAAATTTCTCATATCAACGACCAAATTTCCATATCCAAAAGTGCTTCCGCGCTCAGTTAACCAAATTCCGTTTTGTTTAGCTATTTCATATCCGTCGCTATCTACACCGCGAGTTTCAAGCACTTTTTTAACCGAATGCTTCATCGCGCTTGCTGCTAAAAACTGCCCTTTTTTGATATTTACGACCGAATTTGTCTTAGCCGCAGCCACAAGCAAGTCTGTCTGACGGCATAAAAATGCAGGAATTTGAAGCACATCCGCAACCTCAGCCACAGGCTTAGCTTGATAGCTCTCGTGAATGTCCGTTAAAATTTTAAAGCCGAATTCCTTTTTCACGCGAGCTAAAATTTCACAACCCTTTTCAAGCCCGGGACCGCGAAAGCTATTTATACTAGTGCGATTTGCCTTATCAAAACTTGACTTAAAATAAAACTCTACCCTATTATCTTCATTAAATTTCACAAGCCTTTTTGCCACGTCAAACACAAGCTCTTCGCTCTCGATGACGCAAGGCCCTGCGATTAGTATCATTATTTCTCCTTTACCACTATAATTCCGCTAAGAATTACTAGAATTATACCCAAAAATGCAACAGTGTTTGGCAGTCCGTCCCCCATAAAATACCCGATGATAATGGTAAAGATTACGTCGGCGTAGCTTACAGCCGCAACCGTACCGGCCTTTTTACTTGCCGCATAAGCTTTAGTAAGATACATCTGAAAGTAAAGCCCCGCAACGCCCATTAAAAGGATCAAAAAGATATTTTTAGTATCAGGCAGGACAAATTTGGAAAACAAAAATTCAAAGCCATCTATCTGAATAAATTCCGCCAAACCCATAAAAACGATCGGAAGAGCCGTGCCAAACCCCATAAAAGAAAAGACTATAACGCGAGTATCATAGCTCTTTTTAAGCTCTCTAACGCTCGTATACGCCATCGCAGCCCCTACTCCGCTCCAAATTCCAAGCCAATCGGTCTTTGAGATACCAAGCTCAGGCTGTATGATAAGCAAAATCCCGCCAAAACCGATAAATATCGCCATCCATCCGCGCGAGCTTAGCTTCTCACCCATAAACATCGCGGCAAGCAGTGCCGTAAATATCGGGCTTGTTTTAGAAAATGTAAATGCCGCGCCTAAATTTATATGAGCGATGTTATAAAAAAACGCAAAGAGCGCAAGCGTGCCGATAACTCCTCTAAATATGAGCAGATACGGATGTCCGCCCTTTTGATGAGCAGGCTTTTTATAAAGCGAATAAACGATCATCACAAGACCGATCAAATTTCTAAAAAAGACAACTTCGATAGACGGCATATCGGCACTTATTACTTTTGCAAGAGCTCCCGTTATCGCAAAAAGCATACAAGCGATAATCATATAATAAGTGCCCAAATGCCTCATTAAAAATTTATGTAACAACTATTAACCTTCTTTGAAATTTGAGCGTATTGTAGTGCAAAACGGCTTAATTTATAAACATTGTAAGTTAAAAATTTGTATAATAGCAAAATTTAAAGGAATATAAAGTGCAAAAAATCATACTTGTCGGAAAGCCAAATGTAGGTAAAAGTTCGCTTTTTAATCGCTTGGCAAAAAGGCGCATAGCTATCACTTCAGACGTAAGCGGAACCACTCGCGACACGAACAAAGCCCAGATCACGATAGATGATAAAAGGTGTATTTTGATAGATAGCGGCGGGCTTGATGACAGTAGCGAGCTTTTTAGAAACGTTAAAGAAAAAACCCTCAAAGAGGCGCAGAATTCAGACGCGATTATCTACATGGTGGACGGCAAAAATTTCCCTGATGATGAAGATAAGGCTATGTTTTATGCGCTTTTAAAGCTAAATTTGCCGACCGCGCTTGTCGTAAATAAAGTAGATAGCAAAAAAGACGAGCAGCGAGCTTGGGAATTTGATAGCTTCGGCGCAAAAGATATTTTTAGCATATCCGTCACTCACAATGCGGGAGTAGATGAGCTTAGCGACTGGATTTATAAACACCTTAAAGACGAGATCAGACCCGACTTGGATGATGATTTTGACGAATTTTTAGAAAATTTCGATGAAGAGGGCGAATTTAGCGATACTATCCAAGAGCAAAATTTTGAATCAAAAAATATAAAAGTAGGAATTATAGGTCGCGTAAATGTGGGCAAAAGCTCGCTTTTAAACGCTTTGGTTAAGGATGCAAGAGCCGTAGTGAGCGATGTGGCAGGCACTACCATAGATCCCGTAAATGAAACATTCGTTTATGAAGATAGAGTAATAGAATTTGTCGATACCGCAGGCATCAGAAAGCGCGGCAAGATAGAAGGCATCGAAAGATACGCGCTAAATAGAACAGAAAGTGTGCTTGAAAACACCGATATCACCCTACTCGTGCTTGACTCTAGCGAGCCTCTGACCGAGCTTGATGAGCGTATCGCAGGGCTTGCGAGCAAATTTAACCTCGGCGTGATAATCGTGCTAAACAAATGGGACAAAAGCGAAGTAGAGTTTGACGAGATGAAAAAGATCATCAAAGATAAGTTTAAATTTCTAACATACGCGCCAATAATCAGCGTTAGTGCGCTTGGCGGCAAGAGAGTGCATAAAATTTACTCGCTCATCTTTGAAGTTTATAAAAATTTCACTCAAAAAATTCAAACCTCAAAACTAAACGAACTCATCGAAGAAGCTACCAAAATCCACCCGATACCGCGTGAAAAAGGCAAGAGTGTTAGGATTTATTATGCCGTGCAGTTTGGCTTTGCGCCGCCTAAGATAGCTCTTATTATGAATCGTCCGCGCGCGCTTCACTTTAGCTATAAACGCTATCTTACAAACAAACTGCGCGAAAGATTTGATCTAAATGGCGTTCCTGTCGTGCTCATACCAAAAAACAGAAGCAGCGAGGAAAAAGATGAGCAGTAACTTAGTCTTAATCGGCTTCATGGGTGTTGGAAAAGGAACGGTCACAAGGGAACTTTGCAAAAAATTAAAGCGACTCATGCTTGATACGGACGATCTTATCGAAAGTAGCGAGAATTTAAAAATTCGCGAAATTTTTGAGACAAAGGGCGAAGAGTATTTTAGAAAGCAAGAGCGATTAGTCGCTAAAAATTTAGCCGCTAACGTGCAAAACTGCGTGATAGCAGGCGGTGGAGGCTTCGTAAACGTTAAAAATTTAAACAAAATCGGCACTGTTATATATCTTAAATCAAGCTTTGAGGGCATAATAAAACGCATAGAAAATAGCCAAAACGCCCAGAAGAAATTTGCTAAACGTCCGCTTTTAAAAGATAGAGACAAAGCAAAAGAGCTATTTAAAACAAGAAAGAAAATTTACGAGAAAAAAGCCGATATCACCATCGATGTCGAAGGTAAAACCCCTGAAAAAATAGCAAAAGAGATTATTAAAAAATTTAAAGACAGGCAAAAAGGATAGAAATTTGAGAGTATTAACGGGACTTCAGCCCTCGGGCAAGCTGCATCTTGGCAACTATTTCGCCTCGATAAAGCAAATGGTTGATGCGCAAGATAGTAGCGATATGTTTATGTTTATCGCAAACTACCACGCCATGACTTCGGTTAGCGAGGCGAGCAGACTTAAGCAAAATACCTTTGAAGCGGCATGTGCGTTTCTTGCGCTTGGTATTGATCCTAACAAAAGCGTGTTTTGGGTGCAAAGCGACGTAAAAGAGGTGCTTGAGCTATACTGGGTGCTAAGCCAATACACTCCGATGGGACTGCTTGAACGCGCTCACAGCTACAAAGACAAAACAGCAAAAGGCATAAGCGCAAATCACGGGCTTTTTAGCTATCCTGTGCTTATGGCTGCCGATATTTTGCTTTTTAGTGCAAATGTCGTTCCAGTAGGCAAGGATCAAATTCAGCACGTTGAGATAGCTCGCGACATAGCTATTAAATTTAACAACGAACATGGAGAAATTTTTACTCTACCCGAGAGCAAAGTCGATGAAAACGTTGCAACCGTTCCAGGAACGGACGGAGCTAAGATGAGTAAGAGCTACGGAAATACAATAGACATCTTTAGCGATGCAAAAGCGCTTAAAAAGCAAATAGGCTCTATAACAACCTCATCCGAACCGCTTGAAGCCCCTAAGCAGTGGCAAACCTGCAATGTATATAATATAGCAAAGTTGTTTTTAAACCAAAGCGGACAAAAAGCGCTGCAAGAGCGTTACGAGCGCGGCGGTGAAGGGCATGGACACTTTAAAATGTATCTAAACGAACTGGTGTGGGAGTATTTTGCTTCAGCAAGGCAAAAATACGAATACTACTTAAGTCATGAAAACGAGGTGAATGAGATATTGTTGGCGGGCGCAAAAAAGGCTCGCGAAGTAGCGCTTCCGCTCATTGAAAGAGTGCGTGAAGCAACGGGAATTTATAGATAGGTATTAGAATGATAAATTTAAAACTACTTGAAACAAACTACGATGAATTCGTATCGAAACTACGAGGGAAAAAGATAAAAGAAGAGGTTCTAAGCGAACTTTTAGCGACTTTTAACGAACTTAAAGCAAAACGCCAAAATTTAGAAAGCCTTCAAGCTATCCAAAACGCTAAAAGCAAGGAGCTTGGTATAAAGGCAAGAAACGGCGAAGACGTAAGCGCGCTTAAAGAGGAACTAAATCTAAACAAAGCCGCGATGAGCGAAGCTGAAAAAGTAGTTCGCGAGCTTGACGAAAAGCTTGACGGCATAGCTTCGGGTGTGCCAAATATCACCGATGACGATGTGCCTTTTGGAAAAGACGAGGATGATAATGTCGAGCTTAAAAAAGTGCTTGAGCCGCGCAAATTTGACTTCGAGCCAAAGGAGCACTACGAGCTTGGCGAGAAGCTTGGTTGGCTTGATTTCGAGCGTGGGGCAAAGCTTGCGGG
This sequence comes from Campylobacter canis, assembly GCF_045504005.1. Taxonomy (NCBI): domain Bacteria; kingdom Pseudomonadati; phylum Campylobacterota; class Epsilonproteobacteria; order Campylobacterales; family Campylobacteraceae; genus Campylobacter; species Campylobacter canis. Next base: position 339,984 of record NZ_JBJJXH010000001.1, on the reverse strand, counting down.
AAGCCGCTTTACGGTGCTCAAAGGAGACGGTGCAAAGCTTAGCAGAGCGCTTGTTAATTATATGATTGATTTTAATATGTCTCGCGGATTTGAGCTGGTAAATGTGCCGTTTTTAGTAAATTCTCGCACACTTTACGGCACAGGACAGCTGCCAAAATTTGAAGAAGATCTTTATAAAATTCGCGACGAAGATCTCTATCTAATCCCAACCAGCGAAGTTCCTGTTACAAATTTATATAACGACGAAATCATCGATGCCGGCAACCTACCTATAAAGATGACTTGCTACTCGGCTTGCTTTCGCCAAGAAGCGGGCTCTGCGGGCAAAGATACGCGCGGCATGATACGCCAACACCAGTTTGAAAAGGTAGAACTTGTAAGCATAACCGCGCCTGATCAAAGCGAAAAAGTATTTGAGGACATGGTAGCGTGTGCTAGCGACCTGCTTACTTCGCTTGGCTTGCCACACCGACATTTGCTTCTTTGCAGCGGAGATCTTGGCTTTAGCGCGGCAAAAACCATCGACCTTGAAGTTTGGTTACCTGGGCAAAATAGATACCGAGAGATAAGCTCGGTTTCAAACACTCGCGATTTCCAAGCAAGAAGAGCTAAAATTCGCTTTAAAGACGGTAAGAAAAACACACTCGTTCACACGCTTAACGGCTCAAGCCTAGCCGTAGGTAGAACACTCATAGCCATCATGGAAAACTACCAAAAAAGCAACGGCACGATCGAAATTCCGGAAGTTCTTAAAAGGTATATGTAGTGGCTGACGATAATGTCGTAATACTAGAAGAGGCCGATCCTAAAAGCCCAAGCGATGAGCAAAAAGGCGCAAGCCAAGAAGAAAACCTCATATCGCTTGATGAACTGCAAGATAGTAGCGAGGAAACACCAAGCGAAGATATCTCGCCAAAAAAGAGCAGGAAAAAGCTATTTTTATTTGGTGCAATCGGCATTTTGCTTGTAATCGCTCTAGTAACGACACTATTTTTTGCAACTAGAGATAAAAAGCCCGAATTTGATCCAAGCCAGCTTGCAAGAGATATCGAAGATCGTTTTGAAGTGCAGAAATTCGGGGCTTCAAAGATTGAAGATATGATACAAAAAGCAAATATACTATACGAAAAAGGCAATAAATTTGAGGCTCTTAAAATTTATGAAAACGTAGCCATCTATAACGAATCGCTATCTAATTACAACTTAGGCGTTTCGCAGATGAAACAGGAGAAATTCACAGAAGCCATAGAGTCCTTTAAAAAAGCGATAAATAACAAAGAAAATATCGCAGTAAGTGCTATAAATGCCGCCGTAAGTTCTCTTGAGTTAAATAACACAAAAAGCTTTGAATACTATATAGATCTAGCAAATTCGTTCTTGCAAGAAGAAGCGGGCTCCCCTCTTTATAATTACTATTACGCCCTTATACGCTACTACAAAGGAGAGTATATCGAGGCCTTACGCGCTCTTTCTTATCCTACCGAGCGTCACTATAAAAACAAATACGACTACTTAAGCGCTAAAATTCTAACACATCTTGGAGAAGATGAAGAGGCGATACAAAAGCTGGAAAATCAAAAAGAATTTGACGCAAATTTGGCTCTTGGCATGCTTTATGCCAGAAACGCTCAGTACGATAAGGCTAGAAGCAAGCTAAATTTGGCCCTTAAAAATAGCGACGAAATAAATAAAATAGACACGATACTAGCTCTTATCGACATCAAAACGGGCAATTATGCCTTAGGAGCGGACGGCTTAAAGACGGTTTTTGCCAAGGACAAGCTATTTATCGAAAACACATTCCCTATAAAAGCGATCTTAAAATCCGAACTTTTTGACGTAAATTTGGCTCAAATGCACTTTAGAAACGATATATTTTTCGACAAGACAAGACGGTATGAAGTGCTGTTTTATTTCGCGCCTTATAAGGTTTTTGACGCGAGCCAAACGATAAACTACATAAGAAAGGGCGGAGTTAGCCTATTTCTTGATGATGCAAGCTCGGCAAGTAGCTATCTAAGCGCCAGCGGGACGATATCAAAAGTAAATTTAGAGCTTTCAAAGGCTATCGCAAGCGCATTAAACTACAAGCTAAAAGATGCTAATGCGCACTTTGCAACGCTAATATCGCTATACCCTGAGCATTCGGTCCTGCATTACAATCTCGCCTTAAGCTATGCTCAGCTTGGCAACTTCTCGCTTGCGGCAAAGCACTTCATCACAAGCTATCATCTTGATCCTACAAATCACTTTGCAGGAGTCTTTGGCGCGATAGCAAACGATATAAACAACGAAAATAACGCCAAGTTGCTCCAAGAGATAAGCGAAAATTTAGAGCACGACAGCAAGATAAAAGAGGTAAATTTATATAAAGCCCTAACCGAACTTGTTACCGGAAATCAAAATGCGCTCATAAGGTGGCTTGAGGAAGATAAGGAGCAAAACGCTTTAAATTTGGCCTTTGATGCAATAATCGCTAAAATTTCAAATAGAAATAACGAATTTATAGCAAAAAGCGAGGTTTTAAAATCAAAATTACCTGATGACGTCATCGCAAATATCTTAAATTTTATCGCCAAATTTGACGATAAAAATATCAAAGAGTACGTCAAGCAGATACAAATTCATTTCCACACCAAAAATCTAAACGAAGCGGCGTTTTATCACGGTGCAAACATCATCAAAGAGCAATACATAAAGCTGCTGCAAATTTCAGGGCTTTTAAATTACGAAAGAGAGAAGCTTAAAAATTTAATCCTAAACGGCAACAAAGATGATACAAATTTGCTTCAAACTCTTGCTTATATCGATATTTTCACAAATGATTTCAAGGAAAGCTACGGCATATACAACCGCTTGATAGACGAATTTAAGATAAATGACGCAGGCACGCTCTTTATGGCTGCGGTCGCAGCGATTGGCTCGAATAATCCGCAAAACGCAATAGCTCTTTTAGAGCTTTCAAAGCTAACCGATCCAAACTCATCAGATAGTCGCCTTGCGCTTGCTTATCTTTACCAAGAAGTAGGCAATATCGAAGCTGCAGCCATCCAATACAATCTTATAAAAAGCGATAAATTCCGAAGCAAATTTTTTGATTTCAGGATTGATTACGATAGATTAAGATAAAGAGTGGATACTTCCACATTCGAGCATCTTGTATCTGTTCTACGACTGTATTGATATGCCGTGGGGTTATGACCCAAAAGATAAAAACGGCAAAGAAGAAAACAGCAATAAAATTCTAGGACACTCAAACAATATCCAAGATGGCATGGAGTTAGAATGCGAACTTGTAACAAACGGGCTATACTGCGGAGACGAAAGAGTGTATGAAAGCCCTAAAAGATTTGAACTTGAGAAAAACATCCCTGATTGGAAGTTGCTTTTGCAAATTGACAGCAACGAAGAAACCGATATGATGTGGTGTGATTACGGCAAAATTTATCTGTGGATTACAAAGCAAAATTTAAAAGATAAGAAATTTGAAAACGGCTGGCTGATTTTACAGTGTGACTGATAAATTTGACTAATACTAAAGCTCGGCAAGTTTGCACGTACCGACCGAATTAAAATAAAATCCTAAATTTCAAGCCCGATATAGCTTAAATCATAAATTCAAACAGCCCGTCTTGCTATCCAAGCGAGACGGACCGATAAATTTATCTTTGTTTATCTTCTAAAACTTTTTCCTTCCATTTTGAGCTCTCTTTTTTATTATCCATTATATCTTTTGAAAATTCAGCCGCCGCTTCAAAATTCTTCCTTACTCCGTCGCTTGAATTTTGATATTTTACGGCATTTGAGCCCTTGATGCCGATACTCTCCGCCTCGCTAACCGCATCGATGTTTGCACCTAAAAATATAAATTCCCAGTCATATTTGCTCTGCTTTGCCGTTATCATCTGCTTTATTTGAGATTTTGAAAATTCCTTGCTTGAGTTCTCCTGTCCGTCGGTGATGATCACAAAAAGCACTCTATTGTCCCTTGCGTATATGTCGCTCACGCGCTCAATCTTATTTATCGCATTTCCTACCGCATCAAGCAAGGCCGTGTTGCCGCTTGCAAAATACTCTTTATTTGTTAGCTTTTCTATCTTTTTTATATCGACTCTATCGTGGATAATGTTAAAATTCGTATCAAATAAAATGGTCGTAACATGAGTTTTTAGTCCAAGTTCTCTTTGTTTATCTATCATCGAGTTAAAGCCGCCTATAGTATCGCTCTCAAGTCCACTCATAGAGCCTGATTTATCAAGGACAAGCACCATCTCAAGATGATTTGCGCAAGGAGCTTTGCAGTCTGTATCAAGAGGTTTTTCTTGAGCGAAACTTAAAATCGCGGACAAAAATATAGCTAACAAAAATGCAAATTTTTTCATCGTTTTTCCTTATGTGAATTTGTATGGATTATAGCAGATTAGTTAAAATCATCGGTAGCAAATTTAAATTCGGGTTAAGATAACCTTAACCCGAAAAAGTATTATCTGTTTAAATTTTTAATTCTTACGTAGCTGTTTAGTGCGCCCACATAAGCCTTTGCGCTTGCCATCATAGTGTCTATATCAAGTCCGTGTCCTATAACTGCATTTTGCTCGTCAAATTCGACCTTAACTACTACGCTTGCAAGTGCGTCTTTGCCTTGACTTACGGCATTTACCTTATAATCTTTTAAAAGTCCATTTATGCCGCTTATACGGTCAATCACTTTAAATATCGCATCCACGGTTCCGTTGCCAAGTGCGGCGTCACTTATTAGCTCATTGTCAAATTTGATCGTTACGGATGCGCTTGCAAGACCTTTGTTGCAGTTGCTTTGACCAAGCGTAACGATCTCGTAAATTTCAGGAATCTTAATAAATTCGCTGGTAACAAGAGCCCTGATATCATCATCAAACACCTCTTTTTTCTTATCGGCCAACTCTTTAAATTTATCAAACGCTTCGTTTAACGCATCGTTATTAAGCTCAAATCCTAAACTAGCAAGCTTATCTTTGAATGCATGACGACCCGAATGCTTGCCAAGTACAAGAGAATTTCGCTCAAGACCGATACTTTCGGCACTTATGATCTCGTAAGTCTCTTTGTGTTTTAGCACGCCGTCTTGATGTATGCCGCTTTCATGAGCAAAGGCATTTTTGCCCACTATCGCCTTGTTTGGTTGAGGCTCTATGCCTGTTATGCTTGCCACCATCCTTGAGCTTGGATAAATTTCTTTACAGATTATATCGGTATAAAGCGGTGCAAATATATCATGGCGCGTCTTTATAGCCATTACTATTTCTTCCAAGCTGGCATTTCCTGCACGCTCCCCAAGTCCGTTTAGGGTGCACTCTACCTGCCTTGCACCTGCCATGATAGCAGCTAACGAGTTTGCGGTAGCAAGCCCCAAGTCGTTATGGTTATGCACGGATACGACAGCTCTTCCTTTTACAAACTCAACCATCTGCTTTATCATCTCGCCTATTTCCGTAGGCAACCTATATCCAACGGTATCAGGCAAATTTATAGTTCCCGCGCCCGCTTCTATAACGGCATCACAAATTTCTTTCATAAATACTATATCCGTTCTGCCTGCATCCTCGCAACTAAACTCAACATCATCACAAAAAGTTTTAGCGTATTTTACGGCATCCACGGCACGTCTTATAACTTCATCGGGCTTCATTTTAAGCTTATACTCCATGTGTATCGGGCTTGTTGCTATGAAGGTGTGAATTCTTTTTTTATTTGCAGGAGCTACGGCCTCTCCGGCAGCCTTGATGTCGCGCTCAACAGCCCTTGCAAGAGAGCAAATTCTGATATTTGAAGCTTGTTTTGCTATCTGGGTTATAGCATCAAAATCTCCGGGACTTGCCGCCGCAAATCCGGCCTCCATGACATCTACTCCAAGACGCTCTAGCTGAAGTGCTATACGCAACTTCTCTTCTGTATTCATCGATGCTCCGGGGCTTTGCTCACCGTCTCTTAAAGTAGTATCAAATATTATTATTTTATTATTATCCATTTTGTATCCTTTTTTGGTATTTTTAGTTTTGTAAATTTTAATGAAGTTTTATGAATAGTAGCTGCTTAGCTCAGCAGCAGAGAGCTGTTTGAAAGTAGTTTTGATAAAGTTACGATAAATTTAACGGAATAGATATCGCTCATTCGCTCTCCTTTTTAAATTTTGGATTTTTTATGATAAACATATAAACAAACCGAACTATACCATAAAAAACATAAATACTCATTAACGCTGTCGGAGCTTCGATAGGATAGATATAAAGAAGCGAGCAGACTATGATAAGCAGAGTTAAAATTTTTAAAGAATTTGTCTTTTTTAGATCTAGTTTTTTAAAGCTAGGGTAGCGGATATTGCTTACCATAAGGATTGCCAATACGGCTTGTAAAATAAGTAAAAACCATTTTGAATTTGCGCTAAATTCATACTCCAAACTAAGTCCGACCCAAAATGCGCTAACTATAGCAGCTGTAGGTATAGGAAGTCCGATAAAAACAGAAGGCTCAGAGCTGCCTGTCATTACGTTAAATCTAGCAAGCCTGATAGCGCCAAACACTACAAAAAGTGCCGCTATAAGAGAGCCCAACCGACCGAAATTTTGACCCACCGAAAAATAAAAAAGCATAGCCGGAGCCACGCCAAAAGCAACTATATCGGCAAGACTGTCAAATTCTACTCCGAATTTTGAAGTAGTCTTGGTAAGTCTAGCCACGCGTCCGTCAAGTCCGTCAAGTATAAGAGAAAGAACGATATAAGATATCGCCTTAAAATACTGTCCGTTAACAGAAGCAATTATGCTGATAACACCCAAAAATGCACTAGCTGCCGTAAATAAATTCGGAAATATATACATAAGCTTAAGTTTATCGCCGCCCATCATCTCTTACCCTCATAGTTAAAAAATCCTATTAGGCTTGAAGCCTTCAAGCACTCTCCCACAACTACGCTTATGCGCGTATTCGCAGGCAGTATAAGTGCCACTTTTCCGTCGCTCATAAAGCCAAATTTTTCACCCGCTTTGATACTATCAAATTTTTCAGCGTATAAATTCCTGCTCATAGCGCCGCTAATAAGCCTTAAAGCTATTTTATTTTTACCTTTTACGGCTACAAAAAGAGCTCTTTCGTTTAAGAAATTTGCAGCTTTCATAAAGCTACACAAAAAAAGTCCGTGTCTTTGCTTAAATTCCACCAAATTCATATCGCAAGGAGCTTTTATGGCTCCTGCACCAAATATAGTCTTACAAATCACTATCTGTGTGCATTCGGTATCAAAATATGAAATTTTCTCTATGCTTATTATCTTGCCGTCTATAGGGCTTAAGATAGCAAATTCATCATTACTGCTTATAGCCCTATTTGGCTCTCTGAATAAAAATAAAATAATTAGCAAAATAACAAAAAACAGCCACTCAAATTCACCAAAAACAATCGCTACGAGAAATAAAATCCCAAAAATTAGCAGATATTTATAGCCCTCTTTAGCGATTATTTTCATACTTTGCATCATCTATTCTTTGGAATTTGCCTTATGATCTTCCTCTTTAGCCTCTTGTAAATTTACAAGACGAGTCGGCAAGCCTTTTTCCTTCTCATACTCTTCTATAATCGATCTAACCCTAGCGCCTTCGATAGTCTCTTCTTCGTAAAGCGCTTCAACCATCTTTTCTATCGCACCTTCATAAAGCCTAAGAGTATCAAGAACCTCTTTGTATCTGTTTTCAAGAGTGCTCTTAACGAATTCATCGACCTTTTCAGCCATCTTATCACTATAGTCTTTCATGCTCTGACCACCGGTTAAGAAAGTATTTCTTTGTTTTTCAAGCACCATAAGACCCGCAACTTCGCTCATGCCATACATCGAAACCATAGCTTTTAGTATATCGGTTGCTCTTTCTAGATCATTTCCCGCACCGGTTGAAATTTCTTTGATAAACACCTCTTCGGCCGCCCTGCCCGCTAAAAGCACATCAACACGAGCGATTAACTCATGACGCTGCATCATAAATTTATTCTCTTCAGGAGTATTTAGAGTGTACCCAAGAGCGGCAAGTCCTCGAGGTATGATAGAAACTTTTGTTACTTTATCGGCACCTTTAGTGGTTTCTGAAATCAGCGCATGACCGCTTTCATGATACGCAACTATACGCTTTTCTTTTGGATTTATACGTCTTGATTTCTTCTCAAGTCCGGCTATGGCTCTTTCTACGGCTTCAACCAGATCTTTTTGCTCTACGTAATTTTTCTCTTTTCTTCCCGCTAGAAGTGCGGCTTCATTTATGATATTTGCTAGATCCGCCCCCGCAAGACCTGCCGTCATACGAGCAATCTCTTCGATATCGGCTTTTGAATCAAGCTTAATATCCTTCATATGAACACGTAAAATATCAATTCTGCCCTTAAAATCAGGCTTATCTACAAGCACTTGCCTATCAAATCTTCCCGGTCTTAAAAGTGCAGCATCAAGCACTTCAGGGCGGTTTGTCGCAGCCAAAACTATAACAGGCGAAGCGTCCGAGCTAAAGCCGTCCATCTCGGCTAAAAGCTGGTTTAGAGTCTGTTCTCTCTCATCGTTTCCACCTATCATTCCGCTTGCCGCACGGCTTTTGCCTATAGCATCTATCTCGTCTATGAAAACTATTGCAGGCGCTTCTTTTTTAGCATTTTCAAAAAGATCCCTAACGCGACTTGCGCCAACACCCACAAACATCTCTATGAAGCTAGATCCTGATACCGAGAAAAACGGCACATCAGCCTCTCCTGCAACCGCTTTTGCTAAAAGAGTTTTACCGGTACCCGGAGGTCCAACCAAAAGCACGCCTTTTGGAATTTTAGCTCCTAAATTTATATATCTGTCAGGATGCTTTAAGAAATCAACAATCTCCTTAACCTCGTCTTTTGCTTCCTCAACGCCTGCGACATCGGTAAATTTAACCTTTGGTTTTTCGGAATTTACAAGCTTTTTCGAGCTTCCCATTCCAAGTATGCCTCCGCCCATATTTTTTTGCATTCTACTTGCAAGAAACATCCAAATTCCAAAGAATATAAATATCGGAAGCACCCAAGAAAACAGTAGTTCGCTAAACCAATTCGTCTCGCTATATGCGCCGTAAGGAATTTTATTTTCCTCAAGAAGAGGAACCAAGGTAGGATCACTTACTCTTTTTGCTATATAAACGGCTTTACCGTCACTCATGTTAGCCACAGCCTTAATAGAAGTTTCAGCAATTCCTACTTGAGATACTTGCTTATTTTTTATCATTTCTTTTAGATCAGAATACGATACGTTTTTCGTCGTTGCCGCGCCTCCAAGAGAGCTCGTACCCATATCCATACCACCCGTAAAACTTCTAAAAACCAAAATTATAACAATTGCAAAAATGGCAAAAATAAAAATCGGATTTTTATTGAAAAAATTATTTCCGCCATTGTTATTGTTTAAATTTCTATCGTCATTAAATCTTTTATTATTCATTATGTCCCTTAAAACTATTTTTGAAATACAAAGCTGCTCCACTCGTTTTTGCTCTTGCTCTCAACAAGCTTAAGCGACGAGAAAGCATCTAAAATTCGCTCTTTATACTTATCAAGCACACCCGCTAAAATAAGATAAGAGCCATTTTGAAGTAATTTTATCAAATCATTTTTTAATATTAAAATAACGTCGGCTATTATATTTGCAACTACCACGTCATACTTTTCATCCAAATTCGATATAGAACCGGTCCAAATTTTATTTAGCTTAACGCCGTTAAGAGCGGCATTTTGTCTTGAACTATCTACGGCTTGCTCATCCGTATCGCAAGCATCAACTACGCATCCAAGCTTTGCCATAACTATACTTAATATCCCACTTCCACATCCCACATCTATAGCTTTCATGTCGCTTTTGGCATATTTTTGTAAAAACCCCACGCACGCATTAGTGCTTTCGTGATGTCCAGAACCAAAGGCAAGAGCCGGATCGATTATGATGTTAGTAAAGCCGTCTTTTGGCTCTTCCCAGCTTGGATGTATATAAATTTTATCTATTAAAATAGGCTTAATGTTTCTTTTGTATTCGTTTATCCAGTCTTTATTCTCTTTTGTTTGTAAATTTATCTCAAGATCAACGTTGCGCCCTAACTCTTCAAGCTTTTTAGCAAATTCCTTTAAACCGAATTCTATCTCGTCAAGCTCGTTTTCATCGCGAATTATAAAGCCGTCTTTAATCTCTTCAATACAAGTTATGCCAAACGAAAAAACAAGATCGCGCAAAAGCTCACAAGAGCTTTTTGAAACTACGGTAAGTTCGTAAAATTTATCTTTTAAAGCGGAATTTTGCATTAGCCAAGAACGTCTTCAAGCTTCTCTTTTAATACCTGCGGTGTAAAAGGCTTAACGATATAGTTATTTACGCCCGCTTTTAGAGCTGTTATAACCTCGGCTTTACCGCCTTCTGTCGTAACCATAATTATAGGCATATCGACATATTTTTGCTCTGCACGCACTTTTTTTACAAGTTCAAGCCCGTTCATTTCAGGCATGTTCCAATCTGTTATAAGTATTGCTATATCGTCATTTTGACCAAGAATTTGCCAAGCTTCAACTCCGTGCTCAGCCTCTAAAATATCAGCGTGTCCGAGCCTTTGAAGGGTATTTTTTATAATTCTTCTCATTGTAGAACTATCATCTACTACCAAAATTTTCACAATAACATCCTTTTTTAAATTTGCCCCATTTTATCAAAATTTATATTTAAATAAACTTTAAAAAAGTTTTGCTTATAAATAGTCGCATATTGCCTAAAAAGTCTAAAATAAGTAAGGTTTCGCTATTTATTAAATAATAATTTGTTCTATGTTAATATTTTTCACATATTTTAAAATATACTATACTCTAAGCATAATAAAGAAATACGACACTAATAAAAGATAATTATATTTAATCTATACAATCATTTTATATTTTTCCATTATATCTTCTCTGATAAAATTATCAAATACTATTTGTATAGTTTCATAAGATTTTGAGCAATCAATCTTTAAAATTTCATTGGCTAGCAATTGGGCTCTTTCGGGAATTATACAAACTGAATTTTTAAACATTTTAATTACCCTTTCACTTTCCCCAATTCCTGCAAAAATTATTGGAAATCCTGTAGAGGCATATTCAAATATTTTTGATGGCTGAGCTGTTCTGAAAGAAGTTTTATCCTTTAGTTGAGCGTACAAAATGTGAGAGTTGGCATAAATTTTTTTAAGAGATTCCCAATCTAATTCTCCAAAATAATTAACATTGATTAATTTATTTTGATCAATATATTCCAATATACGTTTTAAATCGCTACCTTTTCCAACCAAATTAAAAACATATCTACTGTCATAATATTGTAATATATTTGCAGCTTCTACAAATGTCATCAGATTTTGAGGAAACCCTATTGTTCCAGCATATGTAATGTATATTTTAGATTCAATTTTTGGATATTGGATGTTTGACAATTGATAAAATTTTGTTTTTTCTATACCATTTTCTATAACTAATCCATTTTTATTAAAATAATCTAACTGGGATTTTGTGGTTGCTACAAGCACATCAAATTTAGCCGCAGACCATATGCAAATTTTTTCTAAAAACGCTTTTGCTTTCTGCAAATATTTTTTTTCAGAAAAGTCCAAATAAAGCCAAATAAGATCTCTGATATCCAATATTGTTTTCCTATTATAAAACAATATAAAAAGAGCAGAAATTGGTAGCAACATCAAATATGGTATAGAAACAATAGTCACATCGGATTTAATGAATATATTTTTAATATTAAGTTTTAAAGAATATAAAATTTCATAAAAACATCTCTCCAAAAACCTGTCATTTTTAAATTTTTTTTGTAAAATTGGGTGAAAGTTTACATGTGAATTAAATTGACTCTTAGTTAATTTTAAATCTAGTTCTTTGCCTCTCTCTACTAGGTAAATTACGTTTACCATATTCTCTTTTGAAAGCTCCTTCACTATACTATTGACTCTATTTGCCCCAGCTGATTTTTCAGGAAAGAAATATGATGTTACAATATTAACTGTCTTCAAAAACTATCTCCGTATTTAAATTTTTTTCAAATACAATACATGCCTTTTTTGCTTTTATGTACTTATTGAATTCCGGTTGGTAAAAGTATTCTTGAAGACATACCTCTTTTGAAGAAAAACTAATTTTACAAAAATTATCTACAACAATACAATTGGCCTTTAATTCAACTCTACACAATGGATGAAAATGCAAGAAAGCCGTTGCTTTACAATTTGTAGTTAAATTATCTTTGATTGAAATACTATTTGAATCGACTTTAAATTCTCTTTTATGTACAATTCCAAATTTTTTTGCATACCCGTCATGTTCGCCAGATAATAATTTCGCATTAGCAAAAACATTATATACATTAGCCCTATTTGCAACTCTAAAGCTCCCCCAAATTTCAGATTGCTCAGTATTATTTACTATTACAGTATTGTGAGACAATACACTTCTTAGATTCATCCTAGCTGTATTATTCTCATAAGTTGCTGTTCCTGTATCTACTATAATTGGTTTTTTTTGATAATATAATTCAAAATTAAATATATCACAATGTGAATGTCCTGGATTATAATCAGGACCAATATTGCCAAAATCTGCAATTAACTCATATTGAGTATTTTGATATTTATAATAACCACTATATTTTAATGGTATAAAATTACTTTGTTGTTTTTTCCATTTAAGCTTTAGATTAGAAGCATAGTCAAATAATTGATTCGAATTTGGTGCCACACAAAATGCACTATCATTAAAAAGAGGGATATTTCCATTTTTATATGTGATAGACTCAAGCCATTCTAACATCTTAATAGCTCTTGTTTCTAAAAAATGCAATAGTTCTTTATCAAATAAAATATTATTTTTAACTATATTTATACACTCTAAAATCCTAAACAAAATCAACTGATGATACATTGGACTTAGCTCAAAATGCCCCCCATCTTCTAATATTTGCTCTTTTAACTCTCTTAGTAAATATTTTTTTGACTGCAGATAAAAATTAACATCATTAAAATAATATGAACCAAACAGTAAAGAACATGCGTTTTCTAGAAGATGGTTACCTAAAAGATGAAACTCAAAATTGTCTTTTAATATATAATATTGTGCATATAAACTATCATCTATTTTTTTATTTTTAATATTATGCTTTATTAAAAACTTTATCCAATTAACACATCTTAAGGATATAGGGAAAGGATCCATACCCGACTTGATAGTACTTGCATCATTTATATATTTATTAATCAAATACAATCCATCATGTTTTGATAAATAATTTAGATATTCAAAATAATTTAAATTATAGCACCAAAGCTTACCAAATTCCGAGAAATTCCAATTAATGGCATTATCAAAACTTTTAGATCTATTTAAAAAATAAAATTCTCTATTGCGATAACTACCTTTAATGCAAATACTATCAATTAATTTTATAGTATGACTTTTTGAATCCTTTGAAATATCATATTTAAATCCTATGATTTTTCTGTATTCGCTACGAATTTTATAATAAAACCTCCAATAAATTTGAGATACTTTAAGAAATTTTAAAGTATTTAAAAATCTGAATAAAATCACAATCTGTATATTCCAAGCATCTTTTTTATTTTTAATAAAAAAAATACTAATTTTTTATTAGCTATCATGTTTATTACATTTAACAAACAAGGATTATAACCGATTTCTTTTAGTATACAATATAATTCTTCATGTTCTTGTTCGCTTAGATTTTGCGAAAATAATTTCAAAACCCTAAGATATCCATGCTCTTTTTTTAAAACAGACAAAAACAATCTGCGATTATTTATTTGAATTAATTTTGATAGCTGAATATATCCTCTAAAATCTAACATTACACGTCTATAAAACCCGTCTTTACTAAAATAATCATTTCCACTTCTAAAAAGAATTAAAGATTTGTTTAAAAATAAAAGTTTTGAGTTAAATCTAGTAATCATAGTCAATATATAATATACATGAGAATATCCGGTATTATTAAAAGCATTGTCAAAACTAACTTTGTCCCAAATTTCTTTTTTTATAATTATACTGCTTAAGTAACTAAAAAAGGCGCCTAAATATTTTGCTCTATTGCAATAATCAATAAAATGTTCTGATATCGTCAGATCAAATTCCTTACAAGCATTTTTTACATTTAGCCATTTTGTTTCTTCAATAATATTCATATTCAAATCACAAGCAGTTCTATTAAATAAAAATATATCGACTCCATTATTGCTAAATAGTATTTGAAATAGTTCTTTTATGGCATTTGGCTTTAATAAATCGTCACTACCCACTAACCAACAATATTTTCCGTTAGCCATATTTACTGCTTTTAGATAATTCAGATCAGGACCTAAATTTTTGTCATTAACAATATATGTTATTTTACAAGGAATAATTTGCTTCCATTTGGCAACTATATTATTAGTATTGTCGATGGAACAATTATCGCTTATTACAATTTCAATATTAAAATTATCTATATCTATCAAATTATCATTTATACTAGCTATCAATTCATCTAAAAACTTATCACGGTTATATGTAGGAATACATATAGAAACATCATATTGCATCACTTATCCATTGAATCATTTTTCCGAGCCCTTCTTCTTTAGAAACTTTTGGTTCCCATCCTATTCGTTCCTTTGCTTTTGTTATATCAGCCACAAAGACTCTTTGGTCAGATTCCCTTATTGGCAATTGCTTATATCTCATTTTTACATTTAGTTCTTTTTCCAGAAATAAAAAAAGTTCAATTAAAGAAGATGAATTGTTTAGTCCACCTCCTATGTTAAAAGCTTCCCCTTTTATTAGATCTATTTTTTTTGATGCATTAATATATAAATCTACGCAATCACTTACATATAGCAAATCCCTTACTTGTTTTCCATTACCAGAGATAGTAAAAGGTTCTGTTAAAATATTTGCTTTAATTTCTATTGCTTTTTGAATAAACCATCCCACCCATCCTTGATCGTAAGTGGCAAATTGCCTTCCTCCAAATATAGAGGAATGTCTGAATACAACTGTATTTAGTCCATATATTCTAGCAAAATCAAGCATATACTGATCTGCACTTCCTTTTGATGTGCCATAAGGCGAGTGGAAGTCTAAAGGTACTTTTTCATCAAATCCACTTGGCTTATCTATACACTTATATCTTGTGTCACTTTCTTCATAAGAATATTGCTCCAAGTCACCATAAACTTTATTTGTAGATGAGTATATAATGGCCGATTTTGGACTATAAAGTCTTACTGCATTTAAAATATTAAAACTTCCTATCGTATTTATCTCAAAATCCATTTTGGGATCGTCTATGGAAGTTGTCATCGCAACTTGACCAGCAAGATGGTAAATAATATCGGGCTTATAAATTTTTACTAATTTTTCTACATCATTTGTATTTCTTATGTCTCCATAGACAAATATAAATTTACCTAGAGTCTCAAGCCATTCTTTGTTTTGAGAGCTTCCAAATCTATATAGGTTATCAAACAATATTAATTCATGCCCATCTTGTATAATTTTACTAGCTATATTTGATCCTAAAAATCCACATCCACCTGTTATTAAATATTTCACCATATACCCTTTCTATTTACTTTTCTGTATAAAATGTCTAATTTTTTTAATTATATAATCAATTGCATCATCACAGATTCCAGGATACAATCCAACCCAGAAACCATCACTCATAATCTTATTTGTTACCTTAAGATCTCCGACAACTCTATAATCAGAATTTAAAATTAATGAATCAAACATTGGATGTTTAATCATGTTGCCCGCAAAAAGATTTCTTGTTTGAATTTTATTTTCTTCAAGATATTTAACAATTTCATTCCTTGCAAAACCAGCATTGTCTTTTAATATCATCATAAACCCAAACCAACTCGGTTCAGAGTTGGGCTGAGCTTTAACTAAATATAATTCTTGCATATCCTGAAGACCATTATAAAGTTTTTTCTGATTTTCTTTTCTTTTCTCTATAAACACTGATAACTTTTTGAGCTGAGCACAGCCAATTGCTGCTTGCATATCAGATGCTTTAAGATTGAATCCAAAATGAGAATATACATATTTATGATCATATCCTTTTGGAAGGTCTCCAAATTTTTTAGAAAATCTACATCCGCAAGTATTATCCATACCACTTTCGCACCAGCAATCTCTGCCCCAGTCTCTCATGCTAAGAATTATTTTTTTTAAAAGAGAATTATTGGTATACACGGCACCACCTTCTCCAGTAGTTATGTGGTGAGCTGGATAAAAAGAGCTTGTTCCTATATCTCCCCATGTACCAGTTAACCTCCCTTCATATTTTGAACCGAGGGCATCACAATTGTCTTCTATAAGCCATAAATTATGCTTATTGCAAAAATCCTTTACCGCTTTCAAATTGAAAGGGTTTCCTAGGGTATGTGCTATCATAACAGCTTTGGTTTTTCTACTTAATGCAAATTCAAGTTGGCTCACATCGATATTTATATAATCCAAATCCATATCCACGAATACAGGAATAGCTCCATACTGTATAATTGGGGCAACAGTTGTTGGAAATCCAGCAGCAACTGTAATAACCTCATCTCCACGCATTATCCGTCTATCTTTTAGCAATGGTGAAGTTAAAGCATAAAATGCAAGAAGGTTTGCGCTACTGCCACTATTGACTAAAAAAGACCATTTAACACCTAAATATTTTGCCAATTCCTTTTCAAATCTTCTCGAATAATCTCCATAAGTTAACCAAAAATCGAGCGAGCTATCAACTAAATACTCCATTTCAAGCTCATCAAAAACTCTGCCTCCATAAATTACTCGGCTTTCACCACTTACGAATTTTTTCTCTCTAAGAGGCTTATGAACCAACTTATAGTACTCTTTTGTTTTCTGTAAAATTTCCTGCTTTAAGCGCCATGCTTCTGTCAATTTACTTTTCTCCTTCTATTGTTTTTTTAATTCCCTCTCTTATAGAAACTTTTGCATTCCACCCTAAACACTTCAGCTTTTCAATATTTACTTTAATATCCATATTTTCATTTGCTCTATAATTTATTGCTCCAAAATTAAGTTTTGTAGTTATATTATGTTTTCTGCCTAATTCTTCAACTGTATTACTTATAAACTCTTTTACTTGAATAGATTGTCCGCTTCCCAATTCATACTCTTCAAAAAAAGAAAATTTATCTATATTGTTAATAATGGTTTGGTATGCCCTAACAACATCATCAATATAAATAAAATCTCTTTTTTGCATACCGGAAGTTAAATCTATTTTTTCCACGTTTTTTTTCAATTGTTTTATTAACCAATACACAAATTTATTTTCATCATCAAAAGGTCCGTACATATGCTCTATTTTAATATTTATAATCTTGCAATTTTTATTTAACAAAAAAAGCATCCATTCTACAAATTGACTTTTTGATAAAGAATATGAATCTATGTTTCTGTCGAGTAAAGTATCTGTGTTTATAAATGCTTTTATATCTGCATAAATAGATTCCTCTAAAAGCCTTAATCCAAACATTAGATTTGTATCCAATACTGATGTTATACTATCATTATGTCTCCCATAATGAGTGGCAGCATGAACCACTATATCAATTTTATGTTTTTTGAAAATATATGACAACTTGGTTCTATCGGCATTATAAAAATTGGCTTTATGTAAATACTCATTAATTCTATATGTATTGGACAAACTTCTTTTAAGAGCAATAACTTTGTGTCCATCATCCACAAAAGACTTTAAAAGATAACTTCCCAGAAAACCAGTTGCTCCAGATAACAATATTGTCATTAACTAAATGCCCATTCTATATTTTTTATTTTGGCATCTGCAATATAGCTTTTCAAATCATTCTCAGTTAATACAGCCCCATTATTTTCATAATAAGCCTTATACCATTCAATTGTTTTTTTGAACGTTACTTCATTACTCCATACATTCTGCCATTTAAGTAAAGTATTTGCTTTACTACAATCAAGCTTAAGCAAATTTGCTTCATGGGGTTGATTTTCTGCAATGTTTACTTCATAATCTATCTTATTCCAATATTTCTGCATTTTTTTTACTACTTCTTCTACAGTAATGTCGATAGTGTTGTTTGGACCAAAATTCCAAGCCTGAGCAAATTCTATTTTTTCTTCGAGAAGCTTTTGTCCAATATGTAAATATCCACTAAGAGGCTCAAGAACATGCTCCCATGGTCTAGTAGATTTTGGATTTCTAATTTTTACTTTTTTTCCATTAAGTGTAGAAAGTATAATATCTGGAATCAGTCTATCCTCTGCCCAATCTCCACCACCTATTACATTTCCTGCTCTGCAAGTCGCAAGCAAAGTGTTGTGAGTCTTATTGTAGTCTTTAATATTAAAATAAGAATTTCTATAAGAAGAAGCTAACAAATCAGCACATCCTTTTGAGGAGCTATATGGATCATACCCCCCTATTGGGTCATTTTCCCTATAGCCCCATATCCACTCTTTATTATCATATACTTTATCACTTGTAACATTAACTATTGCTTTGATGTCATTTATTCTGCAAGCCTCAAGAACATTGAGAGTTCCAAGAACATTTGTTTCATATGTTTCAATTGGATTTTTATAAGAGGTTCTAACGAGAGCTTGAGCAGCTAAATGAAATACTATATCAGGCTTGCTTATTTTCAAGGCATGATTTAGTTTATCAAAACATCTAATATCTCCTATGACAGAATTTATATCTAGATTTAGAAGCCCTATATGATTTGGATTAGTTGGGGCATTCAAAGAATATCCAATTACTTTTGAACCCATTTGAGAAAGCCAATATACCAACCATGCACCCTTAAATCCAGTATGTCCTGTAACAAATACGGTCTTGTCTTTGTAGATTCCATTAAACATATTTTTAATTACCAAATTTTCCATGGCGCTTTCCCACTTTCCCAAAGTTTGTTTAAATCATTTTTATCTTTTAGGCTATCCATAGGCTTCCAGAAACCTTCATGCTTAAAAGTATATATCTCACCATCTTTCGCTAAATTGATTAATGGCTCTTGTTCAAAGATAGTCTCATCACCTTCTTTGATATAGCTAAATACTTTTGGTTCACACACAAAAAAACCAGCATTTATCCAATTACCGTCCCCTTTAGGCTTTTCTTTAAATTCATTAACCATATTTTTTGTATCAATATTCAAAGATCCAAACCTTCCCTCAGGCTGAACAGAAGTCATAGTCATAGCTTTTCCATGTCTTTTATGAAATTTTATAAGTTCTTGTATGTTAATATCGCTTACACCATCCCCATAAGTCAACATAAAAGGATGATTACCTACAAAATCCTGTGCTCTTTTAATTCTTCCTCCGGTCATAGTATCCAATCCAGTATCTAAAAGAGTTATTACCCATGGCTCAGAAGAACTATTAAGAACTTTCATTTTCCCTGTTTGCATTTCTATAGTCACATTACTTTGATGCAAAAAATAGTTTGCAAAATATTCTTTAATATAATACCCTTTATATCCAAGCAAAACTATAAACTCATTAAAGCCATACGAAGAGTAAATTTTCATTATATGCCAGAGTATCGGCTTGCCACCTATCTCTACCATCGGTTTTGGTCTAACACCAGTTTCTTCGGATAAACGAGTACCAAAACCTCCGGCCAACAATAGAACTTTCATCGAGTTTACACATTTATATTTCATATTTATCTCCCTCTAGCCTTTTTTTAATTATTTTTATTCGTTTTGCTGGAGACCCGACTACTATAGACTGCCTAGATACATTTTTAATTACAGTTGAATTTGCTCCAACAATAACATTATCTTCTATCAAAATTGGTCCTAAAACAGCACTTCCGGGTCCAATAAAGGTGTTATGCATTATTTTTGGATATCCTTTTTTAACTTCATTAGCTGAATATCTACCGCCAATAGTTACATTTTGACCAATTTCGCAATTTGCTCCAACTTCAGAATCTCCTCCAATAACTATCCCCAATCCTTGATAGCAAAATTTTACAGTATGATCGATTTTAGCCAATGGGGAAATGTAAATTGAAAATACAAATCTATTAATTATCACAAAAGTATAGCTAATAAATTTGATATTTTTACTTGCATGGGATAAAAAATATATAAACCATATAATTCTAGACATATTGTAGCCTTTTTATAAAATATTTTATACATATAACTAAAAATGCCTCTAAACATAATGTTATTATTAATATTGTCTTAATATCAATTTTTAACAAAAAAGATAA
Source organism: Campylobacter canis (assembly GCF_045504005.1). Classification (NCBI taxonomy): domain Bacteria; kingdom Pseudomonadati; phylum Campylobacterota; class Epsilonproteobacteria; order Campylobacterales; family Campylobacteraceae; genus Campylobacter; species Campylobacter canis. The sequence continues at coordinate 319,649 of NZ_JBJJXH010000001.1, read as the reverse complement.
CCACAAATACAAAAATATATATGAAATAAGTATTTTTTGAAGCATTTCAAATGCACTTTTATGATACAATTCAAATATTACAATCTGCTTATGGCTTCTTATTAAAATCAATAAAATAAAAAATAATATATAAGTTTTTAATTCATAAAAATAAAATATATCGCCATTATTAACAAAAAAACTGACTATATAATCAAAAAATAATATTTCTAGTGTAATAGCTATAACAGAAAGAATTGTGGCTAATTTTTTAGCATATTTTAAATTACTATACTTTTTAAACTGTGTATAGTTGAGTTGCGATATCAAATTTGCAGGAATATCGGCTAGTTTAAAAACCAAATTATAGATCGCGATCGATTGTCCTGTAGCAAAAACAATTAAAACTATTTTATCAATATCTTTAGAGAGTGATTTAATAAGCTCAACTACTGAAACATGTATGTAACTATAAAAATCATTTAGGCTAAAGAAACTACTGAGACTTGTCATAAAATATGCTCTTATATTTATATTGAATAATAATACAATATTAAATATAGCATATTCTAGCATTATAGAAAGCGCATAGATAGTAGACTCAGAAAAATGTGCAAATTTAATCATAAAAAACAAACTTGACAAAAACAAAGCTTTAGTAAATATATTTGCAACAAAAAGGTATTTAAACTCCTCTATTTTCACTATAAGCCAATATGATGCAATTGATGATGATAATAGATAAATAAAAAATATTATATTCAATGATATAAAACTACTAATATAAAATGATACTAACAAAAACAAAAAAGATACAGCGGATGAAATAATAAACTGAATTCTAAAAATAATGCTCTCATCAATTAAAATATTATTTTTACCTTTACCAGTAACTCCTATCACAGAACTTCCACCACCTATCATAATCAATAAAATCTGAGCTATAATATTATAAGAAAGTACTACGCCTATATTACTTAGAATAAAATTTTTATATACTATAGGGATAAGCAAAAGCTGAAAGATCAAATTAGTAATTTGGTATCCTAGAAAAAACTTCTTATTCATTTAAAAATTTTTCCATCTTTTGAGTTATTATGTCCCACTCATAATCTTTAGCAATTCTAGAGCATCTCTTTGCATAAACATCATATTTAGATCTATTTGTTGCTAATTCAACTATCTTATCTATTAATTCCGAACTTGAACTACTTGCAAAATCGGATGCTTCTTTTATACCCTGAAATGTCAACGGATAACCTACAACAGGTATCCCGTAGCCAAAAGACTCTAATACTTTAAGCTTACTTCCTCCACCCATCTTATACGGAAGTACGCTAATTGAACCATACTCATAATATGATGCAAGATTGTCTACGAATAGATGAACAGAAATATTGTATTTTTTAAAGTCAATAAATTTCAAATCTTCAATCTTAAAAGCTCCAACGATATACACAGGTATGCCATTCGCTTTTTTATACAAATAAGGCAATATATTAAAATAAAATTCATGCAATGCATTTAAATTTCTTTGATGAGATGTCCCTACTATGACAATTCTAGGATCAAACACACTTTTAATATCTTTAGACATAGTAAATCCATTCTCTATTACTTCAACTTGACTATTTTTGACAATGGCTTTAGTCTTTATAGAATCTTCAATTTTGACGCACATGATTTTTGTATGTCTATTGTCATATTTTTTATAAAAATAATTTTCATATTTTTCAAATTTTTTATACTCCAAAAAATAAATTAATTTAAAAAAGATTCTTTTTTGAGCCATATACGCATTTTTCATTGTCTCACTAATAAAGTCATGCTGATCAACTATAAGATTTAAATGCTCATGAATATTTATATCATACACAGTCATATTCATATATATAGTATCAATATCATATTCCTGTATCATTTTATCCACTATAGCCTGTAAGCCTTTTGGAGAAAACCTGAATAGCAAGAAAGGCTTAATTAGTATATTTGCATAAATTAAATTATAAAATTTTTTTTGTCTTGCTTGTAAAAAACTATATGAATTATATTCACAATACGCCTCCTTAAAATCACAAATATGCAGTATGTGAATATTGTATAGTTTTGACAATCTGTTCAATGTGTTATATGTTCTTATTCTGTACCCAGAATTTAGTTTAATTGGTACATCTGTAGTTAAAAATAGTAGATTTTTCAAGCTAATTATTTCCTCTAAAATATATTTTGCCGAATAAATAAATCGATCTTTTTCCAAATATAACTTCTGATAAGTAAACCACTATAAAAGTTAGAATTATTCCATAAATCAAACTTAAACATATGTATGAAATAATATTATCCACTAAAAATTTTGATGATAATTTTAAAAAAGGAAAAGAGAGATTATGGATTAAAAATATTGGAAAGCTAAGCTTGCCAATATTTGTTAATATAGTTTTAGTATTTACAATGGCAACATCCTTTAACTTCATCAGCATAAGTATTAGAAGTATACTATAGCAAAAGCTTTGCCAAGTAAAGTAATCATATCCACTTTTATAAACATTCCTATAGTCCAAGTAATCTAAAAATAAAAAAGAGATGGTCAATGCAATAATTATAGATGTATTTACTTTATTCAAATAAGCACCTAATATCAAGTCATATTTTAATCCCATTACAAAGTAAAATATCCAATTAAAATAATTTAAATACAAAATACTTCTTTCAAACAACAATATATCCATGTCTTTCAATATCAAATATTGAGAAAAAATATTTGATATCAATGAAAAGAAAAACAACACTATAAAATAATTTTTAGTTATACTAACTAAAAATGGTGCAAAAATAAATGATATAAACAATACAAATAAAAAATAATACTGCCCAGAAGTTGTAAATGTAATTAACCTAAATAAAAAATCAGTAGTTGAAAAACTATGAGAATTGTTGTACAAAAAGTAAAGTATGTAAATAATAACGCTCCATATCAAATAAGGAACTAGATACCTTTTAAAATTAATTTTAAACTTTATATTACTTAAAATATAACCCGTAATAAAAATAAACAATGGCACTGCAAAACTAAAAATAGAATGAAATAATTCCATAATAAGCCTATTATCTATTGTGTTAAAAGCATAGAATAATCTAGTATGAATCAAAAGCACTCCTATGATTGCTATTCCCTTATAATTATCCAAAAATACTTTTCTATTCATTATTTACTTCTTGTAGTTTTAATAATACAAATTCCTTGAACGTCATAAATACATAATTTTGACTTTTAAGTATATCTATATAAGATTGAATTTTTTTTCTACCTACCGGGTAAAAATCAGGACCATGAACATTTAAAACAACTAATTCTGGCAACTCATCATGCAAATCAATGTTATTCACATATCTAGCCTGAATGAAATTTTTAGAAATTTCATCATCAAACTTCCAAACTCTAAAACCTATAAATCCATTATCGCAAAGAATTTTTCTTGTTGATTTCTGATCCGCGCCCCATGGTGAACTATATGTTTGTAATTCAGTATTTAAAAGTTCTCTTGCCAACTTTATTGAATGCTGGCATTCGCTATTTGTTAACACACCATGTCTATAGCCATGCAACCCTAATTCGTGTCCATTTTCAATAATTTTTTTAAAAATATTTATATAGAACAAATATTCCTTTTCTATATTTTTATCAATTAAATTAAATACACCAAAAAAAGTTCCTTTTATATTATTTTTATTTAAAAAGTCAAAAATTGTTTCAGAATAGAAAAATTTACTTTTTAATTTAAAATACATTTGAGCAAATAAAAAAAACAATCCCTTATAAAAAGGTCTATTTTTAAAAACGCCTGTATGAATTTTACTCATTTTAACTTTACCCGTAAAAAACACCTCTCCAAACATTCCTTTTCCAAAATTCCTTGTATTAATATACGAAGGCTCAAATTCAGGTTCGTCAAATGTAAGTATGGCTATTTTCATTATCTACTACCCTATAGTTATTAATATAAATTTCATTGGAACTACTATAATCACTTAGCAAATCTTTAAAGATTTTATAAAATGAACTAGAAACAGCATTGTAAGAAAAAAAATTCTTTACTCTATACAAACCTAATTGTGAATATTCTTTTATTAATTGATGATTTTTTAAAAATTCCATTATTAAATTTGAAAGCTCAATATGATCGCCTTCCTCAAATTTTTTCACAGCAACACCTCCAACATAAGGCATTCCTCCTGAATTAGAAACAATAACTGGTATGCCACATGCCATACCTTCTATGATTACTCTTCCAAATTTTTCTTTTACGACTCCATCAGTTATGCTTGGCACAACTAAAATGTCAAAACTGTTCATGATGCTATTTAGCTCATTATAATTATAAAATCCGCGCCATAAAATATTTTGATTTAAATTGTTTTGATTACAATATTTCATAAACTCATTCTTTTTTCCTCCATCTCCATACACCAACAATCTAAATGATTCAATCTTATGATGCTTTTTAAGTACGTTGATTGCCTTTAGCAAAATTTGAAGTCCTTTTTGGTACTCTAATCTCCCAATAAATCCTATTTGGAATATTTCATTTTGTTTATTTATTGGAAAAAGAAAATTTAAATCTATAGCATGAGTATGAGTAATATATATTTTTTTAAAATATTTTTTTCTTCTTAATACATCTTTAGCTTCAACAGATGTAGCAATTGAAGCATCTGTTAATAAAGAATTTATTTTAATATTAAAATCAAACAGATATCTTCTAATATCATAAAATTTATATATTTTTTTATAGTTTCTAAACACATCATTTGATGTCCAAATAATTATTTTTGTTTTTCTAGAAAATATTTTAGACAACAATACAAATTCCAATGTAACTAAACTGTTAGGTTCCTCATATAAATACAGTATATCAGGCTTATTGATCATAAAAAGATAAGCTATCTTTAATAAATTAATATAAATGTGAAAATGCTGCTTCCCCTGTTTGCCAAACAACGTACTGAATCTATAATGCTTTATATTGCCTGATAATGTACTGGCATTGATATACCTTCCTCCTTCTTTATAGGCATCAGGAGTCAGAAGAGTGATAGCAAAACCATTATCTCCTAGAATATCAAGCGCCTTCTGATATTCTTTAACTACATACGAATGCCCAACAGCAAATAACTTAATTAGTGACATTGTTAGCTCTTTTTTGCGATTTAATAATTAAGCCAAATATAAATGCATACAACAAATCCCATAAACCATTAAATGCGAACATATAGATAAATATTAAAAAAATCATCATTTTATACTTAGAATACTTATAATAAAAATAAAATAACATTGCCAAATATAAAATAAGTCCCATTATACCAAATTGGTACAATATTTCAAAAAATTGGGAATCGGTTCCTGGTGTATTTGTAATTAATTTATAAACTGAAAACCCACTACCAGCAATAGGATATTGATAAAATGCCTCTATCGCCTGTAATGTTCCTTGTATTCTAATAGAATAGGAGCCAGCCACTTCTTCTGGATTTGTAAAATTTAAAAAAATGGATGTAAATTTTCTTTGAAAAACATCTGATGATAAAGCAGAAAAAATAGACAAAGTAATTAAAATTATATATTTTAAATTGATTTTTTTTGAACAAAGTAAATATACAATAAATGATGTCAACATCACAATAAATGCCCCGAGTGAGAAAGTGGTTACTAAAGCGATCAGAAAAATATATAAATATAAACTTTTAACTCTAACTTTAGCATCCACTAAAAATAGATAGAAAAATATTGAAAAAACTAAATATCTACCAAAATAAGAAGGCTCTAAAAATGTACTTGACGAATTCCAATACGGTGGTTGAATATCCCTTGTAAGATTAAAACCAGTTATCGATCCGGATACATTATGATAACTCGCATTAGTTATTGGCAAATAGTCAAGAGGAAAATTATATTTTCTTGCTATAAACTGATATATGCCAAATATGGCAACCAAAAAGCTAACTTGCATAAAAAATCTAATATCTTCCAATGGATTTCCATATTTTGAAAAAAAAATTACAACAACAAAAAATACTACTGCATATAAAGACGAAAAAAATGATTTTTTGAAATATAATTCACTTTCCATAATACAAAAAGGCAAAAAAACAGCATAATATAGCCAAAAAAGAATAAAGAATATTATTAGTAAAACAATATTCTTTTTAAATTTAAAATTAGCAAATAAAATCAAACTCATCATTATTATACTAATTATAGTAACTGTTATTCCCTTCTCTCCAATGTTTATAATAGAAAAAATATCTATAGGTATGCCTATAATAAATATTTTTTTAATTAAATTTAAAAATACCATGCTAAATCAATTCAAATAAATATTTTTAGAGTTATATTTTTAATTTTATATTTGATTTTAATTTTAGCTAACATTCCATACATTACATTAAAGACCATATATGCCAAATAAATCCTCCGTTTTATTTTTGATTATTGACGTTCAGCTATTAAGTCAAAATAACTTCTACAATAAATTATATGTCTTATGGCTAAATAATGTTCATAAAATTTTTAAATATATAGCGCCTTTATTGCCTCAACCATTCTCAATTTCATTAAATATAAATATTATATATTTTATTTATAAGAAAATATGAGTTGAATATAAAGCAATTCTACCTTTTAAAATCATCCTCAATTCTTATGATATCATCTTCTTCTGTATATTCGCCAACTTGAACCTCTATAAGAATAACTGGGGCTTTGCTTTCATTTGACAAACGATGAACTTCACCAATTTTTATATAAGTTGATTCGTTTGGTCCAATCAATCTTGTTTCGGTTCCTATAGTTACTGTTGCTATTCCAGATACAACAATCCAATGCTCACTTCTATGCAAATGTTTTTGTAAAGATAGTCTACATCCAGGCTTAACTTCTATTCTTTTTATTTTATACCCAGGCGCATGCTCAAGCACAGTATATGTGCCCCATGGACGATATGTTTCTAAATGAGTATAACTTAATTCGATATTATCATTCTTTATTCTTTCAACAACTTCTTTTAGCTTATGCGAACTCCCCTTTTTAGATATTAATAATGCATCTGAAGTATCCACTATAATACAGTCTTCAATATCAACTGTTGCTATCTTTCTGGCTTTTCCATATACTAAATTATTTTTACTATTGACTGAAATATGATTATAATTTTTAGTATTTCCATCATTATCTTTTAACAATTCATTATAAAGAGAATCAAAACTTCCAACATCACTCCATTCTATACAAGATGGAAGTACTTTTATATTTTTTGATTTCTCCATAACAGCATAATCTATACTAATTTGTGGAATATTCATCATATACTCTTGTTCGATTCTAATTAGCCCACTATTATCTTCTTGTGTATTATTAAAAGCTTGTAAAGATGTCTTGTAGATTTCGGGTGAATGTTTTTTAAGCTCATCCAAAAACACTCCTGCTTTAAACATATAAATACCAGAATTCCAGTAATAATTTCCTGCATTTAAATACTCTATGGCTGTTTCAAAATCAGGCTTTTCGTGAAAACTTTTCACATCACAAGCACAAAAATTTTGATTTTTAATTTTAGTATTTTCACTTTCTATGTATCCAAACCCAACTTGTGGAGAAGTTGGAATTATACCAAATGTTACAAGATTATCTTTAAGAGCTATCTTTTCTGCTCTCTTTAATATTTTCAAATATTCTATTTCATCTTTAATCAAATGATCCGATGGAGTCACTAGCACTAAATCTTCTGGATTTATAGCAAAACAAGCCAATGCAATAGCAGGAGCTGTATTTCTTCCTATTGGCTCTAATAAATATTTACTTTTAGTTAAATTTAACTCTTGTAGCTGTTCAGCTGCTATAAAGTATTGGTCTGAATTTGAAACAATAATTTTCGTATCACATATTTTAGAATTTCTATCAACCGTGAGTTGAAATAATGACTTATTGCCAAATATCTTCATAAACTGTTTTGGCATAAGAGTTCTACTAATTGGCCACAATCTGGTACCACTTCCTCCGCATAAAATTATATTTATCATTGAATGCCTTTCAATACTTATAAAATGCCATATATCTAATCTAATAAAATAATTTTAAAACATAAAATACAAAAACACAATTAATAACTATGTTATTTTTTATATTAATCAATCATATATTAAATAAACTTTAACTTACAAACATTTTATCTTGTCTAAGCATTCAAGTGTAAAAATTAATTATTATTTTAAAATTAAACTTGATTATACTTAAAATTAAAAAGCTTTAAATAATTATTAATATTTAAAATTAGATATGTTAGTTTTTCTATACTGCTTAATCAATGTTTTATATATTATAATAAAACATTATTTTTAAAATTTAGTTTTATAAATAAATTAAATTTAACTTTTTTAGTTATTTATTTAAGTTATAATACATTTTTAAATTTTAATTAAAGCAACTAAGTATTCATGCATAACATAAAATTAAAAACAAGTAATTTTAAATACAAATATAGTTATGTTTAAAAATTAATATACGACCTCTTTTAAAATGATTATCTATGAATTTAAAACTCCACAAAAATCAAGTGCATTCTCTATATTAAGATTTCTAAACTCTTTATGGGCAACCAAAAAAACTATTAAGTCTGCTGTTACCAAAGCTTCTTCAAGTTTTTCAAGTTTTAATTTATTATTAATAGTTGACAAATGGCAACTCAAAGGAATATTGGGTTCTACACAGACTACATTTACAATTTCATCTGTAATTCTTTTGGATATATACAATGCTGGGGATTCCCTTAGATCATCTATATCTGGCTTAAAAGTCAACCCCATACAAGCTATTTTTGGTTTTCTATTATTTTCACTTTCAAAAAGTATGGCTTTGTTTTTAATTTTCTCTATTACCCACTCCGTCTTATTGTTATTTACTTCACGACTCGTTTTAATAAGACGTGCAGTTTCTTGACTAGAGTGCACTATAAACCATGGATCTACGGCTATGCAGTGCCCACCAACACCAGCTCCAGGTTTTAGTATTTCTACCCTTGGATGACGATTTGCTAGCCTTATTAGCTCCCATACATTAATATCAAATTTATCACACAACATGCTAATTTCATTTGCAAATGCTATATTGGTATCTCTGAACGAATTTTCAGTTAGTTTTGTCATTTCTGCTGTCTTGGCGTCTGTTTCTAATACCTCGCCATGGACAAATTCTCTATAAAAATCTGCTATTATTTTAGTGGATTCTGACCTAGTTCCACCTACTATCCTATCATTCTCTATAAGCTCCTTCATAATATGTCCTGGAAGAACTCTTTCAGGACAGTAAGCAACAAATATTTTTGATATATCAACTCCACATATTTTAAGAGTGTTTTCTACCATATTTGTTGTACCCACAGGAGAAGTCGATTCTAAAATAACCATACAATCATCCCGAATATAAGGTGCTATAGACTTGGTAGCATTCATTACATATTCAATATTTGGTACATACCCATTATGAAAAGGTGTAGGTACAGCTATAATAAAGACATCTGCATTTTCTGGTGCGAGACTGGCTTTAAATTTACCGCTTTTTACTGCCAAATCTAGAAATGCATCAAGATCAGGCTCTACAATATGTGGCTTTCCTGTATTTATAGCATCTACAGTTGATTGAACAACATCTACACCATGCACACAATATCCTCTATTAGCCAACAATACCGATGTTGGTAAACCTATATACCCTAGACCAAGAATACATATTTTCTTATTTGCCATTAATTTCTATCCTTTTGATAAATTCGACTATTCTATTAGAAGCATACCCATCCCCATATGGATTATTTAATATGATCATTTTTTCATATTCGCTTCTATCGTCTATCAATTTTTGAGCCTGCTTGATAATGTTTTCTGTGTTTGTCCCAACAAGCTTAACTGCTCCTGCCTCTATTGCTTCGGATCGTTCTGTAGTATTTCTTGTTAAAAGTACTGGCTTAAACAAAGATGGTGCTTCTTCCTGAATTCCTCCGCTGTCAGTAATGATAAAGTATGACTTGTGCATAAGATATACAAATTGTTCATATCGCAAAGGTTGGATTAAATGAATATTTGATACACAAGACAATAACTCCCTTGCTGGTTTTTGTACTTTAGGGTTTAAGTGCAAAGGATATATTATATCTATATTCTGATTTTTATTAGCTAAAATTTTTAAAGCCTCACAAATATTGATAAAATTTTGTCCATGATTTTCTCTTCTGTGACCTGTTACAAGTATAATTTTTTTATTATTATTTATAGTTGGAATTTGTTTTTTAATTTTTAATTCTAAATTTTTATCACTTTTTATTTTATCTAATGTTAAAAACAGTGCATCGATTACTGTATTTCCAGTAACCATAATATTTCTATCATCTTTGTTTTCTCTCAACAAATTATTTCTTGATTTGTCAGTTGGAGCAAAATGATAATTTGAGATAGACGAACACAACAACCTATTCATTTCTTCTGGAAATGGCGAATAAATATTTCCTGTCCTAAGTCCGGCTTCTATATGTCCCAATTTAATATTTTCATAAAAAGTAGCCAAAGCAGTAGATAATGCTGTAGTGGTATCTCCATGCACTAAAACAATATCTGGCTTAAAATCATTCAATACTTCCTTAATATGCAAAAGTATACTGGTGGTAATATCATACAAGTCTTGCCCATGCTTCATTATATTTAAATCATATTCAGGTTTGATCTCAAAAAACTCCAATACCTGATCCAACATCTCTCTGTGCTGACCAGTCACGCATATCTTGCATTGTATCAATGATTCTTTTTGAAAAGCTTTAATTACAGGAGCCATCTTTATGGCCTCAGGTCTTGTTCCAAATACCAACAATACTTTTTTTTTCAAGCATTATCCTTAAATTATTAATAAAATTAAATATTAAATACAAAACTACTATTTAAATATTAACTAATATTAAAATAAAAACTTAAAAACTATTTTAATTTACTTTATTTCAAGACAATTAATTATTTATTTTTTAAATCTGATATATAAATAAATATTTAATTAATTTGTAATCAGAAGCATTATTTAAACAAAACAACACATATTTATCCTAATATCATTATAATAATTCTTAACCCTTCTATTGTATTTGATAAGCAATAATTTAATCGACTAGAAAAAATATAAAATATAAATTTTTATTGAATTATATCCGATTTATACTGTAAACATACTTAACATTATTTCCGAATGCTATTTGGGATTTGCACAATAATATTATTGATTTAGTATTAATATTACTAAAAGTACTCACTCAAACAATATCGATTATTTTTTAGTTTTCTAAAGGCTTTTTATTATTTTATCCATCTCCTCATTCAAAGTCTCTTTTGCTTTAATTATCCAATTCTTTTTATTATCAAGCTCACTTAGATAATCAGAAATATATTTATTTTGCTGATCAATAGATACGTATTCAATATAGTATTATGAGAGTTCTTTATTTTTCGCTATTATGTAGCAAATACACAAGACTTTTATCATCAAAGAGGCTAAGATTATGTCATAGCTTTAAATAATAGATATTTCTTTTTAAGCCATAAAAACATTTACTTTAAAAGGATTTGTTATGGAAGAATATCATGTAATATTGGCTCTCGTATCTAAACACTCTGAAATTAAAGGAAATATCGAATATTATAAATAAATCATCTCAAATTTACAATCTGAGCTTGAAGCTATTAATAAAGCCATTATAATATTTGATTCAAACTATAAAGTTAGCACACTATCTGCTAAAAAGTTAACAACAAAACTTACGCAAGAGGAGTCATTAATAGCCCCAAGAACGGCAAATCAAGAAGGGTTATACTCTTAGAGCCTTTAAAGAATTACCTGAACGAGCTGCCTCGAGATAGAGATTTAATATTTAAATCGAATTACGAAAGCATAGCTAGGTTTTTTAAGATATTGCAGACAAAACTAGGATTAAAACCTCAAGGACTTCATATCACAAGGCACACCTACGCAAGCTTATTAATAGATGCCAATATTAAGCCCACATTGGCTCAGCAGATGTTAGGGCATAGCTCTTTAATGATGACAAATTTATATACTCACTACTTGCAAAATAAGAGCGATAAAATAGAACTAGAGAGGGCTTTATTTTAACTCTTTGGCACAAATTTTGGCACACTTGCAAAAAACAATCTAAGAAAAGCCCTAAAATACGGGGTGTTTAGTAGTTTTTTTGTTTAAATAAACTTTAAACGTTATCTTGCAAGCCTGAAAGCCTCTTTTAAATCAATCCTTCCTTCATAATAAGCCTTGCCTATTATCACGCCGTAGATTCCTCCCGCCTCTTTAAGTGCGGTTATGTCATTTAAATCCTTAACGCCACCGCTTGCTATCGTATCTATGCCGCTAGCAAGGGCTATCTCTTTTGTAAATTTTACATTTACACCCTCAAGCATCCCGTCTTTGCTGATATCGGTGCAAATTATCGCTTCAGCTCCCGCTCCCGCAAATTCACGCGCAAGATCGGTTGCTTTCATATTTGACACGTCAGCCCAGCCCTCAGTCGCCACATAACCGTTTAATGCGTCTATGCCGATTGCCACCGGATAAATTTTAGCCACTTCTTTTACGAAATTTGGATTTTTAAGTGCGATTGAGCCTAAAATCACTCTTGAAATTCCGCTGTCAAGATAGCTTTTTATACGCTCTTTTGTGCGGATTCCTCCACCTAGCTGGATCTTTAAATTCGTAGCACTCGCTATCTTTTCAACAGTTTTTAGGTTTATCGCTTCTCCGGCAAAAGCTCCGTCTAGATCGACTACATGAAGCCATTTTGCACCCAAATTTTCAAATTCTTTCGCAAGCTCTTCAGGGTTATTGGAGTAAATTTTAGCAGTTGCCATATCCCCCTTGCTAAGTCTTACCGCCTTGCCTTCTTTTAGATCGATAGCAGGAAAAATTTCCATCACAACCTCCCGAAATTTCGTAAAATTTTAAGCCCCACATCGCTGCTTTTTTCAGGATGAGGCTGAAATCCATAAATATTATCCGCGCAAACCGCACTTATAAACTCATATCCGTATTCACTCGTTGCAAGAGCGAATTTCGGCTCGCAAACCACGTGATAGCTATGCACGAAGTAAAGATACTCGCTTGCGCCTAAATTCGCATTTAAAGCAGTTTGACGAGTGAAATTTAAACCGTTCCAGCCGATATGAGGGATCTTAAGAGGAGTTTTAAATTCCGCCTCGTTAAATTTCTTAACTCTCCCGCTTATGAGCTCAAGTCCCTTGCTAACGCCAAATTCATCGCTCTCATCAAATAAAAGCTGCATGCCAAGGCAAATTCCCAAAAACGGCTTGCCGCTTTTGGCAAATTCCTTTATCGCCTCATCCATATCAAGCTCTTTTAATCTATCCATCGCTAAGGCAAACGCCCCGACTCCGGGCAAAACAGCCTTATCAAATTTAGCCAATTCATCGGCACTTTTTACTAATTTAGCCTCAAAGCCTACGAATTTAAAAGCATTTACAACGCTTTGTAAATTTCCTGCTCCGTAGTCGATGATACCGATATTTGAGCTCATTGCCCGCTCTTTTGCCTAACAACGGCAAGATAAACGCTCAGCGCTATCATAAGCATAGCAACGCCGCCTATTAAGTAAATAGCGTTGATGATGTGATCAGGCGCGGTTATGGCGTATTTAAAGACCAGCATAAGCGCCTCTATGGCAAGCGCGATGATGATAGATCCGATAAATCTAACCATAGTCTTATACATGCCCGTATCGTCATTTTGCCCGCCCTTGCCAAGCACCTCTTCTTCAAAGATCGCCTTAACCAGATCAAAAATCGCTAAAGCAAGCGTTAAAACGATGGTTGATTCAAACATCTCCTCGACATTTATAAGCATAAAGCTCTTTGATAAAAAGCTCTCCACTCCGTAATAAAACAAAAACGAAGCCACCATAAAAAGCGCAATCGCAAAAGCGGTATAAACAACTTTTAAAAATTTACCGAAATAGCTCTCAACCGCACCGGGACTTGCCAAATTTAGAATTTTTTCAAGCGAGATATCTATGCAGGCTACGAATTTAAGCTCGTTTTTATCATCATATATCGGTGTTGAAGCCGTTACGCAAAGCTCGTTAGTAAGCGTAGAAGGATACGGATCCGTTAGCACGCAACGCTTTTCGCGAACGGCTCTATAATAATAAGCCTTATTGCTTCTATCTCCGCCCTTGCCCTCTATGTAGCTTGGGTTTAGGCTGATTGAGTTTTCAAGCTGAATGCCGTTTTCATCAAGCACGTAAAACGCGTCAAATTCCTCTATCTCGTGAGCTATCTTATCAAAGCCTTTGTTTATAGCCTCCAAGCTAACGCCGGGCAGTTTGTTTGGCAAATTTCTGCTAAAAAGATAGCACAAATACGCCCTTGCCTTATATCTAATGTCCGAAAACCTCTGAATGTCCTTTATAACCAACTCTATCCTTTCGTATTTAGCGCGTGATTAAACTCGGGCACGATCTCTTTTAGCTTGCCGGCTATATCATCGCAATTTAAAAGCTCTTTTATATCGTTATTTAGCTTAGTTAAATCATAAATTTGAGATTTAGTTACAAAAATCGACTCAAATTTCGTCCTTGCGTCAGCCTCGTTTATCAGCAACTCCTCATATAACTTCTCGCCCGGTCTAAGCCCTACAAATTCGATACCTAAGTGCTCTTTATTTGAAAGAAGCAACATCTTTTTAGCAAGATCGACTATCTTAACGGGCTCTCCCATATCAAGCACAAAGAGCTCTCCTCCTTCGGCTATAGAGGCTGCTTGAAGCACGAGCTGGCAGGCTTCTGAAGTAAGCATAAAATATCGCGTTATATCAGGATGAGTAACCTTTAACGGCTGATTTGCCGCGATTAGCTCTTTAAATTTAGGTATCACACTACCGCTACTTCCAAGCACGTTTCCAAACCGCACGCAAACGATCTCGGTCTTATCGGGCAAATTTGAATTTAGAGCGTATAGCTCGCAAACCCGCTTCGTTGCGCCCATGATGTTTGTCGGGCGAACGGCTTTATCAGATGAGATGATGACCACTTTTTTAACGCCAAATTCAAGCGATAGATCAACTACGAATTTTGTGCCTAAGATATTGTTTTCAACAGCCGATTTTGGATTTTGTTCGCAAAGAGGCACATGCTTATAGGCTGCCGCGTGGATTACGATTTCCGGTTTAAATTCGCTAAAAACCGGCTTAAGTTCATCAAAATTTGTGATATTTATCATCTTGCTTGCGGTTTTATCGCTGTTTGTCATCTCGCCTATTTGATAGAGGTTATATTCGCTATGATCAAGCATTATAAGCTTTTTAACGCCAAATTTCAGACACTGCTTGCAAATCTCGCTTCCTATACTTCCGCCCGCACCCGTTACAAGAACAACCTTGCCTTCTAAAAATTCCCTTACGGCTTTTTCGTCTAAATCCTTTGGCTTCCTTGCAAGCAAGTCTTCAATAGAGATATTTTTAATAGGCTCATTTCCAAAAAGAGAGAAAATTTTAATATCGCGAATTCCATACTCGGTAAGCTCGTCAAAGAGCTCTTTTAGCTCTTCTTGAGGCAAAGCAAGAGCGATAATAGCCGTTTTTACGTTGTATTCTTTTATCAAACTTGAAATTTTACTCTTTGGTTGCACCAAAAATCCGTCGCAATAAGTCCCCACAAGCTCGCTTCTGCCGTCAACTACGCTGGTAGCGTAAAGATCGGCATATCCCTGCCTAAGTCCTTTTAATACGTGCAACGCCTTTGAAGTAGCGCCTATTACGATACAAGGCTTGCTGGTGTCGTCTTTTTTGGAAAAGTCAAGAAACATCCGCTTTGAAATTCTTAAGCTTCCAACAAGCAAGCAAGATACGATAGCATCGATTAAAATTACGCTTCTTGGGAAAGGATCAAAGAGATCATAAAAGCTAAAAAACAGAGCGAAAAACACCAAGATCGTGCAGATATGCACAAGGAAAATTTTCCTAGCTTCATTAAGTCCGAAAAACCTCCAAGGCACTTTGTAAATTTTAAAAAGCCACATAAAAAACAGCTTAAGCAAGACAACGGTAACCATCGCGATATATAGGCTTGTTTTAAAAAATTCAGGTATAACGCCGCTAAATCTAAGCAGATACGCCGCATAAAAACTTCCCGCAAATATCGCGATATCAAAGCTTAAGAAAAATATCAGCCTTTTTAGCTTGGTTGCTTTAAACATTATAAATTTTCCCTTACTATCTTTACTACTCGCTCAAATTCATCTTCGCTCATAGCAGTGCCGCTCGGCAGGCAAATTCCTCTTTCAAACATATCTTCACTAACTGAGTTTATAAAGCCAAGAGCTCCCTTAAACACAGGCTGCATATGCATAGGCTTCCATAGCGGACGGCTCTCTATACCCTCTTTGCTAAGAGCTTCTATAACCTTTAAATGAGTGCCCTTTTCTTTAAAAAGAGCGGTCGTTAGCCATCTGTTGCCTCTTGAATTTTCAAGCTCGGGCATAAATTCAAGCTCGCTTAAAGCCTCTTGATAGCGAGCGAAAATTTCTCGCTTTTTAAGCACTCTGCTTTCCAAAACCTCCATTTGAGCCACACCGATAGCGCCCAAAACGTTACTTAAGCGGTAGTTATATCCGTAATCCTCATGCTCGTAATGCAAAAATGGCTCTCTAGCCTGAGTCGAATAAAACCTAGCCTTTTTAACCGGCTCATCATCTCCTACAAGCATACCGCCGCCTGAAGTTGTTATGATCTTGTTGCCGTTAAAGCTATAAACTCCAAGCTCGCCAAAACTTCCAAGCGCTTTATTATTATAAAATCCTCCAAGTGCCTCCGCGGCATCTTCTACCAAAGCGATATTTTCATTTTTGCAAATTTCACAAATTTCATCCATCTTGGCAGCCTGTCCGTAAAGATGAGTAAGAACTAGGGCTTTTGGCTTTTTAGGCAAATTCAAAATCGCCTTTTTAAGTAGCTCTGGGCTTAAATTCCAGCTCTCATCGCTATCTATAAAAACGGGTGTTGCGCCCTGATATAAAATCGGTGAAACCGAAGCCATAAATGTAAAGCTTGAAGCAAGCACGAAATCGCCCTGAGCTACGCCAAGCACCCTAAGTGCCAGATGAAGACCCGCAGTCGCCGAGCTAAGAGCTAGCGCGCTACTTACACTTGCATACTCCTTGACGCTTGCTTCAAATTTATCCACAAATTCGCCAAGCGGAGCGATGTAATTGCTCTTAAAAACCTCATCTATATACTTTTGCTCGTTTCCGCTCATATGCGGCGGACTTAAAAAAACTCGCTTCATAATCAACTGCCTTAATCTAAGTTTTTACTAATTCTTGCGGGATTTCCGTATGCCAAAACGCCATCGTCCACATCTCTTACCACAACGCTTCCTGCGCCTATTACGGAATTTGCACCGATCTTAATGCCCTGAATCACGCAAGAGCCTATACCAACATGCGTAAGATTGCCTACCTCTACGCCGCCTGCAAGCGCGGCATTTGGGCTGATGTGCGCAAACTCGCCGATTACGCAATCATGCTCGATGACCGAAGCGCTATTTATGATAGCACCTTGCTTGATAACTGCACGTGCGTTTATAACAGCATTTGGCATAACAACTACTCCACGACAAATTTTTGCGCTCGTGCTTATAACCGCACTTGGATGAATGAGGCTAACTACGTTAAATCCCGCTTCACAGACTAAATTTTGCAAATTTTTGCGTGCGTTATTATCGCCTACGCCTATGATGATGTCGGCTTTTTTTAACTCAGGGCTAAATTTAAGTATATTTACGCCATTAAATTTAGCATCATCAAGAAATACAACCTTCTCATATCCACACTCTGCCGCTATATCAGCGATAACCGCGGCATGCCCGCCACATCCGTATATATAAATCTCAGTTGGTTCCATCAAATTTCACCGTCGTAGCCTCTCCGTGCTTATTTATATCACTTCGTTTTAGCACTTTTTTTATCGTTAAAAGAACTATTTGGATATCCATTTTAAGGCTCAAATTTTGCGCGTATTCCACATCGTATCTAAATTTTTGCTCCCAGCTTATGGCGTTTCTACCGTTAACCTGCGCAAGGCCTGTTATACCGGGGCGCACATCATGTCTTTTAGCTTGCTCGGCGCTATAAAGCGGCAGATACTCTATAAGAAGCGGGCGCGGGCCGATAAAGCTCATATCGCCTTTTAGCACATTAAAAAGCTGTGGAAGCTCATCTAGGCTAAGGCTTCTTATCATTTTGCCGAATTTATTAAGCCTTAACTCATCGCTTAAAAGCTCTCCGCTCTCATCTCTTTCATCGCTCATCGTTTTAAACTTATAAATCTTAAAAATTTTAGCATTTAGTCCCGGACGAGCCTGAGTAAAAATCACATCTTTACTAATCTTAAAATATATAAAAATTCCCGTTACAAGCATAATTGGAAATGTTAAAGTTATCAAAAAAACTGAGCCCAAAATGTCTAAAAATCTTTTAAAAAACGCCTTATACATCTATAAATTTCCTATAAACTTCAATGTATTTTTTAGCTATTATCTTTTCGTCAAATTCCATAACCGCCATATCCCTGCCACTTTGCCCAAGC
Source organism: Campylobacter canis (assembly GCF_045504005.1). Taxonomy (NCBI): domain Bacteria; kingdom Pseudomonadati; phylum Campylobacterota; class Epsilonproteobacteria; order Campylobacterales; family Campylobacteraceae; genus Campylobacter; species Campylobacter canis. The sequence continues at coordinate 300,973 of NZ_JBJJXH010000001.1, read as the reverse complement.
CTTTTAGTTAAACTCTCGTCATCAAGCAAAATTTCTATCTTTTTAGCTAGATCGCTGGAATTTTTAACTTCGCAAAGAAGTCCGTTTACCCCGTCTATGATAGCCTCATTGCACCCGCTAACATCGCTTGCCACAACCGCCCTGCTCATACTCATAGCCTCCAGTACCGTTCTTGGAAAGCCCTCTTTATAGCTTGGAAGAGCTAAGATATAAGATGATTTTAAAAGCCTAGCCACATCATCTCTTGCTCCAAGATACTTTACGCTTCCGCCCTTTAAGAACTCCAAATTTGCAGTGCTTTTGTTGCCGTCAAAGCCCTCTCCGACAAAGACGAATAAAGCATCCTTTCTGTCTTTTAAAATTTCAGCCGCTTCGTAAAATTCACGCACGCCTTTATGCCACATGGCTCTAGCTATCATCAAAACTACTTTTTTGCCACCAAAATCAATGCTTTGATACAAATTTTCATCAAATTTTGCCGTATCGACTCCGACACTTTTTATCTTGATAACCTTATCTTCATCTATCAAATTTTGGCTTAAAAAATATCTCGGATCGGCTTCATTTACGAAAATACAAGCATCGCTTAATTTAAGAGCTTTTTTATAAAGCAACTCGATACTTTTTCTAACAAGTCTTGTCTTTAGGTCATCGTCTATGTAAAAGCTTCCAAGTCCTTCGACAAGATTTATCACCCGCTTTATGCCCGCTTTTTTGGCTGCAAAGGTTCCAAATACGTTTGATTTGTGAGCTGAAGTTTGAAGGAGGTCTAAATTTAAAGAACAAAGAATTTCGCTTAATTTTTCAGTGTTTTTAAATACTACAAACGGGTTTAGGCTGGCTCTATCAAGCTCGTAATAAACGCAGCTAAACTCACTTTCAAGGCGAGTTGAGAATTCACCCTTAGGACAGATTGCAAAAACCTCATGTCCTAAATTTTGTAAAGCCCTCATGATAGGCGAGCGGAAGAAGTAAATGCTCATATCGGCGTGAGATAAAAAGCCTATTTTAGCCATAAAAAGCAACTTTATTTAAAATTCTCGCCGATATTTGCGCAAAGTGGTTCGCAAAGCCGCAAAGATAATTTGTATCTTTGCTTTGTTTGCTCATATCAGCTTGAGATAAAAAGCCTATTTTAGCCATGATTCATGGCTTTCTTTAAGATAAAACAGCCTGCAAGATAGCTCAAGCAAAATCTACTAAAATGCCTAAATTTCATCATCAAATTTCACTTTTTAAATTTTAGATACGATACATCAACTACTTTAACAGTTTATAAATTTTTACCGCTCCGTTTAAAAGCACAGGCTCAAACAACTCCTTGTCGTAATTTTCAAAGACAAAAAGCTGCACGTAGGTCGAGTCTAAACTCTGCTTGTCAAGCACTAAAAATCGCCCGTAATCTTTCATATAAACTACATAAATTTTACCGTCTTTATCACGCTCAAATTTCTTTACTACAAGCTCTTCTTTTTCGTTATAGCTTGTTTCATAGTATGTGTTCATAGGTATCTTTTCGCCTGCAAAGCTGAGAATAGTAGCGTCATTTGATATGCTAAAGCCGTTACCGATATCTATCTTGTCTTTACTAAGCGAATAAGGTCTTCCTATATGAAAGAGCAAGTCTTCATACTTCTTGCCGCTACTTAGATCAAGACGTGAAAACTGAAGAGCTACCGGAAATATATGTATCATCGCATCGGGAAGATAATAATATATATCTCGCGTCTTGTTTGGTAGCTTAAATTCCTTATCGTTTAATGAGTTTAAAAATAAATTCACATCGGTAAAATTATATTCTTTCATCATTTGAGCTAAATTTGAGCCGAATTTCTCGCTAAATTTTCGCTCCGTGTACTCAACCTCAAGACGAGCCATATTTGCAGAAGCTCTCTGGGGCTCTCCAAGAGCGAAACTAACGGCGAAGTTATCCCTGCCAAGGTGCTTACCGCCGTCAATTAACGTCTTGGTATCGGCATAATAACGAATCGGATATCCATAGTCCCACCAAGCAAGCGTATAATCCTCTCTGCCTGCGATTTGTCCCAACTTGCTTACGCTTTCAACCTCTTTTTGAACAAAAACGGTTGAGACCTTGTATCCGTATATGTGCCAAACACATGGTGCAAGCGCAACCAGTGTAATGCTGATTAAAGCAAGCCTGCTTAAAATTTTATTTGATTTTACTGAATTTATGATTAGGTAACTAATGCCGCAAGCAAACGCAAAAACAAGAGCAAAGATAAGATAAGAGCCGATCTTAACTTCGCTTGCAGGCATAACAAGAGCTAAATTTTGCCCAAACACCGGCAAACTTTCATTGATAGCGCCGTAAAATCTATCAAAATAAAGGCACAAAGTAGCGATAAAAACAGCCAAAGCGGCGATACAAAATTTCTTAAAATGCTTGCCGTCTTTTAAAGAATTTATGCTCAAATTTAAGATATACCCAAATCCAAGCGCCATAACAGGAACGGCATAAACGGTAAACCTAAGACCTCCTTTAACCGCTAAAAATCCTAGCAAAAGCATAGGCGCAGCAAGCAAAAACGAACGGAATTTAAAAGCCATAAGCACGGTACCGATAAAAGCTACGATAAATGTAATCACATGCCCGCTTATACGCCGCGCAAACGTGTCAAAAGGCACTATACTTGACTCTCTTATGGTTTGATTTACGTTGTAGTAATGAAATGTAAGCCCCGTGCTTTCGGCTACATCTCTAAAGATATAAAATTTAAGCTGAAAAATTATAGGCTTAAGCCCGCCGCAAGCCGCAAATAGGGCAACCGCACAAGCCGCTAGGATAGCGATTGTCTTTTTATTCCAAATTTCAGGCTTAAAATAAATCGCCGCATAAAGCGCGATAATAATGCTAAATTTAGGCACGTAATCGATATTTGTAAGTGCTATAATCATAAAAATAAGCGCTTCGTAATTTAGCTTATTTGTCCGATCAAATATCAAAGTATAGATCAAAAACAGACCTATCATCGCCGAATTTAACGAAAAAGAGCTAGGATACCACCAGTTATAAATCAAAATAAAAACAGGGATATATATGAGGTTTGATCGCTGCTTGCTCTCAACTAGACGCACCATCGACCAAAGCACAAACACCGCAAGCACGATAACAAGCATATCCGTATCATAATACCCTGCCATAGTTCGGTTGTAGTAGCTATTTGCGATACTTGCAAGAAGTGCGGCTACAAAGCCGACCTTTAGCATGCCGTATTCGCGCGCTATCAAGATCACGGGAACAACGATAAGCGAGCTAAAAAACACACTCATATAAAGGATTATCGTCTCAAATTTAAACGGCAAAAAGCTAGCCAGCACATAAGTAAGCGATGATAGCGAACGTCCGTAGTAGCTAAGGTCGTTAGGCTGATGAAATCCGGCCATCATATCTCTTGCACCTTCGGCAAAAGCATAGCCGTCGTTAGTGCTTATCATAAGCTGATCGTTCCAAAAAAACGGCTCATAGGCACTTGCCCAATACACCCAATACATCCTGCAAAATACGCTAAAAGCAAATGCAACCGCGATCAGGAAAAACGTCTGCTTTGAAAACTGAATATTTTTAAAACCGTCTATAAATTTATTGCCCATCAATACCCTCTAAGTGCTCTATAAGCTGCTTAGCTATAGCAGTCTTGTCAAAATTTTTAATGCGATTATACGCTTTTTTTTCATAAGTTTTTCTCAAATTTTCATCATCTAAAGCTTTTTTCATCGCTTCTTGCATGGCTTTTTCATCATTCACACCTACTAAAACACCAAATTCATCATCGCCCAAAAGCTCCCTAGCGCCACTTTTATGATCGGTTGAGATGATAAATTTCTCGCATGCCAAAGCCTCAAGAAGCACGTTTGAAAATCCTTCAAAACGTGAAGCGCAGAGGAAACATTGCGAATTTTTGATAAATTTAAACGGATTTTTGCTTACTCCAAGAAGTTTTACGCGATCTTGCACGTCAAGCTCGTTTATAAGGCTTTCAAGCTCGGTTTTTAAGTTTCCCTTGCCTAAAATTCCAAGTGTCGCTCGTTCGTCGTTTAAATTTGCAATTATTCTTATTAGCATAGCTTGGTTTTTACCGCTATCAAGCCTGCCTATATTTAAGAAAAACGGTTTAAAATCGCTATCAAAAGGCTCATTTGCAAGCTTTTTAATAAGGTCTAAATCAAGTGCATTGTATAGCACCTTTGTCTTTTTTGCATCGCAGCCAAAATTCTCTATAAGATCTTGCGCATTTCCCTGTGCATTTGCAAGGATTAAATCGGCTTTGTTGTAAAGCGCTTTTAGCAAAATTTTATTGGCAAATCCGCTAATTCCGCAACCATAAATAACAGAAGGAGAGCTTCGCTCGCTTATAACTATCCTACCTTTAAGCCCCAAAACTCTAGCCATCAAAGCGATATAACAGGGGCGGTTCATCAGCACGAAGTGAGTATCTATCCTTAAATTTTCGCAAAGTTTTTTGTATTTAAAGGCTAGCTGCGGCAAAGCGAAAAATAGCCTAAAAAGCTTTAAAATTCCACCTTCATAAGGATCTGAGCGCTCTATGAAGTGGATTTTCACTTCGCTTGGTATATCATAGGCTATAACTTCACTCATTAAGATTAGATGAATTTCATAGCTCTTTACAAGCTCGGGCAATAAATTTGAGACAACTCGCTCCGCTCCTCCCGAGCCCATTGAATAAAGAAAAATCGCAAGCTTTTTCATTGTTTTAACACGTCATTAACGATTTTAAGCCAACTTCGGCGAAAATTTTCAAGCTTAAATTCGTCCTTTCTGGCTCTTGCGTTTATGATAAATTCTTGCGCCTTCTTCTCGTCATTTATCAAAATTTCAAGCTTTTTGGCAAATTCCGTCTCGTCGTTTAACCCACATAAAAATCCGTCAAACCCGTCTTTAATAAGCTCGCTTGGACCGCATATACAATCAACCGAAATTCTCGCACAATCAAAAAATATAGCTTCTATTAAGATATTTGAAAGTCCCTCGCTAAGGCTTGTAAGAGCTACTATCTTGGCTCTTTGGTAGAAATTTTCTATATCCTTAACCGCACCTGCAAACTCTATACTAACGCTTTTTTCATCGGCTAAATTTTGATATTTTTGTATATTTCCTGCTCCGCAAACTACTATTTTATAGCCGTTTCGCCTGCTAGGCGGTATTAAAGCAAACGCGTTTATGAGAAATTCAAGGCGCTTGTTTGAACTTAAATTTGAAGGAAAGAGGACGATATTTTCTTTTGTTATCTTTTTGTCCCCGTCGCTTGCCATAAAAAACGGATTTTTGATGATGGCTGAGTGTTTAAGAGCGTAAAAATCATAATCGAATTTCGTTAGAAACGTTATAAAATCAGCCTTTTTATAAGCTAGATTTACAAGGGTTTTGCTTAGTAAATTTTTGTGATTGGTATGATTTCCATGCTCTGAAATGATGAGCTTTGAATTTGCTTTGGCAAACGCTAAAGGATAGGCTCCAAAGCCTGCAAAGCTGATAATTAGATCGAATTTATTTTTTGCAAAAAATTTCTTAAACTCTAAAAACGAATTGCGCAAAAAACCGATTGTTTCGAGGTTTAAATTTGTCATTTCAACATCGTCAAAAAACCCCTCTTGATCACTTTTAAGTACGCTTAATAAGCTTACTTCAAAACCTTCATCAACAAGTGCGTCATAGACCGCGCGCGCTACTTTTATGCTGCCTCCAAGCATATTTATATAAATCACCAAACAAATTCTAGTGCCTTTCAAGCAGAGCCTTTTAGCCAAAGTCTAAATTTGCTAAGCGATATAATCAAAGAGCGAGGAAATGGGCTTAAAGCAAGCATCGCAAGCGCTTCTTTAGTCGGTTTTGCGCGAAGACTTTTAAATATAAATTGATACATTTTTTTATACTCACCGCCCATCTTTGCATAGTAAGCAGCAGTTTTATACAAGATAGCTATGCGATTAGGCTCTGTTTGAGGGGCTTTTTTTATAAGCAAATCAGCCATAAGAGCGTAGCCTTTCATAATGCTAAGCGGTCGCTTGAGTGCGTTTGTAGTAACGCTATCATCTCTTTGAAACCTGTAAATTCTAACGGCTTCATGAAGATAATACGCAGGAAAATCAAAAAGATATATCCAAAGCGTATTTTCACTACCGTACAGACCCTTTTCAAAGCGTCTATCACCGATGGCTACGCGCCTAAACATAACTAAAAATTCGCCTCTTATCTTGCCGTCATAATAGTCTTGCTTATTTATTTCTTGGCTTTTTTCAAGCCCAAAGCCAGAAAATTTCTCTGTTTTTTCGCCGTTAATCTCATAATAACAATTCGCCCAAACGCTATGATAACCTAAATTTAGAACGCTTACCATCTTGGATATCGCGCCTTCAAGCAACAAATCATCATCATCAAGTATCACGAAAGCATCGCCGCTTGATTTGTCAAAGCCGTTGTTTTTATTGCCGTTTGGTCCGCGCTCGTAAGTTTGATTTGTGAAGTATTTTACGCACTCGAATTTAGCCTCATACTCTTTAGCAAGCTCGCTTGTGCCGTCATTTGAGTTATCATCGGTAATCACTATCTCTTTATTTTCATAGTCTTGCGCCAAAGCGCTTTTTAGAGCTAACTCAAATAAATTTTTACGATTATAAGTGGGTATGATTATGCTAACTTTTAAATTTTTGTTCATAAATCTCCGCCTCAAAATATAACCGAGTATATCAAATTTTAATTAATATAAATTTTTTATATTTTAACGGAGCTATTTATGAATTCCATCCATTTTTTGTAGATTTGCTCTATTTTGAAGCTATCGGCTTTAAGGTTTGCGTTTTTTACGAATTTTTCTCTTAACGCATCGTCATTTACAAGAATTTCTATCTTTTCGCTAAGCGCTTTAGTATCATCAATCGGAACCAAGAAGCCATCCACATCATCTTCTATAAGCTCACTGGCTCCAGTTGTCGCGGTTGCAATTCTAGCGCAGTCAAAAAATATGCTTTCTATCAAAACATTAGGAAGCCCTTCTGTTTTAGAGCTTGAAACAATGATCTTGGAACGCTCGTAAAGAGAAGCTATATCTTCGGTTTGACCGACAAATTCGACATCTATATGCAGATCGTGAGCTATAAGATCAAGGCGCTGTTTTTCATCGCCCGATCCGGCTATAACGATTCGGTAATCCTTTAAAATTTCTTTATCTATTAAACTAATTGATTTTAAAAAGACGTCACAGCCCTTAAGAGCCACCAATCTACCTACAAAAAGTATTATATTTTCTTTAGGCAAACCCTTTTTGCTGGCTTCAAACATAGGGTTATACATAACTGTTTTATTTTTTACGAATTTATAGTAGTCAAAATCGCTCTTGGTAAGCACCGTAAGGCCTGTCGCATAAGGATAAAGAAGGCATCTTAACCACACCCAAAGCTTAGGTTTAAGAAAGCTTGAGCTTGAATGCTCGCTTATAAAAAGCGGCTTGTTTATAAAGATATTTGACAGTATTACATTTATATTTGTACTATCCATAAAAGATATCACGACATCGAAATTTCCCTCTTTAATGAGTTTTCTTTGGTAAAAAAACTTCTTAATCCGCCTAACAAAATTGGTAAAAAATCCCTTCTTAAGCATAGGATAAGGAAGATCTATAAGCTTAACTCGCTTGTCGATATCGTAAAAAGAAGGTTTTGAGTCAAATTTAAGCAAGGTAACATCATGAAAATTTGCAAAATATCCGGACAATATCGCCATAACCCGCTCGGCACCGCCCGCTTGCATAGTCGATATCACAAACAAAACTCTCATTATTTATCTCCAAAATTTATTTATAACCTTGCAAAAAACAATTAAAATTCATAAAAAAGAAATTGGCATTTTATAAATTTCATCCTTTATAACTGCTTACTTTTTCTTTTTAAAAATTCGCTCATAGCCTTTAAATTTGGCTTCAAAACGAGTCGATAAAATGTATTTTACCGAATTAAAGTAAGCTTTTAAATTTTGTCTTTCATAGCCCCTTATATCTCTTGCCTCTTGGATAGCAGAACAACTTAGATCAACAGGATGAGCAAAAATATCGCTAAAATACATCTTAAGTCCGTTTTTCTTAAGCAGATAGCTCCAAAAGTCAGTCGTGCAAACAGCCTCGTTGTGCGTTTGAAGCAACGCTTTAGCACTTGATTTTGTAACTATATAAGCCGCCGCCCTATAAATACTTGAGCGCGAATACTTTGAAACTTCATAAAGCTCAGCATTAAGCCTTTTGCCAAATGCGCTAAATCTTCCGTTAAGTCCGTTCTGACAACCGCATATCAAAATCGAATTTTCACATATATTTTGAGCAAGTTCAAAGGATTTTTTAATACCCTCATCATCTCCGATAACATCATCTTCAAGGATAAGAGCAAATTTTGACTCGCTTTTTAAAAACTCCTCATAAGCCTTCATGTGAGAAAGCGTACACCCTATCTCAGCCGGGCTTAAAAGCTTGCCGTAAGCCTTAAATGAGGCAACTGCGTATTTAAAATACTCCATCGCGTTCATGATCCTACCGTCAACAGCCTCGATAAGCGTAAATTTATCATAGCTTTTAAACCGCTCTTTTAACTTTTGTCTGCGAGATTCATCGCTTTTTAAGGAGATTAGAAAAATTTGATTATCCACTTTAAAGCCTTTTAAATTTACTCTTTACTTTATTTAACAAAGCCGTGCGCTCATCTTTGCTAAAAATTAAAAATAGATTAATCCCGTATCCTGCAAATAAAAATATCAGCGAAAAACATATAAATCTCGTCCAATTTGTAATCTCAACAAATTTAGAAGCTCCCCAAAAAACCGCGCAAGTCAGTGCAAACATGGCTAAATTTCTAAAAAACAGCGGATAAAAAGCACTTAATCTTATACGCAAATTTAATGCAGCGTTTATAAGATCAAAGCAAACTATGCGAATAGAGTAAAATATCGCTCCAACAACGACAACTCCGTAAATTCCGTAGTCGCTAAATTTCAAAATCCAAATTTGAGCGGCGATAGTGCTCACTCCCAAAATAGTATTTGCGATCGCCGGTCGGCGCAGTTTATTTGTTGCGCTATCTATGTTAAACAGCGCAAATACATAGCCTATAAGCAAGATCGGAACAAGAGTTATGATAGAAAGATTATAGATCAAATTTATCTCATCACTCGTTTTAAAAGGAAGCCAAAGAGTGTAAAATTCCAGCCCGAAAACTACAAAAATAGCTACAGGAACGCTCATGATAAAAGCAACTACCTTCATAGCAAATTTCGCTTCGGCTATTAATGCACGCAAGTTTTTTTGAGAGTAAAGTTGCACGAATTTAGGCGCAAAGATCGTACTAAGCTGAGCCACAAAGCTTTCAAGTATGATAGGAGCGGCCTTTGCTACGGCTAAAATTCCAGTTAAATTCGCGTTTAAAAATATATTGCAGATAAATAGATCCATTCCCGTTAAAAGTATGCGGTTTAAGGCGTTAAAACTATTCCAAATTCCCGAGCTTGCAAGCTCTTTTATCATCGAAAAATTAAAATTTGAAAGAGTAAATTTAAGCTCTGGAGTAATTTTTGAAGAGATAAAAACGGTGCTAAAAAACACAAAAACCGAAGATGCAAGCGCAGAAATTGCTATATAGGCTATCATCGGCTTAAAAAAGTAAAAAAGAGTCACGATAAGAGCGGCTAAAATCACCATGGAAATAGCGTTTCGAACGGATATTAGATAAAGCTTATTTCGCACGAAAGCGCATACGGAGATCACGCCGTTAAAAAGTCCTACGCAAAAATTTATAAAATAAAATATAAAAGTAAGCCGCACATCATGCGTAAGATATTCGGGCACGTTTAAAACGCGACTTAGATTTAAGATAAAAACTGCCGAAATAGCGGCTATGGCAAATGAAAATATTATATTTACGGCTAGAACCGAGGAGTAATAGTCATTTGCCTTTTTTATATCGCCTCTATGCCACTCATACGCGACAAATCGCCCGCTTACGGAATTTATAGCAACCGTAACGACCGAAGCGTATGCGACGATAGCGTTAGCAAGCCCGACAAAGCCGTAAGCCTCGTTTCCAAGGCTTTTTAGTATATAAGGGGTTAGAAAAAAATTTATCCCCAAATATACGATAAAAACGATAACCGAGCTGATTAAATTTATAAACAAATTCTAAAGTCTCGCATCGGCTTTTGGGTAGATATTTTTGATATCGTAAACTAGCGTATCGCTTAAATTTAGTCCCTTAAATTTATCGTGAGCTACCGCTATAACTACGCAGTCATAGTTGCTTGCATCATAATTTTCAAGCGGATTTAAGCCATACTCTTTTTGCACCTCCCCAGCATCCACCCAAGGATCATGCACGTCAACTCCGCAACCAAAATCCTTAAGCTCATCTATAACGTCTATAACGCGAGAATTTCTTATATCGGGGCAATTTTCCTTAAAGGTAAGTCCAAGCACAAGTACTTTAGCGTCGCTTATCTTAACGCCGTTTTTTATCATCAGCTTTACGACTTCGCCAGCTACGTATCTGCCCATACTATCGTTTATTCTGCGTCCTGCAAGGATAATTTCAGGGTGAAAGCCAAGCTCTTGAGCCTTATGGGTAAGATAGTAAGGATCCACGCCGATACAGTGGCCTCCCACTAGACCCGGGCGAAAATTTAAGAAATTCCACTTCGTGCCGGCAGCTTCTAAAACCGCGTTTGTATCGATATTCATCTTATTAAATATCATTGCAAGCTCGTTAATAAAAGCTATATTTATATCGCGCTGAGTATTTTCTATCACCTTTGCGGCTTCTGCTACTTTAATGCTTGGGGCTTTATGAGTGCCTGCGGTAATTACGCTTGCGTAAATTTGATCGATCTTACCTGCTATCTGCGGTGTTGAGCCTGAGGTGATTTTTTTTATTTTAGTTACGGTGTGCTCTTTATCGCCAGGATTTATCCGCTCAGGAGAGTAACCGCAGTAAAAGTCCTCATTAAATTTAAGCCCCGAACTTTCAAGTATCGGCACGCAAATCTCCTCGGTAACGCCCGGATAAACAGTACTTTCATATACTACTATATCGCCTTTTTTAAGCACTTTCGCCACACTTTGGCTGGCTTTTATGACAGGCGTCAAGTCAGGTCGCTTGTTTTTATCTATGGGCGTGGGAACGGTAACGATAAAAAGCTCGCAATCTTTTATATCATCTAAATCGGTGCTAAATTTCATCCCGTTTTCTATCGCTTTTCGTACCTGATCGCCATCAAGCTCAAGCGTGCGATCAAATCCATCTTTAAGCTCTTGTACACGAGATTTATTAATATCAAAACCTACTACATTATATTTCTCGCTAAAAGCCACAGCCAAAGGAAATCCAACATATCCTAAACCAACTATTGCTATTTTCATATTATTTTATTACCTCCGTATTTTTTTCATCTATCTTTTTATAAATTTTATACTTTACCATGACATCCTTAGGCGCTTTAATGACAATCGGCGTGTAACTATCATAATCAAACATTTTTGTAAAAGAGTAATGAACGAATTTTTTATTCTTTTTGCCGTCAGGACACAACATCATAGTTGAGGCAAGTTCGGCTTTAGTGTCAAATTCATAAAGAGCAATAGGCTCTTTTGAAGGCTTTTCTTTAAGCTTTCCGCCTCCTAAAAAGTGATTGTTGCAATCAACTTTAAGCTCTTTGCCGAAGATCACTTCAATCTTATAATCTCTTTCGTTTTCAAGCTTTTTAAGTTCTATTTTATTATTTACCAATTGGCTGCTGGCAAAAATAACCACTGGCAAGGCTAGTAAAAATGTGAATTTCTTCATGATTTTACTCCTATTTGAAAATATTTAAATCCAAGATCTTTTAAATTTTTAGCATTGTACTGATTTCTTCCGTCAAAAATCGCAGGATTTTTCATGCGATTTTTCATCTCATGAAAATCAGGCGATCTAAACTCGCTCCACTCCGTTAAAAGCACCATTAAGCGAGCTAGCCTCTCTCATATCATCGGTATTTGGCTTAAAATCAAGTCCCCAAAGGGCTATTTTTTTGCCTTTTAAATCGCCTCCGAAAAACTCATAAATTTTATCAAATAAAACTCACTTTTGAGCCTTATTTCTAGCCTCAACTGCATTTAAAAGCTCAGGCTCAAATCCGTTTTGTCTAGCAGTATAAATAAGAGCCTCCACATCCTTTGGAAAGCAGCTTCCACCGTATCCGCATCCCGGATATATAAAGCTATAGCCGATTCTAGAGTCGCTTCCTATGCCTTTACGCACCAAATTTACATCAGCCCCTACTCTTTCGCAGATATTTGCTATCTCGTTTATAAAGCTAATTTTAGTAGCAAGCATAGAATTTGCAGCGTACTTAGTCATTTCAGCCGACTTTACATCCATGGCGATAAATTTATCGTGATTTTTCATAAAAGGCGTATACAGCTCTCTCATAACCTCTTCACCCCAACTACTGCTAGAACCTACCACAACCCGATCAGGCTTTAAAAAATCCTCAATCGCAGCCCCCTCTTTTAAAAACTCAGGATTGCTAACGACTTCAAATTTTATATCCAAATTTCTATTTTTAAGCTCATTTGCGATAATCTCGCTCACTTTTTCGCCTGTTCCTACAGGCACGGTTGATTTATCAACTATGATCATAGAATGACTCATGTGTTCGCCGATACTTTTTGCAACTTGAAGGACGTATTTCAAATCAGCCTGTCCGTCAGCTCCCATAGGTGTTCCGACCGCTATAAAAAGCACGCTTGCATGAGCTAAAGCCTCTTTTATATCGGTGCTAAATTTAAGAGTTTCGTTTTCAAAGCACTCCTTAACCATCTCGGCAAGTCCAGGCTCATAGATAGGCACTACGCCTTGTTTAAGTGCGTTTATCTTAGCTTCATCGACATCTACGCATATCACGCTATTTCCCATTTTAGCTAGACATGCCCCGCTTACAAGCCCCACATAACCCGTTCCTATAACTGCTATTTTCATATTTTCCTTTCCCATTCAAGAGCGGTTTTAACGATAAGCGCTAGATCATCGCGCTTTGGCTTCCAACCAGTTAAATTTCTAATCTTTTTCGATTTTGCTATAAGCACCGCAGGATCACCTTCTCTGCGAGGAGCCTCTATCACCTTAAAATCAACTCCGCTAACCTCTTTAACCGTTTTAATAACGTCTCTTACGCTAAATCCTCTACCATACCCTACGTTAAATACTTCACTAGAGCCGTTTTCAAGGTATTTTAGAGCAGACAGATGCGCATCTGCAAGATCGCTTACGTGTATATAGTCCCTTACGCAAGTACCGTCACTCGTGTCATAATCACTCCCAAATACACTCATTTTATCTCGCTTACCAAGCGCCGTTTGAGTAGCTATCTTTATAAGATGAGTGGCGTTTGGATAGTTTTGACCGATAAGTCCTTCTTCATCCGCACCTGCTACGTTAAAATATCTTAAAATCGCAAATTTAAAGCTCTGATTTGCCGCCGCATAGTCCTTTATGATCATCTCGCTCATTAGCTTGCTTCTGCCGTATGGATTTATCGGCTCGGGCGATGTTAGCTCGTCAACCTCTCTTATATCGGGCTCACCGTAAACGGCAGCCGTTGAAGAGAAGATAAATTTATTTACGTTAAATTTCTTGCAGTAAGTTAAAATTTTAGCCACATTTGCGGTGTTATTTAGATAGTATTTAAGCGGATCTTGTGTGCTTTCAAAAACCTCTATAAATGCCGCAAAATGAATAATAGCATCAAATTTTCCTTCGGCAAAAATTTGAGTTAAGTCATCTTCCAAATTTGCATTTACAAACTCGAATTTATTAAGTTTCTTAAGAGCTTCAACAGCTTTTATTGAGCCTTTACAGAGGTTGTCTATGACAGTTATATTGTGCTCACCCTCCTTTAAAAGCGCTTTTAAAACATGAGAGCCTATGTAGCCCGCTCCTCCTGTTATTAAAATATTCATCAAAAACCTTTGGCATAAATTTTGCTAATTTTATCAAATGTCTTATTAATAAAGAGTAATAAAATATTCGGAATTTTTAATGATATTTAAACTCTATTTAATTAGTAACTTATTTGTTACAGAAGCGTTTTTACAGAGTATTTATTATTATATTTAACTTTTTTTATAAAGAATTGACATAAATCAATTAATTTTTCATTTAAAGACTGTATCATTGCTCAATATTATTTTATCCATAAGGAGGTTTTTTGAAAGTCATACAAAAGGCTAAAAAGCAACCTTATTTCTTGGCTACACTCATCCTTGTGCTTAGCATAGGTGTTGTTTTAGGTCATGGGCTCTATACCTTCGTATATGCAAAAGGCTTTTCATATATGAGCGATGATCCATTGGCTTGCAAAAACTGCCATGTTATGAATCAGGTGTTTGAAAGCTGGGAAAGAGGCGGTCATCAGCACGTTGCAACCTGTAACGATTGTCATGTCCCTCATGACTTTATAGGCAAATGGATGATGAAAGCTGAGAGCGGTTTTGGACACAGCTACGCTTTTACGGCTAAAGATAATCCGGTACCTTTCACGGCTAACGCAAAGAGCAAAAAGGTCATCCAAAACAACTGCATAGAGTGTCATGGAGAGTATGCCGCAGCCTCGGTAAATGCTAAAGCTCACGGCGGCGATGCAAATATCCAAAACGAATCATTAAGCTGCGTATCTTGCCACAGGCAAGTAGGTCATGCTCATAATTACTAATACAACATCAAGGAGTTAAAATGAAAAACAAGCTATTTTTTAGCATAATTTTTATTATAGCTGTTATCGGAGGTGCGGCAATGTTTGCACTATTTAGCGATATCAGTGAGAAAAAGGCGCAAGAGAGGCATTACCCTCTAATGCTTAACAAAGTTAGCGACTTAAACCCTGATATCAGAGAGTGGGGCAAAAATTTCCCGACTCAATACGATGACACGGTAGCTATGAAAGATATTTTCTTTGAAACGCCTTTTGCCGGTTCGCTTCCATACAGCAAGCTTATGAGATGGCCTGCAGCTACGGTTTTCTGGCAAGGATATGCATTTGCGGTAGATTATAACAGACCTAGACTTCATTTTTATTCTCAAATTGATCAAATCGAAACTATGAGAAATAATAAAGAGTATCTAAACGCTCACGGCCTTCCTGCATTTAACGGACAACCGGGATTTTGTGTAAACTGCCACACCGGACACTTAACTGCAATCATGAACGATCCTGATTACGATAAAATTTTACAAGCTAATCCTACCGAGTCAAGTAAGCTTGAAATGGGCTTTTTTGAAGTAGATAAAGAAAATGGAGAAAAAAGAAAGCTGGCTTGGACTAAGATGAACTCTATTCCATATTTTGACGTTATGAAAATGGTTGAAGAAAAACACGGCAAAGATCCTTACGGCGGCTCGCACCTTGGTTCAAGCTGTGCCGACTGCCACAACCCTGACGATATGAGCTTAAGAGTTACAAGACCGGGTTTTGTTAATGCAATGGTTAAGCGTGGCTATGAGGCTGATTTAAAACAAGGAATTAAGGCTACAAGGGCCGAAATGAGAGATTATGTCTGTATGCAATGTCACGTTGAATACTACCCTGGATTAAACGCGGATCTAGTTTTTCCATGGTCAAAATGGCCTAAGGACGAACCTTTTAAAATAGAGATGTTTGACGAATATTTTGACGAAGTGCATGACAAGGGTCTATTCCAAGCAGATTATAGACACAAACAAACAGACGCTAAGATGATTAAGATGCAACACCCTGAAGCAGAGCTACACTCAACCAGCGTTCACGCTAGAAGCGGCGTAACATGCGTTGATTGCCATATGCCTTATAAAAGAGTTGGAGCTACGAAAGTTACAAACCATACAATTCAAACTCCGTTTGCAGACATAACGGCTAGTTGCAAAACTTGCCATATGCAAAGCGAAGATGAGCTAAGAGATAGAATTATGTTTATACAAAATCGCCACGCTCACGAGCTTAGAAATTGTGAAAACGATCTATTGTCTCTAATCGAAGATCTAAAAACCGCAAGAGCGGAGCTAGCTAAACATAAAGAGTTCGCAGGACTTAATGCCGATGAGCAGAAAAAGGCTATAAGCGAAGTGCTAAAAGAGCCGTTATGGATGCAAAGAAAAGCTCACATCAGATGGGACTTTGCGTTTAGTGAAAATAGCTATGGATTCCACGGACCACAAGAGGCTGCAAGAATCACAGGCCAATGCCAATCGGTGGCAAGAGAGGGTCAGCTACACCTAGCTAACGCATTATCTAAATACGGTATAACAATAGCTCTAACACAACAAGCTACTATACCTGAGCCACCTGCCAAGATTGAGCTTCACCATGGTCTAGTCGGCACTCCTCCGTCAGATAGACTAAAGAAACTTGACGAAGACGTTAAAAATCTAAACTTTAAATAAGAAGTTTTTAATAACCCTATCCGAACCATTCGGGTAGGGTTTATTTATTCAAATTAACTTTTCAATCAACTTGCTATCATAGCTAATAACTTTAAAATCAAAATAATGAACCCACTTAGATAACTTTATAAATTTTTCATTCAATCTTTAATCATAAGTTTTATCAAGGCTTCAAACGTAAAGAAAATTAGACAAGATAGGAGTTTAAGTCAGCTCGAAACAGCTCTGAGTATAGGGCAAGCATCAAGCGGATTTTACGCCAATATGGAAAATAATGCTCACGGCAAACACTTTAACCTGCTGCATCTATTTAAGCTATCCAAACTATTTAAATGTGATATTTGCTATTTTTTTAAGGATACAGAAATAAAAAAATAAAAAACCTGAAAATAAATATAAGTCATAACTCTTAAATTTAAGTCTTAAAAATTATAAAATTTAATACAAAATAATTTGGGGTCAGTAAAACGGCTTCTTAATCCTTTCTAACTCTTACAAAAACAGGAAATCTAGGAATTCCGTTTGCGGTTAAATTTTGAAATTTATATGTTATTATTTCGCCTATTTTTGGCGGATTTATTCGCTCCTCATCGCTAAAACCTGAGCCTATCTTAAAGCGCTTTTTGTCGCTCTTTTCGCAGGTTACAGAGCCTAATTTGCCTTTAAGCTTACCGCTGCCTTCATTAAGCGAAACGACTTCGCATTCTGCGTCCTTAAATTTTTTATATTTCATATCGTTTTTACTTCTGCCGTGATAATAGGCTAAATTTGGCTTACGAACTACTACACCTTCGCCGCCAAGTGCAATTATCTCATCTAAAATTTCTTCAAGATGGGCATTATCTCTTAATTTTATCTGCTTGATTATCTTTATTTTTTCGCCACTAATCTCATTTTTTGATAGAAAATTTTCAAGTTTTTCAAGGCGTTTAAGCAGTTCCTTTTCACTGCTTGGAGCGTCAAAAACGTAAAATTTTATCTCTTGCCAAGACTTTTCATCTGGGTTTTTATCCATCACTATCGACTGGATTTTTTCAAACTCGCCTCGCTTTGTATAAAGCTCACCGTCAAGCGCAAAAGGCGGAAAATTCAAAATGAAATTTTTAGGAGCGTTTATCTTTTTACCGCTTCTTGAGAGTAAATTTTCTCCGTCCCAATAAGCTCTAACGCCGTCAAGCTTTTCGCTTACTAGATACCCGCTTACGCCTCTTTGGTCAAATTCGCTAAGCTTTAAAAGCTCAAATTTTGTGTTTTTACTTGCTTGCTCGCCAGCCAAAGAAGGCAGAACAAGAGCAGCAAAAAACAGCAAAACAAGAGTAAAAATTCTCAAATCTTAACCCCGTAAAATTCCACATACCACTCTATAAATTTCGCTACTCCATCATTTACGCTTGTGCTTGGCTTATAATCAAAGTCGTTGATCAGCCCGCTTACGTCCGCATATGTAGCAGGCACGTCACCAGCTTGTATAGGCATGAAATTTTTCTTTATCTCGCGCCCGATTTTTATCTCGATAGCCTTTATATAATCCATCAGCTCAACAGGATTATTATTGCCGATATTGTAAATTTTATAAGGCGCTTTTGATGTGGCGGGATCGGGATTTAAACCGCTCCAAGATTCGTTTTTGCGCGCAGGATTATCCACGCATTTGATTATGCCTTTTACAATGTCATCGATATAAGTAAAATCACGCTTCATCTTTCCATGATTAAAGACGTCTATCTCCTTATTTTTAAGCGCCGCATCGACAAATAAAAACAAAGCCATATCAGGTCGCCCCCAAGGTCCATACACCGTAAAAAACCTAAGTCCCGTAGTCGGCAAGCCAAAAAGATGGCTATAAGTGTGCGCCATAAGCTCATTGCTCTTTTTGCTTGCGGCATATAAGCTTATAGGATGTTCGGTGCTGTGCTGAGTGCTAAAAGGCATCGTTTCGTTTAATCCATAAACCGAGCTTGAGCTTGCGTAGACAAAATTTTTAAGCTCAAATTTGCGCGCGCACTCAAGTAAATTTACAAAGCCGACCAGATTGCTTTGCACATAAGCATGAGGGTTGATTAGCGAGTAGCGAACTCCGGCTTGAGCGGCTAAATTTACGACACAATCGAATTTAAATTCGCTAAAAAGCCTCTCAAGCACGACCAAATCAGCTAAATCAGCTTTAATAAAATGTAAATTCGGATATTTTTTAGATGTTATGAGCTCATTTTCTTTGATATCTTGTCTGCTAAAGCCCGCGTTTTCAAGCCTTGCATATTTTAATTTTACATCATAATAGTCATTTATATTATCAAACCCCACGACCTCATCGCCACGCTTTGCAAGCGCTAAAGACAGGTGATATCCGATAAATCCCGCAGTTCCCGTTAATAAAATTTTCATCTGTATTCCTTTTTGATTTAAGCATATAAATTCCGTCTAAATTTAAAAGACGCAACTACTCCTCGTCGATATTTATCTCTGGTAGTTTTTCTTCAAATTTAGGCTCGGCTTTTGATTTTAATTTAACCTCGCCTCCCTTTTTTACTAAGCCTTCAAGACCGCTCTTTGCCAAATGCTCATCAAGCTTGCCGACATCAACAGCCTCAAACTCTTCACAAGTCTCATCCCAAGCGTCCTCTTGGCGATCCGTAATCTCATAATCAAGCTCACCTCTTAATCTCGCAAGCTCCATATCCACAGCCTCGCAAAAAACCGGAGTATAACTCATCTCAGGGCAGTTTTTAAGTAAAAATTCACTCATTGCGGCTAGGAAATCAGCATAATCCTCGCTCGTTAAATTTCCGCGCAAGAGCTCGTATTTAAGGAAAAGCCAATATGTATTTAAAGTGTCTGATTCGCAGTATTCATTTATCTTGGCAAGCTCACCTCTAAAAAACATATCAGTTACCTGATCGCCATGCACGTCGTATTTGCCCGGCAAATTTAAGCTCGCACAAAGCGTATCAAGCTTAAGTCCGCTAACGGCGCGAAAATCACTGATATGATCAAGCAAATCAAGATGAAATCGTCCATCATAACGGCTTCGGTAGTTCTCCCATTTGTTTTTGTTAAGCTCTTTATTTTCACTCTCGAAGTAAGCCGGACTTGAAAGATTATACCTCATGGCACGCACCATTATCATAGGCAGATCAAATCCTCGCCCGTTAAAGCTAACTAAGCGAGGGTTGTGTTCGTTTAAAAATCCTATAAATTTAGCCAAAATTTCATGCTCATTGGCTCCTTTCATCGTGCTAACTCGCAAAAATTTACCAAATTCATCCGCCATAACAGCAGAGATAGCAACAACCTTATGAAAACACACTGGCAAAAACTCGCTTCCGCTAAGTTCTTTTTGAGCTGCAAACGCCTGCTTACAAACGCTTAAATCATCGCCCTTATAGCCATAAATTTGGCGTAAAAGCGCCACATCTGGGATGGTCTCGCAGTCAAACACGCAGATATAATTTTTAGCCATTTCAAACCTTTTTTAGCCAAATATTTGTAAAATCATATCAAATTTTAAGACAAAGCGGTAAATGAATTCTGATTTTAAAGGCTCAAATTTAAGCATTTATTGTTTATAGTTAAGTTTTTATCAAAAAATGTTAAATCCTGATTTTAAAAAACATTGTTTATGGAAATAAACTCAGATAAAAATGATAAATTATATTTAGAAGAAGCAAAAGAATGAAAAATAAAAAAAATAAAATCTTAATAATGAATATAGGCTCAACCGAAAATATCATACAGTTTAATTTTATTACAAATTTAATTAGAGAAATAAATTTGCAAATAGATATATGTTTGGCCACTAGTGAAAATAACAAGTACAATAACGAATCAATTTTAAAAACGCATATTTACCCAATTATTAATAAACAAGATATATTTATAAAGAGACTATTTTATGAATTAAAATTTATTTTTTCAATCAAAAAAGAAAAGTACAAAATTGCAATAGTGATAAATCAAAGTAATAAAAATATTATCATAGCAAAATATGCAAAAATAAAAAATATAATTGGGTATAAAACAAACAATAAAAAAATCAACAACCTTATAACACATAAAATTTTACCAAACAGCGATAAAAGTATAGAAAATCAGATCATAGAAGCATTAAAATGTGTGAAAAATATTTAATTTGACTCTTCAATAGGCGTATGGGCATAAAATAATTCATAAAGCCTTGAACCGCTTTAAAAATTCCATCCTTAAAGATAAAATTTTCAATCTCGTAAACATAGCCGAAATCCTCGTTTATAACGCCGTCGCGATCTAAAAATATGGCTTTTTGGATTTTGCAATCATTCATGAGTTAAATTATACTTAAAATTGCTAAAATTTAAGAAGAGCGGTAAATATTTACAAAATATATACTAACGTTAATCTTTTTATATTATAATGCGCCCGATATTTTACTAAAGGGGATAAAATGAAAAAATTACTTATCGTTTCAGGTGCTGCAGCGCTTCTTGCTTCAAGCCTCTTTGCTGCCGACGGCGCTACGCTTTACAAAAAATGTGTTGCCTGTCACGGTCCTAAAGCTGAGAAATCTTTCCTAAATAAGGTTCCTGTTCTTACAACTCTTTCAAAAGAAGAGATGGTAGAGGCTCTTAAAGCTTACAAAGCAGGTACTTTGAACAAATTTAACTCAGCAGCTATGATGAAACCTATCGTAGCTCCAATGAGTGAAGCTGATATGGAAGCTGTTTCAGAGTATATAACAACTCTAAAAAAATAACCATAGGCGGATTTTCCGCCTTTTTCTCTCTTTATAATTACATTTTCATTTCTTTTTCATTCTTAGATTTACAAAATCAAACTATAATAAGCTCTTAAAATTTAAAACAAGGACATTTTTAATGAAAAAATCATCTGCTTTTGCCGTAATTTTAACGCTTAGCTATTATTTATACGCTGCAGACGGAGCTGAAATTTATAAACAATGCGCCGGCTGTCACGGAGAAAAGGGCGATTTAAAATACCACTACAAAGCCTCGCCTATCATCAAAATATCCAAAGAAAGACGCTTAAAAGCGCTTGAGGGCTACAAATACGGCACTCAAAGCAGATACGGAATGGGTAGCGCGATGAGCGATCAAGTAAAACACTTAAGTATGGAAGAGCTAATTGCGGTAAATGATTTTATAGAGTCTTTGAAAGATTCAAAATAAATTTAAAGCATTACATAATCATTAAAAGCCCTGCAAATTCGGCTTTTAATGCTTCCTGCGGAATCAAAAAGAAAACACTTATTTACATATAAATTTATAAAATTTTAAATACAAATTTCATATAACATTTTAGTTTCTTTTTACAACTTACTTTAAGAAAATTAAGAATATAATAAGCTCCGATTTTTATCAAATAAGGATACAAAATGAAAAAAGTATATATTTTGGCGGCTGCCTGCTTACTAGGCTCATCTCTATACGCAGCTGACGGTGCGGAAATTTATAAAAAATGCGTAGCCTGTCATGGTCAATCTGCCGAAAAAAAGTATGCGAACAAAGTTCCGCCACTTGTTTCGGTATCTAAAGAGGATCGTTTAAAAGCTCTTGAAGGCTATAAAGAAGGCACAAACAATACTTACGGTATGGGTGCTGTTATGAAAACTCAGGTTAGAAGCTTAAGCGCAGAAGATCTAAAAGCGGTTAACGACTTCATAGAAACTTTAAAATAATCCATCAATCAGGCGGCCTATAACCTTTTTTGGTCGCCTCTTTTTGTTTTAACTCCATTTTATAAGCGTCATTTAGCGCATCTTCGCCGTCATATTTCGTTCCGTCTAAAAATTTACGATAGTCCTCAAACTGCCTAGTCTTAAGCCCCCAAAGTAGAGCAAATAGTCCAAAGGCTCCAAGCAGAGTCGAAACGCCTATCATTAAAGCTATTATACTTATATCCATTCTGTACTCATTTACCTCGAATTTTGCCTAATACGCATTGAATTTAGCACCACCACGACCGAGCTTAACGACATTGAAACCGCCGCAACCACGGGCGAAACATACCCTGCCATAGCAAGTGGGATAGTTAGCGCGTTATAAACAAGCGAAAAAGCCAAATTTTGATTTATCGCCCTAAAGGTTCTCTTGGCAAGCCAAATAGCCTCTTTTAGCAAATTTAAATCATCCTTCATAAGCACTGCATCGCTTCTTTGCAAGCTCACATCAGCCCCGCTTCCAAGGCAGATAGCGACATTAGCGTAACTTAGCGCAAGCGCATCGTTTATCCCGTCTCCGACCATCACGACCTTTTTTCCACTTTGAGTTAAATTCTCTATGAAGTTAGCCTTATCCACAGGCAAGCAGTTTGCCTTAAACTCCTTTATACCAAGCTCATTAGCCACTTTTTGAGCCGCAAATTCATTATCGCCCGTTAGCATTACGATCCTAAATTTAGCCTGTCTTAAGGCATCAAAGCACTCCTTTGCGCCGCTTCTTATATTATCGCTTAGTTCAAATTTTGCCGCTATTTGACCATCAATGGCAAAATAATAATTAGTTCCCCTGCTCTCTTTGCGCAAATTTATCCCAAGCTCCAGCATAAATCGCTCACTGCCCGCATAAATTTCGCTTCCGTTAAATTTAGCGCTAACGCCTTTTGCCTCGATGTTTTTAAAATTTTGCAAATCATAAATTTTAAGAGCGTCGAATTCCGCCTTCAAATACTCGCTAACGGCTACACTTACAGGATGAGACGAGCTTTTTGCAAGAGAGTAGAGCAAATTTATATCATACCGGCTAAAACTCTCAAATTTATCCACCGCCATCTTGCCGGTGGTTATGGTTCCTGTTTTATCAAACACTATCGTATCGCATTTTGCGAGGCTTTCAAGCACCTTAGCCTCTTTAAATATCACGCCCTTTTTAAACCCCACCCCAAGCCCCACAAGCGTACTAACGGGAGTTGCAAGTCCAAGCGCGCAAGGACAAGCAATGACTACGACCGAAATTCCCACGATCAAAGCCGCTTCAAAAGAGCCCGTATGCCAAAGCCAAAAACAAAACGTAATCGCACTTAAAATCATAATAACGCTTGAAAATTTGCTTGAAATTTCATTGGCAAGCTTTTCTATGTGAGGCTTTTTGGTTATGGCTTTTTCAAGCAGATGAATGATCTTACTAAGAGTCGAGTCGCTAAATTTAGCGCTTGCTTCATACTCAATAAACCCGTCAAGACATATGGAACCGCTGTTTAAAGGATCGTTTTTTTCTTTAAAAACCGCCGAGCTTTCGCCCGTAAGACTTGAATAATCAAAACTGGCAGAGCCGCTAGTTACCACACCGTCTATAAGTGCGCGCTCGCCCGCTCTAAGCACGATTATATCGCCTATTTGCACTTCGCTTACATCTTTAAGCGAGGTTTTACCCTCCGTCTTTACGCTAACCTTGCTTGACACCATCGAATTTAGGCTATCAAGAGTATCTCCTGCTCGCTTTTTGCTTAAGACTTCTAGGTACTTGCCGATAAATACGAAAGTAATTATCATCGCAACCGAATCAAAATAAACCTCGCCGCTCCTTGAAAACATCGCATATATCGAAAATATATAAGCCGAAAGCGCACCTGAAGCGATAAGCAAATCCATATTTTGTCTTCTATTTTTAATCGCTGCAAGCGCGCCTTTAAAAAAACCGCTTCCCGTATAAAAAAGCACCGGAGTAGCCAAAACAAACTCCGCAAAGCTTAAAACGGCCTTTACGTCATCTCTTATGCCCGTAAAATAACCGCCGTATTTTGCAACACTTAGCCACATTATGTTCATAGTGGCAAAAATCCCCACCAAAAGCTTTGCGTAAAATTCTCGCCTTTTATTGGTTATATACTCCTCTTCGCGGCTTGGATCGTAAGCGTAAGCGTCATATCCGATAGATCTTATAAGCCTTAAAATTTCGGACAAATTCGTCTCACTCTCATCCCAAACGATAGTGGCTTTATTATTTAACGAATTTATATTGGCTTCTAAAATTCCTTTGGTGTTAAATAAAACTTTTTCATTTAGCCAGATACAAGCTGCGCAGTGAATGCCGTCTATCACGAGTGAAATTTTGCTAAATCCATTCTCGTTTTTTACATAATTTTGATAAGCCAATTCTAAATTTTCATATTTTTGAGCGCTAGACTTAACTGGACTTAAGACATTTTTACCAAGACGATCGTAAAACTCACTCAGTCCGCTGGAAGAAAGAATTTCAAATACGCTTTTACAGCCGTTACAACAAAATTTATTGTCGCCGGATTCAATCATAACGCTATCTTCAAAGCTCTGATGACAATGCGCGCACTTGGTTTTACTCATGAATTACATTTTTCTTTCAAATTTAGATTTGTAAATTATACAGCTAATGTTTTGATTTTAAGGTTAAATCAAATTTGTATATCAAGCCAAATTTTACATAGAATTTATAAAAAAGGTTGTAAATTTTGATAATTTTCATCAAAGGAGCGAATTTGAAAAAGATAGAGACTCAAAATTCAAAAAACAGAAAGGCTCACTACACCCCCGCTATAGAGTATAACGGCATACTTTATGTCTCAGGTCAGCTTAGCATCGACACGGCAACCATGCAATTGCCAAAAGGCGGCGCTAGAGAGCATGCTAGGCAGGCGCTTGCAAATTTACAAGCGGTTTTAACTGAAGCTGGAGCCAAAAAAGAAAACGTGATAATGTGCAGAGTTTATACGCCCGATATAGCGTTTTGGGACGATATAGACGATGAGTATGCGAAGTTTTTTGGTGAGCATAAACCTGCGCGCGTAGTCGTGCCTACCTCGGCACTTCATTTTGGCTGCCTAGTTGAGATAGAAGCTCAAGTGGCGATGATTTAGGCTTAAAATATCAAATTCATAAGGAATAAAAATGGCAAATTTCAAATGCACAAGTTGTGGCAGCGAGGCTTCGCTTGAAAATTTAAACTTTGAGTGCAAGTGCGGTGGGCTTTACGAGCTTAAATTTACTCCGCCTAAATTATCGCTTGATCTTGTGGATAAGAGCGAATTTAGCCTATTTCGCTACCGCAAATTTATGCCGCTTCAAAATGAAATTTGGAAGCAGATCACGCTTGGCGAGGGCATGACGGCATGCGTTAAATTTGACGATAAGCTTTATTTTAAGCTTGATTATGCGATGCCTACGCTTTCGTTTAAAGATCGCGGAGCGGCACTTCTTATCTGGCTTTGCAAGAGTATAGGAGTTAAAAAAGTCCTTCAAGACAGTAGCGGAAATGCCGGAAATTCGGTTGCTGCCTATTGCGCTAGAGCGGGGATTGAGTGTGAAATTTACGTCCCTAAAGGCACGTCTGAAAAAAAGATAAACATGATAAAAGCTTTTGGCGCTACGGCAACGGTGTTTGACGGAACTCGCGACGAAACGGCCGATGCATGCCGTAAAAAAGCTCGAGATGAAGGCATTTATTACGCAAATCACGTCTATAATCCGATCTTTTATCAAGGCACCAAAACTTACGTGTATGAAATTTACGAGCAGCTCGGACGTGTGCCTGATAACTTCTTCTTGCCTGTTGGAAATGGAACGCTGCTAATCGGCTGTGAGCTTGCACTTACGGAGCTTTTTGAAGCGGGGCTTATAAAAAAGCTGCCTAAAATTTTTATCGTACAAAGCGAAAATTGCGCTCCATTTTTCGGCGCTAAAGATAAGCCGCTTGATATCGTCGTAAAGCCGACCGAAGCTGAAGGCATAGCCATAGGAAAGCCGATGAGAGGGCGTGAAATTTTAACAAGCAAATACGCAGGCGAGCGCGAGGTGATAACGATACCCGAAAGTGCGATTTTGCCTGCTAGAAAGAGCTTGGCGCGAAACGGATTTTACGTAGAGCATACTACGGCTGCGATATATGCCGCGTATGAAAAGTATGTAAAAACTCACGAGATCGTAGGAGACAGCATTATCTCACTTTGCGGCGCAGGGGTTAAAAGCGAACACTAATTTTGATTGATTAAGCAAATTTAAAATTTAGGATATGCGCTCATATCCTAAATTTATCGTTTGACAAAACATCATTACTTTGTTACAATTTTGCAAGTTCTAAGGTTAGAAACACAAACGCAAGGCACACAATGTATCTCATCGGTATAGACATCGGCTCGACATCTACAAAAGTGGCTGTTTTTAATAAAAACGATCAAAAATTCACAGAGTTGTTTTTACGCCCTACGGGATTTAGCGGGGTAAAAATAGCGGATGAAATTTATGAAATTCTAAAAGAGAAAAACTACTCCCCAAGCTTCATAACCGCAACAGGATACGGCAGAGTAAGCGTTAAATACGCAAATTTTACTACGACTGAAATTTTATGTCACGCATTGGGGGCGAATTTTTTATTCCCGAAAGACTGCACGGTAATCGACGTAGGCGGGCAAGACACAAAGGCTATCAAAATCGTAGTAAACAGGCCTGAAGACTTTATAATGAACGATAAATGCTCCGCAGGAACGGGCAAATTTATCGAAGTTATGGCAAATCGTCTCGGGCTTGATATAAACGAACTTTACGCCACTGCAAAGAAAAATTTAAATATCAAACTAAGCTCCACTTGTACCGTATTTGCCGAATCAGAAATAATCTCGCTAATGGCAAACGGCGTAGATAAAACGCAAATCGCTTACGGTATCATCGATTCGTCCGCTCAAAAGGTAGCCTCCTTAACCAAAAGACTAGAGAGTGAAATTTACTTTTTAAGCGGCGGGCTTAGCAGAGTAAGTCTTTTTAAAAATTTGCTCGCAAATCACTTGCAAAGAGAAGTTTTTACCGATGAAAATGCGATATTTTGCGGAGCGATGGGAGCTAGCCTGATCGGACTTAAAAAGGAAAAATCATGAGAATGGATTTTGAAAAACTTAAAAAACGCAACTCCTTTGAACTGCAAAATTTAAAAGCAGAGGGCAAGCCTATAATAGGCACGTTTTGTACATATTCGCCAAAAGAGCTGATATACGCCGCAGGCGGAGTTGCCGTTAGTATTTGTGCAAATGACGAAAGCCCTATAAATATCGCGCATAAAGAGCTTCCAAGAAATCTCTGTCCGCTTATAAAGGCAAGCTACGGATATGCGGTTAGCAAAAAATGCCCTTATATGAACGCAAGCGATATCATCGTGGGAGAGACTACTTGCGACGGCAAAAAGAAGATGTATGAGCTGCTTGCAAACCACAAGCCGGTGTATGTTTTAGAGCTTCCAAATATGACAAATAAGCGCTCGCTGGCTCTTTGGAAGGACGAGCTAATAAGCTTTAAGGAGTTTTTACAAGAGAAATTCAAAGCTAAGATAACCCAAGAAAAGCTCCTTGAAGCGGTAAAAATCCACAACGAGGAGCGCGAGCTGATGTGTGAGCTGATGGAGCTAAACAAGGCCATCCCAAGCCCTATTAAAGGTAGCGAACTTCACGAGATACTATTTGCAAGCGAATTTATTTACGATAAAAAAGAGAAGATAAAAACTCTAAAAGCCTTTATAGAGGCAACTAAACAAAATTTAGAAGCTAAAATTTCAGATAAAAAGCGTATAATCATAACCGGCTGTCCAAGCGGCGGAGTGTATGAAAAAATAATAAAACAGATAGAAAATTTAGGCGCTGACGTGGTCGCTTTTGAAAACTGCGTCGGAACGAAAAATTACCGAAATTTGGTCGAAGAAGAAGGAAATTTGATAGAAAATATCGCTAAAAGATATCTTGAAATTCCATGTTCGGTGATGTATAAAAACGACAAAAGAGCGCAAATCATCAAAGAATTTATAAAAGAATACAGCGCAGACGGCGTCATAGATATAGTTTTAAGCGGATGTCATACATACGCTATAGAGACAAATAAAATAAGAGAAGCTAGTAAGGAGGCGGGTGCGAATTATATGAGTTTAGAGACTGATTATTCCAGGCAAGACAGCGGACAAATACGTACAAGACTAGAGGCTTTTATAGAGCTTTTATAAACAAAATTTTAAGGAGAAAATATGAAATTTAAGAGCATTTTACTAAGTTGCTTACTGCTTGCGGGCTCGGTTACGGCAAGCGATAAGCTTAAAGTTTATTTTGAAGCCGGAAGTATCGGCGATAACTTCTCAAGCGTTATCTCAAACGGCGCAAAAATGGCGGCAAAAGACCTAAATGTCGATCTTAAGGTGGTATATTCCGAGTGGGATCCAAACAAGATGGTTGAAAATTTCAAAAACGCCGTCGCAACATCGCCTGACGGCATCATAGTGATGGGTCATCCGGGAGACGAGCTATATCAGCCGCTTATCAAAAATGCGATAGAAAAAGGCATAAATGTAACAAGCATAGACACCGAGCTTCCAAAAAGCCTAGAAGCCTTTAAGTCAAGCGGATTTGGCTACACGGGAAGCAACAACTACGAAAGCGGCAAGGCTATGGCGCACGAAGCTGTGCAAAAATTTGATATGAAAAGCGGCGAAAAGGTGATGGTTTGGGGCTTGCTTAGCATGCCTGTAAGAGGTCTTAGAGCAAAGGCTATGCTTGAGGTGTTTAAAGAAAAAGGTTTAAAGGTAGAATACATCGAAATTTCACCTGAGATAAACAAAGACCCAAGCTTAGGGCTTAGTGTGTTTGGCGCTTACATGGCAAAGCATCCCGATACCAAGCTTGTAGTGCTTGATCACGGTGCGCTAACGGCGCAATCACCGCAATTCATGAAAAGCTTAAATTTGGATAAAGAAAAGCTAAACATCGCAGGATTTTCGCTCTCTCCTGCCACGATTGCAGGGATTAAAGACGGCTCAATCGACCTAGTTGCCGACGCGCAGCCGTTTTTTCAAGGATATTTTAGCGTCGTGCAAATCGTAATGAGCAAAAAATACGGATTTTCAGGATTTAAGGTTGATACGGGAGGTGGATTTATAACCTCTAAAAATATCGCTCTTATCGAGCCTTTAGTAAAAAATGGCATCAGATAACGCGATAGAGCTTAAAAACGCTTTTAAAAGTTTTGGAAATACCAAAATTTTAAAAGGCATAAATTTTAACCTAAAAAAGAGCGAGACAATCGCTCTTTTAGGCGATAACGGAGCGGGCAAATCAACTCTTATCAAGTGCCTTTGCGGTTATGATAGGTTTGATAAATTTGATAGCTTTAGCGTGCTTGATACTCCTATAAAGCAAGGAGAATTTGACCTGCTACAAGCTAGAAATTTAGGCATGGAAGTAGTCTTTCAAGATAGCTCGCTCGGGCTTTCTCAAGAGATTTATCGAAACATATTCGCCACTCGTCATATCACGAAATTCGGTCTTATCGATAAGAAAAAAGAGATAGAAATTTCAAATCAAATTTTAAAAGAATTCATGGGTTTTAGCGGAGCGGGAATCGACGCTACAAGCCTTGCAAGCAACTTAAGCGGAGGCGAAAAGCAAGGACTTGCTATAGCTAGAGCGATTTATTTTAAATCACAAATTTTAATTTTAGACGAGCCTACAACAGCGCTTGGAGTAAATGAGACCGAGCGATTTATGGGATTTTTAGATAAGCTCAAAGAGCAAAATTTAAGCATCATAATCATCACTCACAACTTAAATCAAGCCTTTCATATCGCCGATAAATTCGTGCTTTTGAGAAGCGGAGTGATAGAGCAAGAACTGGACAAAAGCGAAATTTCGGATCTAAATTCACTCTACAAGGTATTTTATGAGTAAAAACTTAGTCATTACCGCGATACTTTTTGTGATTTTAGGAGTGTTTGCAGCCTTTTCGCCCGAGGTGTTTTTAGCCAAAAACATCTATTTTAGCTACCTAACCTCAGTGCCTATCATACTCATACTCTGCCTTGGCCTGCTTCCTCTTATCATCTCAGGCGAGTTTGACATGAGCTTTCCTGCGACGATGGCGATGAGCGGATTTGTATTTTCTTACGTTTTTAAAGCAAGCGGAAATTTAGCCTTAGCTACGCTTGCAAGCCTTAGCTTTGGTGCACTTAGCGGAGCTTTTAACGCACTTTTGGTTATAAACGCAAAAATACCTTCCATTATCGCAACTATCGGAACTCAGTTTTTCTGGCGAGGACTTGCCGTGGTGCTAAGCGGAGGACTTTCGCTATCTTTAGCGAGTGCCGAAGGCTTTTTAAAGGAATTTTTTGTAGGCAGACTCGCAGGAATACCCGCCCAATCAATCATCGCGACCGTTTTGGCGATACTAACTTACATCATGATCTTTAAACACAAATTCGGAGACAATATCTTGTTTTCAGGCGATAACGCAAAAGCCGCCAAAATGCTAAGCATAAACGTTGCTAAGAGCAAATATCTGCTTTTCATCAATATGGGCGTGATGAGCGCACTTGCAAGCATTATCTTGAGTCTTGAGTTTATCAACTGGTGGCCTACGCAAGGAGACGGATACATGTTGCTTGTATTTGCGGCGATCTTTATCGGCGGTACGGGCGTAAGCGGAGGAAGCGGAAGCGTATATGGAACGCTCATAGGCAGCATAATCATCGGCATAATGGAAAGCGGTATCGTAGCCATGGGCTTTGACGCATTTTATACGCGAGTGATTTACGGAGCTATCATAATCGTATCTGTCGTGATATACGCTAAATTTGATAAAAATTCCAAAGCGCGCAGCTTCTAATCAAACTTTGCGCGCCAAAGGATAAATTCTAAGCAAACTCCCTATCGATAACGATAAAAATTTTATATCCGGGAAACTGCGCCGAAACGACACTTTCCATTTTGGCTCTAAGCTCGTCTAAATTTCGCTCCTTAAAGCTAACCACGACATCAAATCTAACCGTTTTTTTATCCGTATTTATAAAAAATGCATGCAAATTTAGTATGCTTTTAAATTCGCTTAATAGATTTTTTACGCACTCTTTGGTGTCGTTTTGTCCTAAATTTACGCTATAAATTCCAAAAACAAGATATATGCGATATCTGCGGTAAATTTCTATCTGAAGCTCATTTAGTCGCTGAGAAATTTCTGAAATTTTCATATGTTCGTCAATTTCTACGTTTATCGAGCCTACATATCGCTCAACGCCGTAGTTGTGAAGTATCAGATCATACGCATCAAGAACTATCTCGCACTCCTTAACCGCCTTATAAATTTCATCGCTTACTTCTTTTTCTACTCGCCCGCCGATGATCCTATCAAAGGTTTCTTTGATCAAAATAACGCCGTTATAAATGATAAAAAGCGAAGCCAAGGCTCCTGCGTAGCCGTCAACTTGGATATTTGCAAAGTACGAAAGTCCTGCGCTAACAAGTATTACGCAAGAGATGATAGCGTCTCCTAAGGCTTCCTGTCCGACTGCTTTTAAGGCTATGGACTTGGTTAAATTTCCCATCTTTTTATAGTAAAACGCTATGGCAAATTTTACAAATATGGCGATAAAAAGTATGATTAAAAGAGCCTGAGTAAATGTCGTTGTAACGGGCTCTATGATGTTTTCTATCGAAGTTTTTAAAAACTCAAAACCAAGCATTAAAACTACAATAGAGACTATAAGCCCTCCGATATACTCGACCCTTCCGTATCCGTACGGGTGGCTCTCGTCAGGCAACTTTTGAGCAAGCTTTGATCCAAAAATCGTTATCAAGCTTGAAAATGCGTCGCTTAGGTTATTTACCGCATCAGAGATGATAGCTACGGAATTTGAAGCAAGCGCTATAAAAATTTTAATGCTTGCTAAAATCACATTCGTAACTATACCTATAAAAGCGGTTTTTATTATCTTTTTTTCACGTTCGCCGTCTTTAAATTGCATCATTTTAAACTTCTTTTTATTAAGATTTTTCGCCATTTTATCATATTTTTTAACTATTTTAGAGCACGAGTTAAACTTGACAACAAAGCAAATTTTATATAAAATACGAACTTCAAAGAACTTCTTTTGAAACTTTATTTTCTACTATAATTTATCCAGTAAATTTAAAGAGGACTAATGGAAAACACCAATCAATCTACGCAAGCAAATTCAGAGACCACAAAAACTACGAAAAAACATCAAAATACTCGCACTCATATTCCTGTAGACGGACACAAGATAGAAGAACTTCGCATGCTAAGTCTGGAAGATCTGGTGCAAATAGCAAACACCGTAGGTGTGGAAAATCCTCGCGAATTTCGCAGACAAGATTTGATATTTGAAATCCTAAAAACGCAGACTAAACAAGGTGGTTTTATATTATTTACGGGGATTTTAGAAATCACAAACGAGGGTTACGGATTTTTACGCTCGGTCGATGCAAATTTAAGCGACAGCTCTAACGACGCTTACGTTTCAAACTCTCAAATTCGCAAATTCGCCCTGCGCGTAGGCGACATCGTAACAGGTCAAGTTAGAGAGCCAAAAGATCAAGAAAAATATTACGCTCTGCTTAAAATCGAAGCGGTTAATTACATGCCTCTAGCGGAAGCCAAAGAAAGACCGCTTTTTGATAACTTAACTCCGCTATTTCCGACTCAAAAGCTTCATCTTGAATATGATGCGATGAAGCTTACGGGTCGCGTGCTTGATCTCTTTACACCTATAGGAAAGGGACAGCGCGGACTTATCGTCGCACCTCCAAGAAGCGGTAAAACCGAGCTTATGAAAGAGCTTGCTCACGGTATCGCAAGAAACCATCCCGAAGCGCATCTTATGGTGCTTTTGGTTGATGAGCGCCCTGAAGAGGTTACCGATATGCAACGCTGCGTAAAAGGCGAAGTATTTAGCTCGACCTTTGATCTTCCCGCGCTTAATCACGTGCGAGTTGCCGAGCTTGTTATCGAAAAAGCAAAGCGTTTAGTTGAAATGGGCAAGGATGTCATCATCTTGCTTGACAGTATAACCCGTCTTGCACGCGCCTACAACACCGTAACTCCGCCAAGTGGCAAGGTGCTAACGGGCGGCGTTGACGCAAACGCACTTCACAAACCGAAAAGATTTTTCGGAGCGGCTAGAAATATCGAAGACGGCGGAAGCTTAACGATAGTAGCAACCGCGCTTATCGACACAGGCTCAAGGATGGATGAAGTTATATTTGAAGAATTTAAAGGCACGGGAAACAGCGAAATCGTGCTTGATCGCAACATCTCCGATCGCAGAATTTATCCGGCTATCAATATCTTAAAATCAGGTACAAGAAAAGAAGAGCTTCTTCAAAAGCCTGACGAACTTCAAAAAATTTGGGCTATACGCTCGGCCATCGCTTCAATGGATGATGTGGAAGCGCTTAAATTCCTGTATGCAAAAATGCTTAAAACAAAAGACAATAAAGAGCTTTTGTCGATATTAAATGATTAAAATTGAGCCTTTTAAAGCTCAAATTTTAGCTTTTTTACTAACTCAAATTTAAAATTTCAGGTTCACCAAAAAGCCTATGCGCCTCTTTTAATACGGCTTGGTTTTTGGCGTTTTGCAACTCTTCGGGCGATTTTGACTCGCTTGATTCCGGCTTAAGCATAGCAGAATCGTCTATCTTGACCTTTACTTCGGGAATTTCGCTTGGCTTACTTGTATCCTTGCTTTGCTCCTCAATCTTTTCAAGCTCCATATCAAGCAAGGCCATATCATCAACCACAATGCCCGAATCGGTTTGAAATTTGAGCGAATAAGCGGTAGTAAAATCCTCGGTATTATCTCTTTTATCGCCAAGATAAGGCTTAAAATTTGACTGAAACTCTTGGCTTGACTCAGCTAAATTCGAGCTTGAATTTTGCTCCATATCTTGCCTAGCTCTAGTTATATCGCTCTCGTCTGAATTTGATTCGTTTTGATCATCTGTTTTAGGCTCGGCTTGCTTTGGAGCGATCTTAATCTTTGCATCTACTCCAAAATTCGCACGTAAAATTTCCATTATAACTTTTGAACTAGAGCGCAATTTTTCCTGATTTGCCCCGCTTGCGTTTGAAGAAAGACTCAAGCAGTTATCTTTAAACTCCAAAAACTCAATGCACTCCTTAAAGCACTCTCCAAGAGAATAATCTCTATCGTAAATTTTATCCAAAAACAGTTCATACGGGCTTTTTGATACTATTTTAGCAGGCGTATTTACTTGAGCTTTTTGAGGCTGCTTAACAGTAGCCGTGCTTAAATTTAAGCCCTGCTCTTTTAGCTCAAAAATTCCTATCATGTCGTCAATAGGCTTTAAATTTATCGCTTCCATCATCATAAAAAGCATTATGCTAAGCACGAAACCGTTATCACTACTTACGCTAAGCATGCTCTTGGCTTCTGATAAAATCCTAAAAAATCTCTCGTATAAAAGCAGTGAGTATTTATTGCTTCCGCTTAAAAAATTCTCTTTTAAATTTGCGATTAATTCATCAATTATCATCTCGCCGTCATAGCTTTCAAGCTCGCCTACAAGCCTACTCATCGCGGCCCTATCGCCGCTCATCACAACTTGCATAATCTCTTCGATACGTGCAGGATCTAAAAGCCCAAGCATATCGGCAACCACGCTTTGAGTGATCTTTGCATGCGAATAAACAATAGCTTGATCAAGCAAAGTAAGCGTATCCCTAAGTGAGCCCGAGCCGCTACGAGCGAGAATTTCTACGGCCTCGCTCTCATACTCTACACCCTCTTTACTCAGGATAAATTCAAGATGCTTGATGATGCTTTGCTTTGAAATTTGCTTAAATCTAAAATGCTGAGTGCGCGAAAGGACGGTAGCGGGAAGCTTAAGCGGATCGGTTGTAGCAAGGATAAATTTCACATAGCTTGGAGGCTCTTCAAGCGTCTTTAAAAGCGCATTAAAGGCTTCGCGAGTGAGCATATGCACCTCGTCTATGATAAAAATTTTATATCGCGCCGCCGCAGGGGCGTATTTCGTCTGCTCGATAAGCTCTCTGATGTCGTCTATCTTTCTGTGGCTTGCCGCGTCCATCTCGATGATATCGATGTGGCGAGACTCGTTAGCCATGATGCAATGAGCGCACTTTTCACACGGCTTTGAAGTGGGACCGTTCTCGCACACTAGAGCCTTTGAAAAAATTCTAGCGCTTGAAGTCTTACCGCTTCCGCGAAGACCCGAAAACAGATACGCATGAGTTAGGCGATTTTCGCTAAGTGCGTGAGTTAGGCTTTTACTTACCGATTCTTGTCCGATAAGTTCGTCGAAATTTCGGGGGCGATATCTAAGTGCGAGTGCTTGCAACACAAATTTTCCTTAATTTTAAATTTCTAGATTGTAGCCATTTTTGCATAAATTTTTAATATAGTGAAATTTTTGGATATAATCGCGAAAATTCAAAAAACAAGGGAAATAAATGAAAAAAGTGTTGCTTGTATCGATGATATTTTTAGCTGGATTTTTACTAAGCGGCTGCGAGAGAAACGACTACCAACATCCGCTTCACAGATCTACGAAAAATAAATAATTAGTTTAAATTTACACTATTTTAACTAGCAAATTTACTATTCGGCAAAGCTGTTTTTAGCCTTGCCGAATCAAATTTCAACTTACAAATCCCCAAACAGAGCCTTAAGATCTTTCATGCTCTCTTCTTTATCTTCGGTTGCTTTCACGCTTCCAAGCTCGACAAGCTCGATCTCAAATCCGCTGAGCATGCTTGCTAAACGTATGTTTATACCGCTTTTGCCGATCGCCTTGCTCTTTTGCTCGCTTGCGATAGTTACGACGGCTTTTTTCTCATCAACGATCTTAACGGCACTTATTATAGCAGGCGCCATCGCTCGAGTTATAAGGATAGTCGGCTCACTTGAAAACTCTATCGCATCTATGTTTTCTCCATTTAGCTCTTTTGTCACGGCATTTATGCGCACGCCTTTAGTGCCGACCGTTGCGCCCACAGGATCTACGTTTGGAGTGGTTGAGATAAGCGCTACTTTGGCTCTCTCACCGGGAATTCTGGCGCTTGCGGCAATCAATACAAGTCCATCTTTGATCTCTGGGACTTCGGCTTTTAAAAGAGCTTCTAAAAATTTTGGAGATGTCCTGCTAAGCTCAACTCTAATGCCTTGAGATTTATCTATATACACGCTTTTAATAACCGCTTTTACGACGTTTCCGACTCTAAATTTCTCGCCTTTGATACGGTTTTTACGCGGCATAACGGCACGAATTTCATCTATCTCTATGAATGTATTTTCTTCGCTATCTACGCGAGTAACGGTTCCAAATACCATTTGCCCTATCATATCTTGATATTTTTGGAAAATTTTCTCTTCCATTAGGCGTTGTATGTGGTATTCAAGCTCTTTATGAAGCGTTTGAGCGGCAGTTCTGCCTAGATTATCAGTGCTTAGCTCATAAGTAAGCTCATCTCCTACCTCAACCCCGCTATCTATCTTTTTAGCCTCATCCAAGCTTAAAAAATGCTCGTTATCCTCTTGCAAACGCTCATCGTCATTAGCCACTATCGTGATTTTTTGATACAAACGAAGCGAGCGACTTGCGCTGTCTATAACGACATCGTATTCGTAATTTTCGCCATAAACGCGCTTAGCCGTATTTACAAGAGCCCTTATAACGCGCTCTTTTACATCCTCTATCTCTAAACCTTTTTCGTTTGCTATTGACTCTATGATATCTGCTATCTTTTCCACTATATCTCCAAATAATAAATTTCACGGGATTTTATCTGCGTAGATTCGTATTATATAAAATATATACTTTTAATAAGTTTAATAGCCATTTTATGATATTTTTGATATATTAATAGATTACGAAACAGAACTTTAAGGATAAAAGATGGAGCTAAAACTAGCCAGAAACGAGATTGACGCGAAAACAAAGACAATTTCGCTCGATAAGATCGAAGCCGCAGTTTCCAAAGATGGACAGAAAATTTTTTATTTCGATAAAGACAATAGCCACAAGCAGCTAATCGCCCTAATAGAGCATTTCGAAGAAAAAGGGCTAAGCGTATATCACAGAACGGTCAAATACGGACTTGACGAGAACGACTACATGTACGAGGTTCATATTCTTTGAGTAACGCTACGCAAAAAAAGCTCTTCATACAGACATTAGGTTGTGCTATGAATGTGCGCGATAGCGAGCATATCATCGCAGAACTTAAGCAAAAAGAGGACTACGAGCTAACAGATAAGATGGAGGATGCCGATCTCATCCTTATCAACACCTGCTCGGTTCGCGAAAAGCCCGTGCATAAGCTATTTAGCGAAGTTGGTGGCTTTGAAAAAGCCAAAAAAAGCGGAGCTAAAATCGGAGTGTGTGGTTGCACGGCAAGTCATCTTGGGAGTGAAATTTTTAAGCGCGCCCCTTATGTGGATTTCGTTTTGGGTGCAAGAAACGTAAGTAAAATTTCACAGGCCGTAAACACTCCGAAATTTATAAGCACGGACATAAATCACGACGAGAGCGAATATGCCTTTGGAGAATTTAGAAGCTCACCATATAAATCACACATAAACATCTCTATAGGCTGTGATAAAAAATGCACCTATTGTATCGTGCCGCATACCAGAGGCGACGAGATCTCAATACCTGCGAATTTGATCTTAAACGAAGTTAAAAAAGCAGCAGACGGTGGCGCTAAAGAGATATTTTTACTGGGACAAAACGTAAATAACTACGGCAAACGCTTTTCGGCCTCGCATGAGAAAATGGATTTTAGCGATCTACTGGTTAAGATTAGCGAAGTAAATGGGGTTGAGAGAATTCGCTTTACTAGCCCTCATCCGCTTCATATGGATGATAAATTTTTAGAAGTTTTTGTAAATAATCCCAAAATTTGCAAATCAATGCACATGCCGCTTCAAAGCGGTAATACAAAAGTTCTTCGCGAGATGAAGCGAGGATATACTAAAGAGTGGTTTTTAGACCGCGCACTTAAACTTCGCTCGATGTGTCCTGATGTAAGCATAAGCACCGATATCATCGTGGCTTTCCCCGGTGAAACGGACGCTGAATTTGAAGATACGATGGATGTGCTTGAGCGTGTTAGATTTGAGCAAATTTTTAGCTTTAAGTACTCCCCTCGCCCTCTTACAAAGGCGGCGGAATTTACAAATCAAATTCCAGACAACATCGCTTCGGCTCGTTTAACAAGGCTTCAAAGCAGGCACAATGAAATTTTAGACGAGATAACAGCCTCTCAAAAAGATAAAATTTTAGAGGTTTATTTTGAGGAACTAAGAGCAAACGGCGCAGTTGCCGGAAGAAGCTTTAATAATTTCTTGGTTCAAGTAGATGGCAGCGAAGAGCTACTTGGCAAAACACTAAAAGTAAAAATCACAAATCCAAAAAGAATGGTTCTTTATGGCGAGTTGGTGGGCTAAATTTAAAAGAGCGCTCTTTATAAATTTCACCACTTGCGCCATATATTTTCTTATTTGGCTCATATTTTTAACCTGCAAAAAGACCTACTCAAAGACAAATTTACAAAATTCTCCATGCGTCGTGCTCTTTTGGCATGGGCGCATAGCCATGATGAGCTTTGCCTACTTGCACTGGTGGGGCAAATTTAAAAGGCACGGCAAAGTAATTATCAGCGATCATAAAGACGGCGAGATAATCGCAAGAGTGATTAAATTTTTTGGTATCGGAACTATCAGGGGAAGTAGCTCAAAAGGCGGCGCAAAAGCTCTTATAAACGCCTTTAAAGAGATAAAATCAGGCAATGACGTGATAATCACTCCCGACGGACCAAGAGGCCCACGTCACAGCGTAGCGGACGGAGCCGTGATAATAGCTCAAAAGCAAAATGTAAATATCCAAATTCTAAACTACGAGGCGAGTAAATTTTGGCAGTTTAAAAGCTGGGATAAGATGATCCTACCAAAGCCGTTTTCAGCTATAAATTTTACTCTATCAGAGCCTTTTAGTGTCGCGAATTTAAGCCTTGAAGAGGCTAGAAATTTGATAAAAAAGAAAATGGGAGCCGGCGATGAATAGTAAATTTTTCATAGTAGTTTTAGCAACTGCGATCATAGTCGCTTCTTGGGCGTTTTTTGCCACAAACGGCTCGTATCAGGACGCTTTGCAATCTAAATTTTATTACCAAATCGGCAATTATCAAAAAGCTTATGAGTTAGCTCAAAAAGCTTACGAAAAAGACATCTATAACAAGATGGCAAATACGGTGATGAAGCAAAGCGAAATCGCACTCAAATACGCAAAATACATAAAGGAAGCAAATAGTTATTTAGAGCAAATTTTAAACATAAGCAAGGCTAAAGAGATTGGCAAAGCAGACACCAATCGTATCCGCATAATGTGCGAGATCGCTATCGAAGGATACGACAAACTAAAGCCTTCAACCCTAACGCCAAAAGATATCCA
The DNA here is from genome assembly GCF_045504005.1 of Campylobacter canis. Lineage (NCBI taxonomy): Bacteria > Pseudomonadati > Campylobacterota > Epsilonproteobacteria > Campylobacterales > Campylobacteraceae > Campylobacter > Campylobacter canis. Next base: position 261,292 of record NZ_JBJJXH010000001.1, on the reverse strand, counting down.
AGATGAAGCAAAAGATATGCGAGATAAATTTGTAAAGCTTAAAGAAGAGCTGTTTTAATTGCAATTAATGCCAATTTTAGGTAAGATAAAGCACTATAAATTTTAGGAGAATTATGTCGTTTTCTATTCGCCGTTTTTTTAGTATCTTATATCTTAGCGTAGTTATAGAGGCTAAACAGTGTCTATTTTACGGTAAAGTTATGAGAGGCGGCAAAGTGATAAAAACCGTTGAAGCCAAATTTGATAACGACGATGAAAACAACATAAACGATAAGATAATCAACTACCTCAAAAGACAGCAAAAAGAGTACAAATGGCTTTACCTTGCGCTATTTTTTGACTCTTTAAGACAAGGTGCTCTTCCTTGTAGAAGCGATGATGATTTTAAAAAATTTGGTATAGATCTTAAGAGTATTGGTTATACTAAAGTAGATAAAAACTGGTACGTATACGCTGATCTTATCGATATTGCCGAGGCTAAAGCCAAATTTAAAAATATCGGAGTCGATCTTATCTTTTCGCCGATAGCTTTGCTTCATAAGATGATACTTCAAAAAGGCTTAAGCGAAAAAAACACCCTTTATATCTACAATCACAAAGACTCTTTTGCGCTTTGCATAGCTTCTCATTCAAAGCTTAAATTCGGAGCTTTTGCTAAGACAACCGATACGGTAGCCTCTATCGGCGAAGAGGCCGGAGAATTTGATAAAGAAAGCATTGACGATATCGATGATTTTATAGCTGAGGTTGATAGTAGTTTTGAGAGTTTAGACAGTCTTGATAGCCTTGACGATCTGGTTAAAACGGAAGGCAATGAAGAGGATTTTGCCGATTTGGATTATGATATCAACATGCCAAATTCAAGCGACGTAACGGCATCCGTGTCTATATTTGGCAGAGATATGAGTATGTATCAATATATAACTTCGGCTCTAAGGGAATTTTACTCAAATCCGCTTTATGAGAGCGATTTTATCGAGCAAATTATCATATTTGACAACGCTAAAACAAGCGCAACGTTTCTACACTTCCTAGAAACGGAGTTGCTCGTTGAAACTTCGATATATCCGATAAATACGCTTAAACTAATGACCGAACTTATGATAGACGAGGCGGGAATATGATGTATAGCTATAGCCTGATCAAACCTCTTAAAAAGCCTATTTTTAGCCTATTTAGTAAAATTTGGATTTCTCTTATCGGTATTGTGTTTTTGCTTTTAGTATCGCTAAATTTATTTCTTGTTTTTAAAAACCATATGCTTGAACAAAGTATCCTTTCAGCTAAGCAAACTTACGAGCAAATTTCAAGCGATATCGCTCAAAACGATGCAGTTACTGCAAAACTGCAAGAGCAACGCGACTTGGCAAATGAAATTTTTGCCTCAAATACCATACTAAAACAAAGCCTAAACAACCTTTTTGACCTGGTTCCTGATAGCATTACTCTTAATGAAGTCGTGATGGATAAAAACTCGCTTATCATAAAAGGCGTTACACCAAATAAAGATACTTACAATATGCTTTTACTGGCACCGCTGAAATCGATTTTTAGCACGTCAAACACGACATTTTATCAGCTTAAAAACGGCTGGCTAAATTTCATCAGCACAAACAAAATCGACAACTCGGAAGGTTACAATGAGTAAAGATACAGGCCTAGAAGAGATCGATATAGCAAAGCTTTTAATCTATATGCTGGTATTTGTGGTAGTTTGTCTAGTGATGATCTTTGCTTTTATCGTGCCAAACATCAAAGAGTATCGCGAGATAAATTTACAAAATCGCTCTCAAACTGCAAGCGTAACCAAAATCAATCAAATTTATAACGCTAAAAACGCAAATTTAAATGATATGAAAGAGAAACAAAGGCTTGTATTTAAAGCTTTTGAAACCAAATTCGACAAGGCAAATTTCAGCGCTTTTGCAAGTAAATTTTTCAGCGAAGTAAGACTTGCCGAAGTTCCGCCAAAAGACACTAATGAGAAGTTTTTAAGATACGAGCTAGAAGTTACGACATCACTTCAAACTCCGAGTAAATTCTATGATTTTATAGATGCGCTTGCCAAATACGACAATATAATAAAAGTAGATTTCCCTATAAACATGCGCGGACAAGAGGATAAAATACACACGACTTTTAACATCAAAGTTTACGGACAACGCTAAATTTAAGCTTTCAGCAGGCTAAAATATCTTTTAATTTATTTAGGTCAAAATCTCTACCAAAAAGATAAGGTCTGACTGCTTTAGGCACTCTTAGCACTCTGCAAGCCTCTTTAAATTTCTTATCCATAACGGCTTTTATAAATGGCGATATAAAGATAAAATTTTGTGTGTATCCTACTGATATTTTGCCGCTTACAACTAAATCGGCTCCGGATTTTAGACATCTGGAGCACTCTTTTCTTTGAGCTTCACTCATCACTACACCTAAAATTTTACACACCCTATCAATCCCGCGAATTACGTTTATATCGTTTTTAACCAGATAAAAATTCTCAAAAACATATAAAATTTCAGGCTCTAAAATTTCTTTATCTTTTTGTAAAAGCTCAAAGCTTTTTGCCACTCCGCGGGCAAATTTATGCAAAAACGGCTCGCTAAATTTAGCTCTAAATTTGTTGCGAGTAAAGTCGCTTTGCAAATTTGTCTCATCGACAAAATACTTAAGCCTGCGCTCTTGCAAAAACTCTAAAAGCTGTTTTTTGCTTACGGCTAAAAGCGGTCTAATGAGATTAAAATTCGCTCTTTTTTCAAACGAACTCATGCCAAGAAGCTCGTTTAATCCTGCTCCCTTGCTAAGTTGCATCAAAAACCACTCGAATTTATCATCAAGCTGATGAGCTAAAATCAAATTCGTATATCCAAATTCCTTACAAATTCCCTCAAAAAACTCATATCTAGCCTCTCTTGCCCTGCACTCAAAATTTGCGCCCTCAAGCCTAACGCTAAGCTCAAAAATCTGCTTTGCAAATTTTACAGCCAGCTCCTTAGCGCTTGCTATCTCTTGCTTGCTTTGAACTCTTAAGTTATAATCAACAATCGCGATATCAAATTTAACCCCCGCGTCCTCAAGCAGGTAAAAAAGAGCCGTGCTATCAACTCCGTGCGAAAAAGCAAGTAAATTCTTACCGCTTTTTAGAGTTTCAAGCTCGGCAAGGCTGATATCAGGCATGCTTTATTACGCGGGCAAGTAGAGTTTTATCCACGACTTCGCTTACTTCACACTCATAAAGACCGCCCGTTTCAAGCTCTTGTATGTCGCTTTCGTTTATAAGAATTTCACCGTCTATGTCTTTATCCCAAATGAGCTTTTTAGCGCCATAAAACATCTCTCCCTCGCTACTTATGCCGTCTATTGAGACTAAAATTCGCTTGCCTTGCTCATTTGCAAAGCTCTCTTTTATCGCGCTATTTATGATCTTTTCTATCTTTGAGAGGCGAGTTTGTATTGTTTTTGCAGGGATTTGCTCCATCTCATAAGCCAAAGTATCCTCTTCGCAAGAATAGGCAAAAGCTGAAATTCTATCGAATTTAAATTCGCTTAAAAATTCGCAAAGCTCTTTAAAGTCAGCCTCGCTTTCACCCGGATGTCCTACGATGACGCCCGTTCTTAAAAACGAATCTTCAGCTTGCCTCATCATGGTTAAAAGCTCTTTTATACGCTTTGCGCCGCTTCCTCTTCTCATAACCTTTAACATCTTATCGCTGATATGTTGAATAGGCATGTCAAAGTAGTTATGAAATACCGGCGAAGCGATAATACGGCGTATAAGCGCGTCTGAAGTAGTGCTTGGATAAAGATATAAAATTCTAGCCGATTTCACTCCGTCTATCTTCTCAATCGCGTCTATAAGACTGATAAGTCCATCACTAACGGCTTGATCCCTCATATAAGAGCTTGAATCCTGACTTAAAAAGCTAAAATCATAATATCCTTTTGCAACTAGATTTTTTACCTCATCTACGATATTTTCAAGAGCGCGCGACTTTAGCTTACCCTTAAAGGTAGGTATAGCGCAAAAGCTGCATTTTTGATTACAGCCTTCTGAAATTTTGATGTAAGCGTGGTAGTTTGAGCCTGTTATAACGCGCTCTTCGTTAGCTTGCAAGTAAGTAGAGGGGCTAAATAAATTTTGCTTTTTAAGTATAATCTCATCAATCTTGTCATAGTCCCCAACTCCCGTAAAAAGATCAACCTCAGGAAGCTCTTTCATAAGCTCCTCGCGGTATCTTTGCATCAAACAGCCCGTAACAACAAGCAAAGAGTCCTTTTTGCGCGCTTCATGCATCCTAAGTATGGCGTTTATACTCTCTTCTTTGGCAGAATCGATAAATCCGCAAGTATTGACTATGATAACATCCGCATGTCCGATATCATCGGTTATAGCATAGCTTTTAAGTCTGCCTAGCATTATTTCGCTATCTACTAAATTTTTATTACAGCCAAGCGAGATAAGGTGAAGCTGCTTTTGATTTTTTGTATTTAAATTTTGCATTTTATACCCATAAATTATCGATTAAACGAGTTTTGCCTACATAAGCCGCGATTAAAATTATGCTATTTTTTAGCTCAACTCTTGGAATTTCATGAAAGCTTCTATCAACGATCGCTACATAATCCACCTTAAGAGGTCTTAGAATTTCAAGCATCTGCTCTTTTATCTCTTTAGCTCCAAAATGCTTCATTTTAATCAAATTTGAAGCGTGCATAAGAGATGATGAAAGCTTAAGGGCGGCTTCTTTTTCATCTTCGTTCAAATAAGCATTGCGCGAAGAAAGAGCAAGTCCTTTATTGTCTCTTACGATTTCGCAAGGAACTATCTCTAAATTCATAAAATTAGTAGCGACCATGTTTTGCACGATCGCAAGCTGCTGAGCGTCCTTTTTGCCAAAATAAGCTCTTTTTGCGCAAGTTATATTAAATAGCTTATTTAGCACTCTTAAAACTCCGTCAAAGTGCCCCGGTCTTGTAGCTCCTTCTAAAATAGAAGCTAAATTTTCAGGTGCGCTGATAAGAGGTTCATTTTTAAAATAAAGTTGATTTGCCGTAGGAATAAACATCACATCAACCCCGCACTGCTTGCAAATTTCAATATCTCTAGCCTCGTTTCTAGGATACGCATCCAAATCCTCGCCCGGTAAAAACTGAGTCGGATTTACAAACGTAGAAACGATAGAAATTTCATTTTCGCTTATACATCTTTTAATAAGGCTTATATGCCCGTCGTGCAGCGCCCCCATGGTAGGCACGAAACCGATTTCAGGATTTACCAAATTTATAAATTCTCTTAATTCATTAACGGTTCTAAATATTTGCATCTTATATTTCTACCTTAATCTTAAAATTCGCCAATTATATCAAAATTTTATCTTTTAAAAATTAAGCTTTAATCAAATATGTTATAATCACGCAAAAAACATAAATTTGGAGATAAATTTGGACAACTACGAATACACCGAACTTCTTAAAAAACTTGAAACCAAAACCAACAATATCGCCCTTATAATTAAACCAAACGAGATAGAAAAACGCCTTGAAGCCATAAGCGAACTTGAAAACGATCCAAGCTTTTGGCAAGATATCACGCGCGCAGGACAAATAGGCAAAGAAAAGACTAAAATAACAAATATACTCGCAAAATTTAAAGAAGCCAAAAACGCGCTTACCGACACAAGAGACCTTTACGAGCTTGCAAATTTAGAAAATGACGAAGAGACGCTAAATTCGCTCTACGAAGACGCAGACGCACTTGAAGAAAAGATAGTAAATTTAGAAATTTCGATGCTACTTAGCGGCGAAGATGACAACAAAAACGCTATCGTTACCATTCATCCTGGCGCAGGAGGCACTGAGAGTAACGACTGGGCGAGCATGCTATATCGTATGTATCTGCGCTTTTGTGAAAGAGAAGGCTTCAAGGTAGAAACGCTTGATTTTCAAGAGGGCGATGAAGCGGGTCTTAAAGACGTAAGCTTCATAGTAAAAGGTGAAAACGCTTATGGCTACTTAAAGGCGGAAAACGGAATTCACCGACTTGTGCGAACAAGCCCGTTTGATAGTGCAGGACGCAGACATACGAGCTTTACAAGCGTAATGGTAAGCCCTGAGATTGATGATGATATAGAGATACAAATCGATGAAAAAGATATCAAGATAGACACTTATAGAGCAAGCGGTGCCGGCGGTCAGCACGTAAATAAAACCGAAAGTGCGATTAGGATCACGCACTATCCGACAGGTATAGTCGTGCAGTGTCAAAACGATAGAAGCCAACATAAAAACAAAGCAACCGCTATGAAAATGCTAAAATCTCGTCTTTATGAGCTTGAGCTTATGAAGCAGCAAGAAGCGAGCGCAAGTGTCGAAAAAAGCGAGATCGGCTGGGGTCATCAGATACGCTCTTACGTGCTTTTCCCGTATCAGCAAGTAAAAGACAACCGCTCAAATTTAGCCTACTCTCAAACCGACGCAATCCTTGACGGCGACATAAAAAAGATCATCGAAGGCGTCTTAATAAGTCAAAAAAGCATAATGTAATAAATTAAGAAAGGACAAAAATGGAGTTAGAAGCACTTCTTAACCAACTAAACTACGGCGTAAACGATACTACGCTAAATCAACTAAAAAGAGTTCTAAACAACTCAAGCGGAGTAAGCACGGAAGAGATAATTACTCTAAACGATCATTTAAAACCGCATCGTTGCTTTGTCGCTTTAAGCGGAAGTGAGGATTATTTTAAGATTAAAAATGTCGCAACCTCCGAGGAGATAAAGCAAGAAGTCGAAGAGATAATCCAAAAATGGGCGAGCAAGCACAAATTCTCCCTTAAAAAAGTAAATGATACAACGCATTATATATTAGGAAGAGTCGAGTAAGAAAAATAGCAAACGAGACGCAATAAAGGAGTAAAATGAAAAAACTAATCTTAGCTTTTGTATGTTTTTTTATGGCAGGTTGTGCATCTTCAAATGCTCCATCTCCAAAAAATATTTCAGTAGACACCGATTTTAACACTACCGCAATAGCCATTTTAAAGCCAAAATGCGAATCTGGAAATTTTTCGGCGTGCAATGATTTAGGATTAAGTTACCAAAATTTACAAGATCACAAAACGGCCTTTGTAGTTTATGAAAAAGCTTGCAAAAGCGGATATCAAAAGGCTTGCACGAACTTAGGCAATATGTATATGTATGGAAATCAGCTAGGTCTTGCTAAAAATACGCAAAAAGCCATTGAAGTATATCAAAACTCATGTCTAAACCAAGGCGCTGAATCTTGCTACTATCTAGGCGAATATTACAGATCAAGCATAGACAAAGAGCCTAACTATCAAATGGCTTTTGACGCATACTCAAGAGGTTGCACGCTTGGTGATATGCCTTCTTGTACCAATATGGGAATTTTATACGAGCTTGGTCTTGGAACACAAAAAGATGAGTATAAAGCTCTTCAAATTTATAAATCATCCTGCTTTAGCGGCGAGGTTTCAGGATGTGATAATATGAAGAGAATTCAAGGAAGATAAAAGTAAAAGAGGGTTACTATCTCTCTTTTACTTCTCAAAATTTTTAATTTAAAATTTCATTTAACTATTTTTAATTATACTTTATATAAACTACTGCTTAAAATTAATCATTTTAAAAATATAAAAAATAATATAAACTAAAATTCAATCTTTTTAATTTATGCTCAAAATGATATTTATTTTAAACAAATCGCCTATATTGCGATATATAATTGACAATAAATATCGTAATTGATATAATGCTTTTCTATTTTTTAAAATAAGGTGTTAAATGGAATTTTTAAAAGCGAATGTGGATTACATCATCATAGCTATTTTGGGTTTTATGAGCTTTTTGGTTGTTTGGTTTACTATCGAACGTATAATATTTTACGCTAATGTCAAGCTTGAGAACTATAAAAAAGTTGAAGAATTTGAAGAAGCTCTTACAAAAAATCTCACAACGCTTTACATAGTCTATTCAAACGCTCCATATATAGGTCTTTTAGGAACGGTTGCAGGTATTATGATCACGTTTTACGATATGGGTATGAGCGGAGGAATCGATACTAAAAGCATCATGGTCGGACTATCTTTAGCCCTTAAGGCTACGGCTCTTGGGCTTATAGTGGCTATCCCTACGCTTATGCTTTATAACGGCTTTATGAGAAAGGTAGAAGTTTTAATCAATCGCTATAAGGCAAAATATGAGAATGCCTAAAAAAGAGGGCTTAAACGTAATTCCTCTGATAGATATCATGCTTGTGCTATTAGCCATAGTGCTAAGCGTTTCTACATTCATCGCGCAAGGAAACATACCTATTGATTTACCTAGTAGCGAAAGCGCGAAGACGGAGCAAGAGGATAATAAAATAGCCGTTATCATCAACAAAGACAATGAATTTTTCGTTGATGATGAAAAGATTGCCGAGGAGAATTTAAAAGAGAGATTAAGTGATATCGACGCAAAGACTTTGATTGAGTTAAAAAGCGACAAAAACAGCAAATTTGAGATGTTTGTAAAGGTTATTGATATCTTAAAAGAGAAAAATCATGAAAATTTTGCCATCACAACTCTCACTGAATAAAAAATCAAATCTAAGCGGACTTGCAGGATCTGCGCTATTTCATGCAATTTTAATAGTCGCCTTCATCAATCTTCCAACGCAAATCAAACCTAGCATGGAAGAAAGCATAAAAATAAGCTTACAATCATTCAAGCCTCCGGCAGCACCTCTTCCTCCTGCACCACAACCAGCACCCGTACAAAGCCTGCCCGAGCCCATAGTAGTTCCCCCACCCCCAGAGCCTGTAATAATCCCTGAACCGGTTGTCGTACCACAGCCTGTAGTGGTGCCTGAGCCCGTTAAAAAAGTAGAACCGAAACCGGTTGAAAAACCAAAGCCTAAGCCAAAGCCCAAAAAAGTAGCAAAAAAAGTGGAAAAACCGGTTGAACCTATACCTGCCGAGCCTGTAGTTACGGCTACAGTAGAGCCTGCCACACCTAAAGAAGTAGCGCAGCCTTCAACTCCGACACCCGTAGCTACCACTACAACCCAAAAAGCAAGTCCAGCCGCCACTCAAACCGTAGGCGAATTTAGCTTTGCTACATCTGCGGGCGATGAGAGATTTGCCAAGATGCAAAGCGCTATCAAAAAACACCAAAAATACCCTAAAAGAGCTACTAAGATGAGACATCAAGGAGTCGTGGAAGTAAGTTTTTTCTTTAAAACAAACGGCACGGTAAGCGATGTAAAAGTAATTAAAAGCTCAGGATTTGATAGTCTTGACGAAGCTGCAATGGAAGCAATCAGAAAAGCTTCAAAAGAATTTCCGATACTTGAAAAAGACTACCTTATCAAAATCCCAATGGCATATAAGCTTATATGAATTTATCTGCCTTAAATAACAAAAATGCCATAATAAAGCCATTAAATTCAAAGGCTTTATTATGTATATATTTGGCTTTGGCTCGCTAATAAATTTAAAAAGCGCACAAAAAAGTTTTAAGAGAATACTAACGCAAGATGATCTAATTCCAATTAAAATAAAAGGCTACAGGCGCGTTTGGAATGCAGTTTCACATATAAATTTTGATAAAGAGCAGGTAAAAGGTGTGTTTTTAAATATCAAAGAGGATGCAAATAGCGAAATTTGGGGAGTGGCTATAAAAGTTAAAAATGACGAGTTTGAAGAGCTAAAGCTAAGAGAGAAAAACTATAGTCAAATTTACATAAATAAAGAGCAAATTTTAGATGAAAATTTTAATGCGGAGCTCATGGCTTTTATAACGACAAACGATAAATTTATAGCTCATAAAGGCGATAAAAATAGCTTTATACCGATAAAATATATAAACATAATAAAAGATGCGCTAGATAATTACGGCGATGAATTTAAGCGGAATTTCGCCGAAATTTTAAAAGATTTTCCGTTTGAACTAAAAGACGGAGAATACACCTTTGCCGATAGCTTGCAAAACAAAGCGGCAAAAGGTAACTGATATGCAAAATATCAAAATTCATACTCTAAATTTGCAAAGTTCTAAAAGAAAAAGCGTAGATGAAAGCTCAGTATTTAAAGATGAAAGCGGGCTTTACATAACATTTTGCAAGGACGACAGTCTTGATAAATTTATCCTAGACATAGCGTCTTTAAACAGAAAGAAAAAGCTATTTTCAGCGCTTTTTATAAAAAGGATAATCTCTAAATTTATCTCTATCGCGGCGGTATTTTTCATACTTTTATCGCTTTTAGCGGTTAGTATTTATGAAGATTTTTTTAAAAAACTCATATTTGAAACGCCTTTAAAATTTAGTAGCACAGAGATGATATCGCTTATCTTTGTAGCTATTTTATTTCTCGGGCTGCTGCTGCTTCCTCAAGCCTTTGACACCGAAGGAAACGGCATCAAAAACATCATAAACTCATGGTTAAACACCGACTCAAGAAGAGCCAAAAAGCTAAAGCTCACGCTTTTAAATTTTAGCCTAGAAACACAAATTCATCTTTACAACTTTGATTTAAAAAGAAGCGACGAGTGGCTTTGGAAAGTATTTGCAAAAGAGATTTTAAAGCGTTTTGAAAATGTAAATTTTTATATTAGAAGCGACAAAGTAGCCGATATCAAGAGAATTTTAACCGAGCTTGGCGTAAAAGAGATTCAAATTCATGAAAACGAGGCAAATTTTTACTCTAAAGACAAATTTGATTTTAGAGTCATGTTCTCTCATAGAGAGAGTAAATTTTATGATTTGATGAGGCTTTGTTCGACATTTATAACCAAAAAACCCAGCCAAAAGACCTATATCTCGCTCGAGCTTTTTGAATATTGCGGAAAGAATTTCTTTGAAGATAAACAAGCAGAAAATAGTTCAAAACTAATATTTGGATTTCAAAATTTCATAACAAGAAGCTTTAAGGATTTTGGATTTTTAGCGCAGCAAAGATCTCTTCAGATATTTTTCACTCCTTGTGTAAGATATGATGACCTAGAAACGGAAGAGCGTGAACTAGCGCAATACCTAAGAAACCACATAGAGCATTGCACTGATATTTTTGACAATCCGCTATCTCTTTTGATACTTTATCATTACACCAAAGATCTCGTGCTTGATCACAAAAGAAGTGTAAAGATTTTAGAAAAATTTATAAAAAAAGTAAAAGAAAAGCAGCATTACGAGCTTATAAACAGCTACTGGTTTGAGATAGCTGGCAAGATGTTTGACACAAACGACATAGAAAGCTTTGATAGCTCAAACGGCTCAATCTACAGAAAGCTTAGTTTAAGCGCGCTTGATGATTTGGTATTTTTATTTAAACGAAACGGGCAATTTAGCGAGGCTATCTTGCTCAATAGATACCTTTACGAGATCAATCCAAATAGATATGCTCTAAACATCAGCTCGCTTTATGAGCGAGCAGGAAAGCTAAAGGAAGCATACGAAAATTTCCCAAAAGAGCTAAATTTAGAAGCAAAGCCGTCTGACATAGAGGTAAGATACCACCAAAGAAAAGCGGCTTGGATAATAATCTCTCAAAGAGACGAAGCGCTAAAAGATGAGGCTAAGGATATCTTAGATAGGCTTGAAAAGATGCTGTTTTCTCATAGCGAAAATAACGAGCCTCTTTGGCTATGGCACTTTTATAACATCAAAGCGAATTTATACGAGTGGGAAAATGACTTCGACGAGGCTATCAAATTTTATAAAAAATGCTTATTTGTGCCGGCTTTAGGCGCTTTTGAATACGGAGCAAGCTTTGTAAATATGGCTATCTCTTATAGACTCAAGTTTATATCACAAAATTTTAGCGATATGACAAGCATTGACACCGCTATAAAATTCGGCAAAATCGGGCTAAATTTGAAGCAATCGGTAGGCGATAGGGACGAGCTTGCCATATCTTTACACAATCTTGTGCTAAATATGCTTTATAAAATTCTAATTGATCCTAATGAGGATTTATATCAAGAAACGCTAAATTTAGCAACTAGAGCGCTTGAAATTCTAGACGAAACAAATTCGGTTAAAAGGCTTGGGATAGTGCTGGTTGAAAATTTCATTGCTTCATCTCTTTTAGCTCTTGATACTTCGCGTATCAAAACAAGACTGCAAGAGAGCTGCGAACACATAAGCTCTGACGAACTTACTCAAATCAAGAGAATATATTTTGAATTTAGAAAAAACGACTCTATAGAAAAGCTTGAATTTTTAGAAAGTTAGTTAAGAAGTAAAATTTAATTGCAAAAGTGGTTATCGTGGTTGCTTTTAGAATTCAAACATCAAAATAAGAAGTAGCTAAAATTTGCTTTAGCTACCCGCGCTGTTGTTTTTTGTGACAATTTCCCTTGTTGCCGCATCCGCAGTCTTTTTGCTTAAATTCTTTTACGTAAACAAAATATCCCGCCGCAAGTGCGATAACTATCAGAAAACCCGCTTCTAATCCACTCATTTTATATCCTTGTAAATTTGAGCAAGAGGCTTTACTCTTGCTCAAATTTTAATTATTTCATATCTTTTGCTTGAACCCAGATAACTGCGTCTTGGCCTAGCTCTTTGCCTTTATACTCTTTGTCAGGACCTACGCCAAGCGCTGCAAATCCCCACCAACCTGCTTTTGGTATACCGAATGTAAATTCACCTCTTTCGTTAGCTTTAATAGTAAGCGTTACAAAGCTATCTTGCGGAGCTTCAAATTTGCCTTTTGGATTTGTCATGTTTTTCTTCATGTCAATAGCGTGGTTAACGTACTCAACCTCGATTTCCGCAAACGGAACAGGCTTACCTTCCGATTTAACGATGCCCGTAAATGTGCTTCCCGCCCAGATTGAGTAAGGTTTAGTTAAAGGCACGATCTCTGCTTTTAGTCCTAGCTCGGCATCCCAATCAGTCGGAGCGCCGCCTACGTTTACGATCATTTTTGTAATTTGTTGAATATATGCTTCCTCGTTTGCTTCATAGTAAGGCGCTGGAGTTAGTGCAAACACGTGATCGCCAAGACCTCTTGCTTTATATTCAGAGTCATATCCCATGCCCGCGTTGTGGCTACCTTTAAATTTCATCTCTTTTAAGGTAGCTAGCATATCTGTCTTTTTCTCTTTGTGAACTACGAAAAAATCAACCACTTTTTCTCTGCTTTTATCCTCTTGAAGACCCATATCCATAGTGTGCTCATCAGCAAACGGGTGAGTGAAAACTATCTTTAAAGGTATAGTGCCGCCTTTGTTTAGTGCAGATTCCGGAGTGTAAAGCATTTGAAAATGAGCAAATGCAGAAGTAGCTAAAGCGCCTGCTACCGCAGCTGAAACGATAACTTTTTTAAACATATCTATCCTTTTTGTGAAATTTAAATTATTGTGCTATATCTTTTGATTTTACGATTACTTCGTGCCCTTCTCCGGCAAAGAATTTAGCCTCGTATTCGCCTTCCGGTTTTTTAAACGTGAAGCTGCTATCTTTATCGAATTTGCCCTCTATGATGACTTTGCCGTTTTGAATAACGGTAAATTGTACGCCACTTGCGCTTGATCCGTCGCTAAAGCCGCCTTCGCAAGTAACGGTATCATCTCCGTTGTCAAAGCAACTCATGAGAGCGGTATGAGCAAAAGCAGATGAGCTCATAAGAGCAACTACAAATGATGAAAATAGTAATTTTTTCATTTCTTCTCCTTTGGTTATTAAATTTATCATTTTTTAATTCCTCCGCTCCAGTTTATACGTTTTTCAGGAACAAACCAAAGCACCAAAACCGCCAAGAGCATTATAAAATAATATATACTCATAGCCGCAAGTCCGCTTAGCCCAAACGCTTGCGAAATGCTAAAAAATAGCGATGAAACAACAAGTGCAAGCGCAAACGGGAAGAATATCCCAAAACACATCCAAAAGTAACTGTTCGTCTGCATCTTAACAACGATCATCGTAGCGATACAAGGCGGAGTAAGCAACATAAAGATAATGATAGAAGCGGCGTGTAAAGGCGTATAGCCGCTATTTTTAGCCATCTTCTCTTCAGGTCTTAATTCTTTATCGCTACTTAGCGGAACAATCACTTCAGGCTGAGCCACAGAAGTATCATCTTTGCCTGTTTCATAGATACTACCAAGAGTAGCGACGGCTGATTCTCTAGCCGCAAAAGAGCTTAAAAACGCTACGTTGATCTTCCAGTCAAATCCTGCAAACTGCGATATAGGCTCAAGTGCGCGTCCCGCCATGCCAAGAAGGGAATTTTCTATCTTATCGTTTTTTTGATCTCGTAAAATTTTATTTCTAGCGGTTGAGAGCTTTCTAAGAGCGGTATTTATAGATTTTGCGTCTTTATCATCCTTTGGAACTCGCAAGAATTTATAAAATTCGGCATTTTTGGCCTCATATTTCTCATCGACATCCTTACTTCCACCCATCTTTTTAGCTCTATAGCCGTCATAAAAATTTAAAAGCGCAGCAACCTCATCTCTACTGTCGATAAGCTCATAATAAGCGGTTTTCTTAGCTACTTTATCAAATGCTGCTAAAATTTTCGCCTCTTCTTGCGCATAGTGTTCTTGTCTTTCTTTTGAAATTCCCGGAAACTGCAAAAGCGCAAAAAGCACGATAGCAACTGCTATAACGATAGTACAAACCTTTTTGATATATATCCAAACTCTTTCAATAGATCTTAATATCACGCCCTTAAATGTAGGCAAATGATAAGGTGGCAGCTCCATAACAAAAGGTGCCGTTTCACGAGTTTTAAGTATGGTTGAAGTTAAAAATTTCGCTATCACAAGTGCGGCCAAAACCGTAACCGTAGAGATATAAAAGAGCATTATACTCATCTGTGTCGGGAAAAACGCACCAAGTAAAAGCGTATAAAAAGGCACTTTAGCAAGACAGTTCATAAGCGGAACGGTTAAAATAGTAGCCATCCTTGCCCTATCGTCTGCAATTCCCTTTGTCGACATGACTCCCGGCACAGCACAACCGCCTACAAATGCACCCCCAAGTACAAGAGGTAGAGTGCTCTGCCCATGAAGTCCAAATTTTCTAAAAAGTTTATCAAGTATAAACGCCATTCTAGGCATGTAGCCCACGTCTTCAAGTATAGCTATCATGGCAAAAAGTATGAAAAATATAGGCAGATAGTTAAGTAGCGCAACAGCTGAATTTACAAGCCAATTGGCAAGATCAGTGATCATAGGAATTTGAGCTATATTCGCTTCGGGCGTAATATCTGTAACGAAATTTTTAATCGCCGCAAAAACAGGCCATGTATAGTCCGTTAGCTTATAGCCAAATACGATGCTGCTTTCATAAATTATAAAAATAATCGCAAGTAAAATAGGGAAACTAAGCCATCTGTTTAAGACTACCCTATCGGCCTTATCGGTTAGAGTAACTTCGCCTTTTTTAGTCTCTTCTACACATTTATGAAAGATAATATCGGCACTTTCATATCTAAACGAAGCCAAAAAGCTCTCGATATCTTTATCAAAAGTATCGTGAAATTTAGTTCGCCCGCTATCGACAATATCGTTTACATTTGGGTTTTCAGGCTTGATCAAATCGATGATAGTTTGATCTTTTTCCAAAGCTTTTATACAAAGCCATCTTTTGCTTATATTTTTATCCGTAAATTTAAGGCTGCTTTCAAGCTCGGATATATAAATTTCAAGCTCGTCATAGTTGATTTTAAACTCTTCATAGTTCTCTTTAAGCTTCCGGACATTTCTAAGAGCTTCAAAAATTTCCTCTTTGCCTTCGCCCTTTGAAGCGCTTGCGCATATTACCGGACATCTTAAAAGCTCACTCATCTTCTTATGATCGATAATAATACCGCGTCTTTTAGCTACATCATGCATATTTAGCACAAGCACTACAGGCACGCCTATTTCTAAAAGCTGAAAAGTAAGATATAAATTTCTTTTTAAATTCGAAGAGTCTATTATGTTTAAAATCACATCGGGATTTTCATTGATGATAACCTCTTTAGCCACCTTCTCTTCAAGCGAATAAGAGCTAAAAGAGTAAGTTCCGGGAAGATCTATCATCTCTATATCAAGATCACCGACGCTAAAAAAGCCCGATTTTTTATCTACCGTTACGCCCGGATAGTTTGCGATATGCTGATGGATACCGCTTAGCATATTAAATATAGTCGATTTGCCGCAGTTTGGCTGCCCCGCTAAAGCTACTTTTATCTCCATGTTACACCTATGCGCTTTCTTTTAGGAGCTCTTCAACTTCGATAAGCTCCGCTTCGCTTTTTCTAAGCGATATTAAGTAATTATGAATTTTAAGCTCTACAGGATCATAAAGCGGCGCTTCTCTTATGACTTCTATAGTAGCGCCTATAACAAATCCCATATCTAAGAGCTTTTGCAGTAGCTTTCCCGTGGCATTTAACTTTGTTATTTTGCATTTTTTGCCTGAACTTATAAGACCAAGGTTCATCAAGTATCCTTAAATATAATAACCGATTTCGTTATTATATTGCATTTAGCCTTTAAGTAAATTAAAATGATAATTTCTATTATTAAAAATTTTAAAAAGTATCTTAAGTATTAGATATATTTTATCCGCTTAAACTATGCAAGCGGATAAATTTATCAAAATGCTCTTTTATAAGGCTTTTCTATGAGGTCTGTTACACCTAGCTCGCTCATTGCAAGCTGCGGAAAATTCGGATTTCTAAGCAGTTCTCTTCCGTAAGCCACTGCGTCGCAAACCTCGCCAAGAAGCAAGGCTTCGCCTTCACTGGCGGTAGTTATGAGTCCAACGGCTATAACAGGTATATTTACAGCTTTTTTAATAGCCTTTGCATAAGAGCACTGATATAACGGCACAAGGCGAGGCATAAAATCAACTTTTTCAAAAAACCCGCCTGAAGAAACATGTATAAACGCCGCTCCTAAATTTTCAAGCTCGCGCGCCAAAGTAACACTATCTTCTATACTCCAGTCACCATTTACGAAGCTATGTGCGCTTATTCTAACTCCTACCGGGATACTCACAGCCGCTTTTGCTTCGGTTAAAATTTCTCTTAAAAGCCTTGTGCGGTTTTCAAAGTTTCCGCCGTAATCATCACTTCTTTTATTGATATTTGGCGATAGGAATTCACTTATGAGATATCCGTGTGCAGCGTGAATTTTGATGATCTCATATCCTGCTTCTTGCGCTCTAGCGGCAGCTTCTATGAATTTAGTTTTAATCAAATTTATATCACTCAAACTCATCTCTTTTGGAGTTTTATATCTGTCGCTAAATTTAATCGCGCTTGGAGCGATCGGCTCGCTACTACACTCGCTCTTCCTGCCTGCGTGAGCTAGCTGGATAGCCATTTTAGATCCGTATTTGACGCACTCTTTAACAAGTTTTGCGTGATCTTCTATCTGCTCATCGCTCCACAGACCAAGGTCATTATGCGTGATCCTTCCCCTTGGCTCAACAGCAGTCGCCTCAACGATGATAAGCCCTACTCCTCCAAGCGAACGCGCCGCATAGTGAAGCTTGTGAAAGCATCTTGGCATTCCGTTGTCATCTTTTGCTTTGTACATGCACATAGGCGGCATAACTATGCGATTTTTTATCTCTACGTCACCGATCTTAAACGGCGTAAATAAAAGCGGTAAATCACTCATCATTTTTCCTTAAAAATTTTTATTAATTTTACACATTTGGACTAAATTTCATATAAACTTAAAAATACTTTATGCAAATACAACTGAAATTTCTTTAATATTTTTAATCAAATTTCAAAAAAACAAGCGGCAAATTTATAAAAAAACATAGAACTAAATTAAATATTTAAAAAGATAAAGAGTGGCGAAGTTTAAAAATTTATGAAAGCAAAGCGAGATTAGCTTTATAAATTTAAGATAAAGCCTGCAAAAGGCTTTATCTAGTAGTTTTATTTATGCGCATCCCAAGCTAAGATAGTATTTCCCTCTTCGTCTTTTGCGATATCGCTCATGCCCATTATATTGTATCCGCAATCCACATAGTGAATCTCACCCGTAACGCCGCTTGCAAGGTCGCTTAGCAGATACATAGCGCTCTTGCCGACATCTTCGGTTGAGACGTTGCGTTTTAACGGAGCGTTGCATTCGTTGTATTTAAGTATCATCTTAAAGTCGCCTATGCCGCTTGCCGCCAACGTTTTAATAGGTCCTGCACTGATAGCATTTACGCGGATATTTTTAGCTCCTAGATCATGCGCCAGGTATCTTACCGAGCTTTCAAGCGCGGCTTTTGCTACTCCCATTACGTTGTAGTGCGGCACGAATTTAGGTCCGCCAAGATAGCTTAAAGTAAGCACTGAACCACCTTCTTTAAGGACGGGCATAACCGCTCTTGTAAGGCTTAAAAGCGAATAAACCGAAGTTCCCATAGCGATATCAAACGCCTCTTTGCTCGTATTTATAAACTCGCCCTCAAGCGCCTCTCTTGGAGCAAAAGCCACGGCATGAACGACGAAATCTATCTCGCCAAAATCGGCTCTTATCTTCTCGGCTAACCCATTTAAATGCTCCTCGTTATTTACATCAAGCTCATAGACGAATTTGCTTCCAAGTTCTTCGGCAATCGGCTCAACGCGCTTTTTAAGAGCGTCGTTTAAGTATGTAAATGCAAGCTGCGCACCTTGAGCGTGACACGCTTCAGCGATTCCGTGAGCGATTGATTTGGCGTTTGCAACGCCTACTATAAGACCTTTTTTGCCCTTCATTATCATTATGTTCTCCTTAAAAATTTAAATTATAAAATTTAACATTATCCAACAAGTTATAATCATCACGAAATAAATTTGAATATTTTAAAGCTAAATTTAGCGCACTCAAAGTTGGTCTAAATTTCGGCAAATTCATTTAAATTTACTCGCGAGATAAAGCTTTTATTAAATTTAAAAAATTATGCGCATCCCAGCTTGCAGTACCTACCAAAACCCCTTTGCAGCTTTTGATTTGTGCGATCTGGGAGATATTTTTAGCATTTACGCTTCCGCCGTAAAGCAAAGGTGCAGTCGTTAAAGTAGATAAGAAATCTAAAATTTCAGCTATCTGCTCGTTTGTAGCGCTCTTGCCCGTGCCTATAGCCCAGATCGGCTCGTAAGCTATAGTCAAATTCAAGTAGCCTAAATCGATATTTTCAAGCTGTTTTTTTAAAAATTCCTTTGTGCCACCTGCCTCGTTTATCTCTAGGCTCTCGCCTATGCAATAAACTATATGCCAGCCGTTTTTTACCGCAAATTCAAATTTAGCTTTTAGCATCTCTTCGCACTCGCCAAGCACCTCGCGCCTTTCAGAGTGTCCAATGAGAACGCAATTAATGCCAAATTCATCAAGCATCGCCTTGCCGATCTCGCCCGTAAATGCTCCGTTTTCGCACGGATAGAAATTTTGCGCGCCAAGAGTAAATTTATGCTTTTCATCCTCAAAAGCCGTAAATGGCGCAAATACTATCACATCGTCGTTTGAGCTTAAATTTCCATCTAAAATTTGAGCATACTGCTTAAAGCTTGCTCTTGTGTGGTTACACTTTAAATTTGCTGCAAATCTCACGATTCACGCGCCTTTCTAAGAGGTTTTATGCCAGGAAGCTCTTTGCCTTCGATTAGCTCAAGGCTAGCTCCGCCACCCGTTGAGATAAAGGTCATCTCATCGGCATTGCCCGCACGCTCGACCACATCGGCGGTATCTCCGCCTCCTACAACCGTAGTGGCGTGAGTCTCGACGATCGCGTGGCTCATCTTGATACTTCCCTTGCTAAATTTATCCATCTCAAAAACACCCATAGGGCCGTTCCACCAGATAGTTTGAGCATCGGCTAACACCTCTTTAAAAAGCCTCGTTGAGGCAGGTCCTATATCAAGCCCCATCCAGCCGCTTGGAATTTCTTGAGCAGGCACGTATTTGACGGCACTGTCTTGTGAAAATGTCTGAGCCGCCACCACATCAACAGGCAAGTAAATTTTAACTCCAAGCTCTTTTCCCTTTTTTAAAATTTCTTTTGCGTCCTCTATGAGATCCTCTTCAAGAAGCGAATTTCCGATATTTTCGCCAAGAGCTTTTAAGAAAGTAAAAGCCATTCCGCCGCCGATTATTAGCTTATCAACACGCGGAAGTAGATTATGAAGCGCTTGAAGCTTGCCGCTTACTTTTGAGCCGCCCACAACGGCTACAAACGGACGTGAAGGATGTTTTATCAAATTTTGAGCGAAATTTATCTCTTTTTGCAGTAAAAATCCCGCAGCCTTGTGGTTATCGTCATAAAATTTAGTTATTGCCTCAACAGAAGCATGAGCTCTGTGGCATACGCCAAATGCGTCATTTACGTAAAATTCGCCAAATTTTGCAAGCTCGCTAGCAAGAGTCTGGTCATTTTTGGTTTCACCTTTTTCAAAGCGCAAATTTTCAATCATTAAAATTTCACCGCTTTTTAGATTCTCGGCCTTGCTTTTAGCGTCTTCACCGACTACATCGCTTGCAAATTTCACATCCCTATCAAGAAGGCGAGAAAGTCTTTTGGCAACATTTTTAAGCGAAAATTTCTCTTCAAAGCCGCTTTTCGGGCGACCAAGATGGCTTGCTAAAACGATAGAGCAGCCGTGATCAAGGCAGTATCTTATGGTAGGAATTGCGGAGCGAATTCTCCTATCGTCGGTTATGTTTAAAAATTCATCCATAGGGACGTTAAAATCGCACCTTATAAATACTTTTTTGCCGTTAAGCTCAAGATCGTTTATCGATAATATATCGCTCATCTTTAAGCCTTTTTCATAGCATGAACAGCCATATCCACAAGGCGCTCGGAGTAGCCCCACTCGTTGTCATACCAAGCCATAACCTTTACCATGTCACCGCAAATAACTTGCGTAATATCGCTTGCAACGATAGAGCTATAGCTTGAAGTCATAAAGTCGCTTGATACTCTCTGATCGTCATCTACGAGTAAAATTCCTTTCATAGCGCCATTTGCAGCGTTTCTAAAGGCGTTATTTACATCTTCTACGCTTACTTCTTTATCCAAAACCACGGTTAAATCAACCATAGACACGTTAGCAACAGGCACCCTAACGCTTTGTCCGTGCATCTTGCCTTTAAGCTGAGGAAGCACTTTGCTTATGGCTTTTGCAGCTCCGGTTGTAGTAGGTCCGATATTTAAAGCAGCAGCGCGAGAGCGTCTAAAATCTTTTGCTTTTACATCAACTAAGCTTTGCCCGTGGGTGTAGGCGTGAATCGTAGTCATAAGACCCTTTTTGATGCCAAATACGTCATCAAGCACCTTTGCGACAGGTCCAAGGCAGTTTGTCGTGCAGCTTGCGTTTGAGATGACGGCTTCACCTTTGTATTGGCTTTCATTTACGCCTATAACGTATGTAGGCGTATCATCCTTAGCAGGTGCGCTCATGATAACTTTTTTAATGCCGTTTTTAAGATAAGGTTCGCATTTTTCGGTAGTTAGATAAGCTCCCGTACATTCAAGAACCACATCAGCCCCGCAACCTGCAAAATCAAGCTCGTTTGCGTCTCTTGTTGAAAAAACTCTAATTTTTTTACCGTTTACTTCGATATAATCATCACTAAGCACTTTTACATCTTGCTTAAATTCCCCATGCACGGTGTCGTATTTAAGCAGATATCTTGTCATATCTCTTTTTGCCGTGTCGTTTATAGCGACTAGTTCCACATCATCGCGCTGTAAGATTATGCGAGCGGCACACCTTCCGATTCTTCCAAAACCGTTGATCGCAATTTTAACCATATGTGTTCCTTAGTAGAAATTTGGCAAAATTTTACACATAAAGAACTTTAACCCTGCTTTATCACGGGAATTTTTGCTTAAGGCTCATCTTTCAACTCGTTTTTACCTCATTTTTGATAAGCTTTGCTTTTAAATTTAAGAGGTTAAGGCGCAAGATGAAGTTGGCATTTTTCGGCGGAAGCTTTGATCCGCCGCATTTGGGGCACGATACGATAGTAAAGAGTGCTTTAAAGAGTCTTGATATAGATAAACTTATCATTATGCCTACATACATAAGCCCTTTTAAGAGTGAATTTTCGGCTCCGCCCGAGCTTAGATTTAAGTGGATCAGTGAAATTTGGGGTGATTTAAAAGGCGTTGAGATAAGCAAATTCGAGATAGATCAAAACCGCCCCGTGCCTACGATAGAGAGTGTTTTACATCTTTATGAAATTTATGATATCAAGAAATTTTATCTGCTTATAGGCGCTGATCACCTTGAAAATTTACACAAATGGCACGATATAGATAGACTTAAAGAGCTAGTGGAATTTGTTATCGCCCAGCGCGATAAAATCGAAATTCCAAAGATACTTCACAAGATGAACATGCACGTTAATATCTCCTCTTCGCAGATACGAGCAGATCTTGCTCAAGAGGGACTGCCTGAAAAAATCAAAGATGAAGTTATAAAATTTTACCAAGGATTAAAATGCAAGAAAGAATCGACAAAATAGTAAAAATACTGGATGAGAAAAAGGCTGAGGCGATAGAAGTTTTTGATATGAGAGATCGTGATTATTTCGTTAAATTCGTAGTTATCGCAACAACGATGGGCGAAAGGCACGCTTATGCTTTAACGGACGATCTTAAAATAGGACTTAAGCCTTTTGGAGAAGAATTTTTGGGCATTGAAAGCTCTCCTGATTGGGTCGTAATCGATCTTGGCGATATTTTAGTGCATCTTTTAAGCCCTGAGCACCGAGCAAAATACAATATAGAAGAGTTTTTAGCGAAGCTAAAAGAGCAAAGAGAGTAGATAAATTTAGCTCTGTCAAACTTGCACGGCTTTGAAATTTAGCTTTTGCCTGATCGCCGTGCAGGTAAAATAGATAAAAGAAGCGAATTTTGGAAAAGCTTGATTTTCTTTTTATCAAAACGCAAAGCATGATATCTTTTCTTGATATGCTTTACTTTGCAAGAGTTTTCTTGCTCGTTATCGCGATCATTATTTGCATTAAAATTTGGCTTAACAAAAATAGGAATTTAAAAGAATATCTGTTTTGTCTTGGAATTTTAATATTTTCTCACATTATAACACCGCAAGCAAGCAAAGTCTTAGAGCTTGATGAGTGGGACAAGCTAAATTTCGTCTTTATTTTGCCTCCTAAATCAATTTTGACCCCAAATATCTTGTTTTTCTTCTTCATATCTTTATTTTTTTGGTATTATTTCAGAGATAATAAATTTAGGAGATAAAGTAAGATAAAATGGACACGATAGAGTTTAAGTTGGATAAATTTGACTTTACTTTAGGAGTTCAAAATGACGTTGTATCAATTCTAATCAACAAAAAACATCTTCTTGAAACAATAAAAAATTATGAAATTCCATTTGCCAACAGAGAAGGATATGAAAATTTAGCAGGCGGATACTCTTATCTTCATAAATACGACTTTCAAAGGCTATTCCTTGACGCAAATTTGGATAAGAAAGTAGTGTTGCTAGGCTGTCCGTGCGGCACGTATGAGTGCTGGTATCTGGAAGCTAAGCTTAAATTTGAAGAAGATAGCGTCATGCTTTGCGATTTTAAAAATAGACAAAGACGCGACTGGATCTATGATATAAGCTTTAAATTTGATAAAAAGCAGTTTGAAAGCGAGCTTGCAAATATCAAAAATTTACTTATCCAAGAGCCTTGCGAAGAAAAGAAAAGCAAGTTCGCATTTGAAAACTAAATCTCAAACGAGCAAGAGCTTAATTTGCCGCCTTCAAAGCCTTTCTTAAACCACTGCATTCTTTGTTTTGAGCTTCCGTGCGTAAACGAATCAGGAACCACGTGCCCTTGGTATTTTTTCTGAAGAGTATCATCGCCTATTGCGCTTGCGGCATTTAGCGCCTCTTCTATATCGCCGTCATCTAAAATTTGATACTTTTGCATATAATGAGCCCAAATTCCGGCATAACAATCCGCTTGAAGCTCAACTTTTACCTGAAGCGCATTTTGCTTGCTTAAATCCTTGCTTCTTGCTTTTAGGTTGTGAATTTTGCCAAGCGTGCCCGTGATATTTTGGACGTGATGACCTATTTCATGAGCTATGACATAAGCCTGAGCAAAATCCCCGCCGGCCTTATGCTTGCTAGCAAGTTCGTCAAAAAAGCTAAGATCAAGATAGACCTTCTCATCGGCAGGACAATAAAACGGACCAACTTGTGAGCTTGCTAAACCGCATTTGCTAGACACGGAATTTCTAAAAATAACAAGACTTGGCTCTTTGTATCTTGCTCCATGCTCGCTAAAAATTTTACTCCACACGCTCTCGGTTTCAGCTAAAACGGCAGAGACAAATTCCACCTTTTGACTCTCATTTGGATCATTTAAGCTCTTGTTTACGGAAGCTCCGCTTGGCTCAAGCAAGGCTAGCGGGTTAAATCCCATGAAGTAAGCCACAACGCCGACAGCAAGCACAACCCGCCCGATATTTGAACCGAGCAAAAACCTAACAAGCGGCAAAAGAGCCCCCATAGATACACCGCCACCGCTTGCCCTTCTATCTTCGATATTTGAACTTCGTCTTCTGCCTTGCCATCTCATTTATCACCTCAACTTCGTTAAATTTACAGATCTCATAGCGATAATATATAAAATTTCAAGTCAAAATCGCTACGACAAATTATTTTATTCGGCTATCTTTTAGCCTTTTAGCCTCATCGCAAGAATGCTTCTCGCCAAGCTCGCATGCTCTTTCATAAAGCCTTAGCGCCTCTTTAGGCTTGGCTACTATACCTTCGGCTCCTTTTTCGTAGATATACCCAAGCGCGTAGCAAGCAAGCTGATCTTCGCCCTTGCAAGCCATATCGTAAAATTTCATCGCTTCAAGCAGATTAAACTCCACACCGCTTCCTCGCTCATACATATAGCCGATGTTTGAGCAGCTATCTACATGTCCATTTTGACAAGCTAAATTTAGGTATTTAAAATAATTAGCCTCGTCTTTTTTATCTTTATACGCAAGAGCTAAGGCTTCGCATCCCACACCGTATCGTAGCTCGCAAGATCTTTCATAAAGCTCAAAAGCTCTGTTTTCGTCCTTCTTAACGCCAAGCCCGTAAGAGTACAAATACCCCAAATTCCAGCACCCGTCGCCCAAATTCATATCGCAAGCCTTGTGCATATAAAAGCTTGCTTTGGCATGATCGGGTGTTGATTTTAAAGAATACACAACCCCCGCATACGAACAGCCCTGCGCATTGTCAAGCGCGCAAGACTTCTTAAGAAGCGTTAAAATCCTCTCTTCGTTTATTTCGTTCATCTCTAAATTTAAAGCAAGCTTCAAACAAGCTTTAGCATCGTTTTTATCGCATTTTCTCTCAAGTTTAGCATAATCTTGTGAAGCAAATAAGGCAAGACAAAGCATTAAAAATGGCGCTATTTTTCTCAAATTTCATCCTTGTTTTGAATTTAAGTATTTTACAAAACAGCTGCTAAATGACAGATAAACGACTATATCAAAGCCAAAATTTAACCATAAAAAATCCGCTTACAAAAAGCCACACAAATAGCAAAAAGGCTAAAATAAACGGCTTTTTGCCCGCATTTAAAAGCACGTCTTTTCTGATAGTCGTTCCAAGCGCACCCATAGCGATACAGAGCAAAATAGTGTCGATGAAGTTTATAGTAGGCAAAATTTGCTTTGGGAAAATAGGAAAAGAGCCTGCCAAAACGGCCGCCAAAAACCAAAGCGCAAAATAAGGCACGAAATTTTTTATACCGGAGCCCTTTTCTCCGCTTTGTCTAAAGCTAAAAATTCCAAGCATTAGTAAAAACGGAACGAGCATAAGCACTCTTAACATCTTCATGATCACGGCGCCTGCGCCTGCGTTTTCACCTATACCGGCTGCTGCTCCTATCACGTGAGCGACCTCGTGAAGAGTAGAACCCGTAAAAAGCCCCATGGTCGCTGCATCAAAGCCTAAAATTTCACTTCTAAATAAAATAGGATAGACAAACATCCCGATAGTTCCAAAAAGTACTACCGTACTAACCGCAACCGCCACGCGATCGCCATCTGCCTTGACTACGCTTTGAGTTGCAAGAACCGCCGCAGCTCCGCAAATAGAGGCGCCCGAGCTTATAAGCGTAGCGCTTTTAGACTCTATGCCCATAGCGCGCCCAAGAAAAATACCTAAAAAAAATGTCGAAAAAACCACTATAAAAGCTATCAAAACACCCAAAAATCCAACCTCATAGATATCTTGAAGCGTTAATCTAAATCCAAAAAGTATGATACCAAGTCTTAAAATTTGCTTTGTAGCTATGGTTAAAATTCCGCTATCTTTAAGTATCGTAACGGCCGATTTGAAGCTATTTCCGATAATCATACCAAGCAAAATGGCTATAATAAGCGGGCTTAGCTGAAACGTCTTAACAAAATCCAAATTTGACGCAAAATAAGCCGACAGAGCTAACACGAGCAGCAAAAAAACGGCTTTGATTTTCATTGTATTCATATTGCAACCTTAAAAAAGGAAGAATTTTAACAAAATATGATTAGAATATTAATCATGCCAAGTTTCAATTAAAAAATAACTTAATAACAAAAAACATATAAGAGATTTGAAGCAAATTAGATATAATTATAGATTATAATTTTATTGCTAAAATAGAAAGGCTTACATGAAAGATCTTATAAAAAGACTATTTGATATATTTTTTTCATTAGTTGCAATTATTATGCTACTTCCTGTTTTTTTATTTATATACATCTCAATAAAAATTAAATCTCCAGGCTCCCCTGCTATTTTTAAACATACTAGGATAGGAAAGCATGGAAAATGCTTTCAAGTTTATAAATTTAGAACAATGGTAATTGATGCTGAAAAAATATTAGAACAATGGCTCAGAGATAATCCTTTAATCAAAAAAGAGTATGAGAAAGATTTTAAACTAAAAGAAGACCCAAGAATAATACCCGGAATCGGAAGTTTTTTAAGAAAATATAGCCTAGATGAATTACCACAATTTTTTAACTCATTATTAGGAGACATGTCTATTGTTGGTCCAAGACCAATAGTAGAGAAAGAAAAACTAAAATATGGAAAATACTCAGAAAAACTACTTAGCGTAAAACCTGGGATAACTGGGCTTTGGCAAGTAAGTGGCAGAAATGATATAGACTATAAAGAACGAATAGCAATAGACATGCAATATATAGATAATTGGTCAATAATATATGACATAAAAATTATTATAAAAACAATTGAGGTTGTAGTCTTTACAAAAGGAGCTTATTAAAGCAACTATTACATCCTGTCCTTAGCAGTTATCCCCATAAGCGCTAAAGCGGTTTTTATCGAGAGGGCTACAACAGCAAAGAGCTTTAGTAGCTCATCTTCATTTTGGCTTCCCACAACGCGATTTTCGTTATAAAATTTATGAAAATTTGCGGCAAGCGATTTTAGATAGTCGCAAATTTTCTGCATTGCACGAGCGTTAAATGCATCCACAAGCACGTCATTTAAAGAAAGGGCTTCGAAAAGTAAATTCTTAGCATCCTCACTTAAGCTCTTAAACTCAATGTTATTTACGTCATCTATACTTTTACTCGCTTTTGCAAAAATTTGATTCACACGCGCATGAGCGTAGTTGATATAAAAAATCGGGTTGGAACTATCTTCTCGCTTTAGTTCATCCACATCAAATTCAAGATGTGTGTCGCTCTTTTTGCTTAAAAACATAAACCTAAGCGCTTCATACCCTATCTCGGCAGTTACGTCGCTCATAAGAACCACATTGCCCGAACGCTTGCTCATCTTAAACTGCTCGCCGTTTTTAAGAAGCGAAACCATCTGAGTTAGCAGCACCTCAAGCCTGCTTTCGTCATATCCTAAAAAGTGTATCGCGGCTTTCATTCTGGCTATATATCCGTGATGATCGGCACCCCAGATATTGATATACCTATCATATCCGCGCTCAAATTTGTCATTGTGATAGACTATGTCGCCCGCAAGGTAGGTTTCTCGTCCGTCTTCCCTAACTATCACGCGATCTTTTTCATCTCCCGCTTCGCTTGATCTTATCCAAATTTTACCATCATCCTCATATATGCCGCCGCATTTTTTAAGCTTTTCAAGAGTGGCTTGAAGCTTGTTATAATAACTTCTCTCGCTAGCCCAATTATCTATAAAAATTTTTGCTTCAGCCAAATTTTGTTTGATGAGACCCAACACTATATCCTTGCCAAACTCTGCAAGCTCTAAATTTCTACTTTCATCATAAAAAATTTCTTTACCGAATTTATCGTTTGCTTCGCGTGCGATATCTAAGATATAATCACCTCTATAATACTTTTCAGGATAATTTACTTCTTCTTTAAACAGCTCTTCGCGAGCCCTAAGACTTATGGAAATTCCAAGCAGGTCTATTTGGTTGCCTGCGTCGTTTATATAGTACTCAGTCGTGATACCCTTGCCGATATAAGCTCCTACGCGAGCTAATGTATCGCCAAATACGGCACCTCTTACATGTCCGATATGAAGTGGGCCTGTTGGATTAGCGCTTACATACTCTATCAGTATCTTTTCTCTATCCGCTCCGCCTTTTGCGAAATTTTGAGGATCTGCAAGGCTATCGCCGGCAAGTCTATCTAAAAATTTGCTATTTAATTTAAAATTTATATATCCGTTTAGTGCGCTTGCTTCAAGAATTTCGCTACCGCTAAATTTAGAAACGATCTCTTCGGCTATGATTTTTGGAGATTTCTTAAGCTCTTTTGCAAGAGAAAAAGCAAGAGGTGTGGCATAATGCGCCAAACTCTTGTCTTTTGGCTTTTCTAATACAAAATCATCACTTATGTATTTTTTTATCTCATCTATGACTAAATTTTTCACTCTTATCCTCAGGCGTTCTTAGTTGTCTCGTCAGCCTTAGTAGCGGTTAGCGTATCTTCTTTCTTCTCTTCGACTTTTTCTATATTTTCAGCTTTTTTATCGTCACTTTCCATCTCTGATTTAAAGCTTTTTATGCCCTTACCAAGTCCCTTTGCAAGTTCAGGTATCTTCTTTGCACCAAATAGCAATACGACTATAAGAAGTATTATAAGTAGTTGTTGGACGCTTGGACCCATTTTCTCTCCTTTAAATTTTTCGTAATCTTATCATAAATTTTAGCAATCTATCCAATTATTAATGGTTTGGCGTAAATTTATATTCGCACTTTTTAGCTTCATTGATTTTAAAATAGCCCTTAAATTTTCATAACTTTTTTCCACATCATCATTAATAAGCAAATAGTCATACTCCAAGATGTGCTCCATCTCGCCGGCTGCGTTCATAAGGCGATTTTCTATCATTTCGGCAGTATCGGTTCCCCTGCCTTCAAGCCTACGTCTAAGCTCTTTTTTATCCGTTGTCGTGATAAAAACGGAAGTGATTAAATTTGCAAATTTCTCTTTGGTTAAATGAAACCCCTGAACATCAACGTCAAACACGACTATTTTGCCTTCATTTAATGCCGCAAGAACAGGTTTTAGAGAAGTTCCGTAATAGTTTTTATGCACATTTGCCCATTCTAAAAAGCTTCCCTCTTCAATACCCTTCTTAAACTCATCTTCGCTTATATAGTAATAATTCACTCCATCTTTTTCACCATCTCTTATCTTTCTGGTGGTAGATGAAATAGAAAAATATAAATTGCTCTCTTCGGCCAAAAGCCTGTTTAAAAGAGTGCTTTTACCACTTCCGCTTGGACCGCTGATGATTAAAATTTGTCCTTTCAAATTCACTTTTCCTCAAACGTTATATTTATCTTTATATTCATGCCTTTTAGTGCGTCTTTTATAGAGCTTACGCTTAGCGAAGTAGCGATATGCTCGGTGATTTTATGAGTTAGTTCGTTTTTTACATCCGTTTGGTTTATTTGCACCGCTTCTTCGTTGCCTTCTTCAAGAGCTCGCTTGATCTCGGTTTCGCTTATCTGATCGATATTTTCATAATCCGACCCGTCAGATTGATAAATTTTAAAATCTTCAATTTCCGCTTTGCTAGAAGCCTCTTCATCTTTGGCTGCAACGAACTCTTCTTGCTCTTTTATCTCAAATTCCACTTCGTTTGCGGTATCAAATTTTTCATCATCTAATTCACTGTCAAATTCATCAGGCAACTCAAGCTTTTGAGCGAAATTTTGCATATCCTCTTTTGTAGGTTCATCTAAAGATTCTTCATTGACACTAAACTGCTCAAACTCTTCTTGCAGCTCTTCTTCAAATTTAGCGTCTAAATTTTCTATCTCGTCTATATCGTTTTTAATGCTTTCTATCACATCAAGCTCTTCATCATACGCACTCAAAGTAAGCTCGCTCATTAACTCGTCGAATTTTTCCTCTTTAGACTCTGCTTTTTCCTCTTCATCTTGCTCTAAAGACTCATCACTAAAGTCAAATTCTTTTAACAGCTCCTCTTCACGAGCTAGCATTTCAGCCTGCATAGCTTCATCTTCTGCTTGATTTAAATTTTCATCCTCGGCAACTTCTTTAGGCATATCATCAATTGATTTTACAAGCTCGCTCAGCTGCTTAGTTAGTTCATCATCTTTTAAATTCGGTTCATCAAAGCCATCTTTATCAAATTCAGCGCCCAAATCCAAATCATCAAGAGCAAATTCCTTATCCTGCACCTCGTCAATCTCAGACAGATCATCGTCAAACATCTTATCGTCAAACTCATCTATAAATTCGCTCTCTTCAAGAGGCGCTACGAATTCCTGAGTATCTTTAAATTCTTCAATCTCACTTGGCTCTTCTTCTTTTGGACTTAATTTTTCCATCACAGATACGAATTCCGTCGGCAAAAAAGGCTTAAATAAGACTTTATCTGCACCGGCAAATTCAGGTGAGTTCTTTGAAGCAAGGTATAAAATTTTATCTGCAAGGTTTTTTAAATCAACATCCTCTATCTGAGTGTCGCTATCAATGATGAGCACGTCAAAAAGTCCACTATCAAGCATGTCTAAACTTGCAACCTCGACATATTCGCAACCCATTTTGCTTAAACTAAGCGTAGCCAAGCGAGAAACTGCGGGATTGTTATTAACAAGCGCGACTTTCATGAAGACTCCTTTGAAAAAACCTTAAGAAGGTATTTTAAGATATTTTTGATTACTCTTAGCTTAGTTTAAAAAACAAAGAGGGCATGTCGTTTATCACTCTAAGCATAAGCTCGCTAAAAAGCTCCATCATACCCGTTAAAATAGCTATAAGCACGACAAAACCTATAACGATTTTGATAGGATAGCCTACGACTAACAGGTTAAACTGCGGCATGGTTTTCATAAGCATCCCAAAGATAAGATCAGACAGCAAAGAAAGCGCAAGGATAGGAAACGACATGATAAAACCAAACATAAAGAGATTTATCATGGATTTTGAAGTGTAGTGGACTATATTTGCGCTTGGGTAAAATTCGCCAAGCGGGATATGGGTGAGTGAATTTGCGAAAAATAGCAACAAAAGATGATGTCCGTCAAATGCCAAGAATGTCATCAAGGCAAGAAAATTTATGATATTTGACATCACGGGCGAGTTTATACCAGTCTGAGGATCAAGCACGCTAGCCATAGAAAATCCCATAACCATAGAAATTTGCTCGCCGGCAAGCTGAAGTATGCCAAATACTATAGTTACAAGCAGTCCTGCACAAAGTCCGAGCATAAGTTCGCTTAAAATTTCAACTGCAAGATAGTAAATTTCGCCGTTTTTAACGCTTGCTACGGGAAATAAAAAAATCGTTAGAAAAAATGTTAAAGCGGTTTTTGCAGAAATTGGAATTTGAGAGTGTCCAAAAAACGGGAAAAACACCATAAGCCCGCTTAATCTGGCAAATAACAGCATAAAAGTTATCACTCTATCTGCGCCGAAAAATTGAACTATCTCCATACCGCTCTTTTAAAATTTTTATCTATTTTACAAAATTTTACTTTGTTTTGGCTTGAAATTTTAAATTTGCAACAAGAGATTTAAGCCCTATTTTGAGCCTAAAAACTGTTTTATGGCTTTTATTTATCGCAGTGTTTTTTATAGTCTCAGGCTTGCAACTACCTTAAAGTAAGACTACGAGTTATTTGTTTAAGCGCTAAAATAGACCGAAATTAAAGGCATTTACGACATTAATAAGAAATATAGGCTTACTCTTTGACTTTTGATTTTAATTTGAGCGTTTATGGCTTATATATGCAAAAAACAATATATAGATAAAAAATATACTAAATGGAAATTTTTGCCAACTCTTTGTTGTCAAGCCTATATTGATTATCGCACTTTGCGGCTAAATCATTATCATGAGTTACTAGCACAAGTGCCGCATCGTTTGCTTTGATATACTCAAAAAGAGTTTGCATTACGTCATTTGCAGTTTGTTTGTCCAAATTTCCGGTAGGCTCGTCGGCAAATATTATTTTTGGCTTTTTACATAGCACTCTAGCGATACTCACGCGCTGCTGCTGCCCTCCACTCAATTCGCCTACTTTTTGATTTAAAATATCTTTGATTTTTAAATTTTCGAGGATATTTTCATCTATATTTTGACTCGATAAAATTCCTGCAAGTTCGATATTTTCCCTTGCGTTAAAGCCTTTAAACAGATAGTGCGCTTGAAAAATAATTCCGAAATCAAGTCTACGAATTTGCAAAAGCTCGTTTAAAGAGAGATCATAAAGCGACTTGCCTTTATAAATAACCTCGCCCGTTTTAGGCTTAAGCAGTGTTGAAAGTATATGAAGTATAGTTGATTTCCCGCATCCGCTTACGCCTAAAATAGCCGAGCTTTGGCGGGAATTTAAAGATATATTGACATTTTCAAAGAGCGTATAATCATACGCAAAGCTAAGATTTACGCCCTTTAAAATTTCCATTTTTAAGCCATTTGCGCCGCAACTTCCGCCGCAAAATCTTCGTTTTTCTTCTCTAAGCCTTCGCCAAGCTCAAATCTAACGTACTTTACGATCTCGATTTTACCGCCAAGCTCTTTGCTCTTTTCAGTTATTACCTGCTCAACAGTTTTCTTATCGTCCATTACGTAAAATTGACCTAAAAGAGTAAGTCTTTGATCTAGTACGGTATTGTCCGCAAAAAATCTTTCGATCTTACCAGGTATGATTTTATCCCAAATTTTCTCAGGCTTACCTTCGGCTTTTAGCTCTTCTTTTATCGCGTCTTCGGCTTTTGCTACGACATCATCGGTAAGTTGCAATCTACTTGCGTAACTTGGAATGTGGTGAAGCGGTTTGCCAAGACGAACTAGCTCTTCATTGTCTTTTTCAAGCTCGGCTTTAAGAGCGATAAATTCTTTTTCCACAAATTCTCTATCAAGATCTTTGTAGCTTATCACACTTGGCTTCATAGCGGCTGCATGCATACATAAATTTCTTATGAAATCCTCTGCTTTTTGAGCTGTTTGAGCGCTATCGCAAGCTGCAGCGATGATAACGCCAACACGTCCGTTTGAATGCACATATCCGTTTACTACGCCGTTTTCATCAACTTTAACCGTCTCAAAGCGTCTTACTACCAAATTTTCGCCGATTGTAGCGATTTGACCCTTGAAATAATCTTCAAATTTAACACCGTTTATAACGCTCTCATTGAGGCTTTCTACACTAGAGATAGAGTTTGCTTGGATATGAGCGGTAGTGTCTTTTGTAAGGTTTTGAAACTGAACGTTTTTAGCAACAAAATCTGTTTCTGAATTTATTTCCGTAATAGTTGCTTTCTTGCAGTGTTCACATACTTCAACCGTTACAAGACCCTCGCTTGCAAGTCTGTCGGCTTTTTTAGCGGCTTGTCCAAGACCTTTTTCGCGAAGTATATCTACGGCTTTTTCCATATCTCCGTTAGCTTCGGCTAAAGCCTTTTTACAATCCATCATTCCGGCTCCGGTTGCTTCACGGAGCTCTTTTACCATTTGTGCGGTTATTTCCATTATTCTTCATCCTCCGCTTCAAATTCTTCTTCGCTAAATGCCTCTTCTAGCACAGCGTCTTTTTCATCTTGAGTAACCTCTTCTTTGCCCTCTTCGGCTACGCCGCCGTCTTTTTCAAGTTGTGAGCGTCCTTCGATGATAGCCTCAGCCATCTCTTGGCAGAAAAGTTGCACCGAGCGGATAGCATCGTCATTTCCAGGGATTGGATAATCAATTACGTCAGGATCGCAGTTTGTATCTATCGGAGCAACTACAGGGATTTTTAGTCTGTTAGCTTCTTGAACTGCTATTTTTTCTTTAACTGTATCGATAACAAAGATCATATCAGGTGGAGTTTTCATATTTCTAATTCCGCCAAGGTAGGCTACAAGCTTCTCTTTTTTTCTTCTTAGCATCAAAGCTTCTTTTTTGGTTAGAAGATTGATTGAGCCATCCTCTTCCATAGCTTCGATAACTTCAAGCTTGCGTATGCTTTGGCGGATTGTTCCGAAGTTTGTCATCATGCCGCCCAACCAGCGGTGATTTACGTATGGCATTCCGCATTTTTCAGCGTATTCGCCAACTGTTTGACCGGCTTGTTTTTTTGTTCCGACAAAAAGGATAGTTTTACCCTCTGCAGCTGCGTCACGAACGATGTTGTATGTGTAGCGGAAGTAGCGGATAGTTTTTTGTAGATCTATAATGTAGATACCTTTTCTCTCGCCAAAAATGAATTTTTTCATCTTTGGGTTCCATCTGCGTGTTTGGTGTCCGAAGTGAACGCCGCACTCTAGCAAATCTCTCATTGTTACCATATCGGTTCTCCTTGTGCTCTATCGAGCGAAATTTAGGTTTCTCCTCCACACCCATTAACGACAAATTTGCACCTGTCGCAACCAAATTTTAGGATTGGTGTGTGTGAATTGAAGCTTGGATTATACTGAAAGCAATATAAAATTAAGCTAAATTTTATGAATAGGCTTTGGTTAAAAGCAAAATTATTAGTAAATTTTAATTATCAAAATTTATAGGCTCCAGCACACTAAACTAGAGCCTATAAATTTCAAACACAATCGCAAATTTACTATCACGGTCGCAATAAAATCACTCGAAAAATCCCTTTTTAACTATCTTTTCTTCCTTCACGCAAAACTCGCCTTTTGCGATCACATCTTGAACTACCATATCTTCATCAAAGCTTGTAAAGTCCGCATCAAAACCGACTTTTATAGAGCCTTTACCTTCCAAATTCAAAAATTTAGCCACATTTTTTCCCATCAAAGAAAAAGCCTGCGTACGAGTTAAAATTTTGTTTTTGACCACATCTCTTAGCACGTCTAAATTTGCACTGCAACTTGCACATCCATACCCAACTAAAGCTCCGTTTTCATCAAATTTAGGCACGCTTCCGTTGCCATCAGAGCTCATCGTCATCATGTCTAGCTTTAAGCCCTTTTCGATGCCGTAAGCGATCACCTCATGAAGCGGAGCAAACTGGCTTCCGCCGCTTGTGATATCAAAAAATCCGCCCATCTTTTGCAGTTTCAAGCACTCATCAAAGAGATCTTTTGTCCTGGCACAATGCGTCGGAGAGAAGTACTGAACAGGAAATTCGCAGTCTTTTAGTATCCTAAACACCGCATCAAGCTTGCTAGATAATCCGCCCATGTGCATATGCATCACGCCACCCTTTTTGGATATCATGCCGCCTATTCTTATCTGAGTTAGGATTTTGATGAGCTCTTCATCGGTCGGATAACTGCTTCTGTTATCCGACATTGCGATTTTAACGCCTCTAACTTTATCGATTAGCACTAAGTCTTTAGTAATACTTCCCGTAAAAGTAACGGTTGGCGTAGCGTATGAACCTGTATGGATAAATGTCGAGATGCCCTCAAATTCAAGCGCTTTTGCTTTGGAGTAAAGATTTTCAAGACTTCTGGTACAGCCATCAGTGCCTAAAACTCCAACGACAGTCGTGATACCGTGTTTTACGATTTCGCTTAACTTAATTTCAGGAGTTCTTGAATGATATCCAGCTTCGCCTCCTCCACCCGTTATATGGACGTGCTGATCGATTAGCCCTGGAGCTAAAATTTTGCCTTTAAGATCGTAAGTTTCAAGGCTTTCACAGCGGAAATCAAGTCCTTTTCCGATAGCTAAAATTTTACCTCCGCCCACAAGCACATCACTATCTCCGACATGCTCAGGGGTAAATAAATTTGCATTTTTAAGTAGTAGCATGCTAACTCCTTTAAATTTCAAATGTAGATTTTTTATTTTAGCAAATTTAAAGAAATTTTAGCCTTTATGCAAAATTAAATCAAAGCTTTCCAAGCTCCATAAACATTAAATTTTCACAGCTTTGCTCATCACCCAGATCGCAGCCTTGCTTAAAAAACTCCTTAGCCTTATCTCTATCTTGATTCATGTGAGCTTTGGCTTTCGGATTTGTATTTAACGCACCCACGTTGTAGCAGCCTCTTGCGTGATGCATCCGGCAAGCTTTAGCGTGAAACTCTTCGGCTTTTTTGAAATTTAGCTCAATCCCTTGACCTCTTACATAAGAGCGCGCAAGCTCGTAGCAACCTTCAGGAGTGCCGTATTCGCAAGCTTTTTTAAAGAATTCGTTGCCTACTTTTTTATCTTCTTTTATACCTTCGCCTTTGAAGTTAAACACGCCCAAGTTAAAGCACGCCATGCCGTCTTCGCCGCTGCAAGCTTTCGTTAGAAGCGCAACAGCTTTTGAGTAATCTTTCAAATCGCTATAAACCATAGCAAGATTATAACAGCCATAGACATTATCGCCGTTGCAAGCTTTTTCATAGAGGTTTACCGCCTTTTGCATGTCGTATTTAACACCTCTTTCGTTTTCATACATGGCGCCAAGGTTATAGCATCCCTGCATATCGCCCTCATCGCAAGCCTTCTCGTAAAGCTTCGCCGCCTCTTCGTATCTGCCCTCTACATAAGCATCATCGGCTTTGTTTAAAGTCGAGGCAAAAAGCGCTCCCGCGCAAACCATCATACAGATAATCTTTTTCAAATTTGTCCTTTGTGTGAAATTTTAAGGACGTGATATTAACAAATCATCTCTTTTTGCGAGATTAAATTTATCGTTTATTTTAGATTTTGAGCTTTGTCACAGCTTGGCTTAGCCCCAAGAATGCAAGCTTTGTCGTGATAAAGAAGCGACTTTTGCATATCCTTTGGCGCACCCTCGCCTTTTTCATGCATCTTTGCCGCCATAACGCAACTTGAAGCCGTCTCAAGCTCACATGCCCGCTCGTAAAATTTAAGCGCCTGCGCATGATCTTTTACGACACCGTTTCCGTAGTAGTGCAAATTCGCTAAGACTATGCAGCTATACGAGATCTCGCCATCACAAGCTTGCATGGCAAATTTCGCAGCAAACGCGAAGTCTTGCTTAACCCCTCTGCCCTCATAATAAGCGCCCGCAAGTCTGTCACAACCAAGCAAATTTCCGCCATCGCATGCTTTTGCGTAGAGATCAACCGCCTTTTCATACTCAAATTTGCGTTTGTCGTTTGAAAAGTAAAAATTACCAAGCATAATACAAGAGTCTAAAAGCCCGCTATCGCAAGACTTTGTTAGAATTTCTATCGCGGCTTTTTCATCTCCTATGCGAAAGAGTCTTTGCGCTTCTTGCAACTGCGCGCCAAAAAGAGTAAAGGCCAACAAAACAATCAAAGCTATCTTTTTCATGATCTCACCCGCTTAATTGCACTTCCTCTTCAATCTTCATCAAATTTATAAAAATTTGTCTTATATTTTCGCGCTCATCTTCGCTTAATGAAATTTGCTCGCGATTTAAGAATTCCTTTACCAAAGCTTCGTTTTGAAGTCTTTCCACTCCAAATTTCTTGGCGTTTTGAATTATTTTTACTACTCTTAAATCCTTAGGCGCAAATGCTTCATATCCCATTATGCAGTCCTTTAAGTATTTTAAAAAATAAAATTATAAAACAACAAAACTGAATTATCAAAGCAAAAAGAGGCGATCGGAGCTAGTCCGATCAAGAGAAAAGTTATTTTTTTACGTCAATTACAAGAGTTGCCGAAAGCGTTTCTTCATCGCATTTATTAGCATCGGCATAAGGAGCTTTATACGTAGCCTCTAAAAGCCATTTGCCCTCTTTGATAGCTATTACTTCAATCATTCCTTTTAAGTCCGTAGTTCCTAAAAACGTATATTTACCCTCAGGAAATCCCTCTATAGCGCCTGTGACTTTAGCGACCTTAGCAGGCTTGCCGTTAGCGAAAAACTGAACCTTAAACGGCTCTCCGGCTTTAATCTTAGTTACATCGCTTAATGGCACGATCTCGGCAATTTGACCTATCGGCTTATAAACAAACTCATCTATCTCGCCGCCTTCTACAACGATATCTTTTGCGGTCCTTCCTATGTATCCGCAAGACTCGACATTCTTTACATTTTCTCTAGTGCCGTCCATATGCCACTTGCCGTCTTTATCTTTTGTCCAAAAAGTAGGCTTATAATCGCCCGCTAGGACGTAAGTTCCTTTTTGAAGCTTTTCACCCTCATAATGATAGTTTTCGCCAGCTTGCTTTAAAACGGTTTTGGCACCGCTTTTATCCACTATATATAGCGGAGCAAAAAGACTTAATCTCTTCTCGGCTATCGCTTCAGGTTTTGGGAAGCTATGTCCGTAACCGATGTCGGCGCTAAATTTATCCATATTTTTTCCTACGACCCAAAAATCATGTGCAAAAGCACCGCTTAACGCACCTGCTACGACTAAAGAAGTTAATATCTTCTTCATTGCTATCTCCTTGTGAAATTTTTAAGATTAGACAAGCAGAGTATAACACAACTAATAATTAAAATCAAATTTTGTTTAGTTAAAAAATTAAATAATAATTTTAAATGAGAAATAAAATAAAAAAGTTAAATTTCTTATTTTGCAAAGTTTATTAACAATTAGGCAAATTCCAGCATTAGAATTTAATCACCAATATCAAATCAACAATCAAACAGCTAAGCTTAATCTCTATCTCGCCATAATAAAACCCGCAAATCTTCCCGTAACTCGCTCTCTGCGATAGGAAAAATACCTCTCATCGCAATGCGTGCAAATTTCATCAAATTTTACGCTCTTTACGCCAAGTTCCTTAAATTCATCAGCCAAAGCGGCGTTTATATCAAATTTACCATCGTTTTTGTATCTATTAAACTCGCCAAGATCAAGCCCGCCTATATCATAGCAACCGCCTTTGATATTTGGTCCAACAAAAACGCTTAAATTTTGCTCGCTGCACCCAAATTCGCGCTTCATTAAATTTACGGTATTGGTGCAAATCTTACCTACGGTTCCCGCTCTTCCCGCATGGATAGCAGCCACAACCTCACGCACCTCATCCACAATCAAAATAGGCGAGCAGTCAGCAACCAAAACGCAAAGCACAACGCCTTTTAAATTTGTGATTATGCCGTCGCAAGGAAGTATTTCATCATCTAAATTTCTAATTATTTCTACTCGGTTTGAGTGAATTTGATGCATGAATTTTAGATTTTCTATCTCCACACCAAGCAAATTCGCTAAAATTTCCCGATTTTTAGATACATTTTTAGGCTCGTCTCCTACATGATCACCTAAATTTAAGCCTTCATAATCCCCTACGCTCACTCCGCCAAATTTGCTAGTAAATCCGCCACAAAAACGCTCATCATCAAATACTAAATTTACACCGACATCTTGCATAAAGACTCTTAATAAAGACTTGCGATATGATCTATATCTTCCCAACTCATCTGCTTTTTAAAGCCAAGCTGGTGAGCCACGTAGCGCGCTAAAAGATCGCTTTCGATATTTACTCTTCGGCCTATTTTAAACTCGCTAAAAAGGCTCTCGCGAAACGTTATAGGAATGATCGTTAGGCGCACTCCGTTTGGCGTAACCTCGTTTATCGTAAGGCTTACCCCATCCACGCAGATACTGCCCTTGTTTGCCATTAAGCGCATGATATCTTGCGGTAAATTTATATAAAAATCCACTCCGTTTTCATGCCTAACTATCTTTGAAATTTCGCCTAGCGCATCGATATGACCTTGTACTAAATGCCCGTCCACTCTATCGCTAAGCCTCATAGCAGGCTCCATATGAACCCGCCCTTTTAAATTTTCAGTCGCTATAACGGCTCTGGTTTCCGCACTTAGCTCCACGCTAAAGCCGTCATTAAAAAGCTCTATAACGCTTAAACAAGCGCCGTTTACCGCGATACTATCGCCTAAATTTGGTCTATGTTTCGCCTTTAGTCTAAGCTTGTTTTGAGAGTAGCTAACAACCTCGGCTATCTCGCGAATAAGTCCGTTAAACATAATTTAGCCTTTAAATTTTTAAAAATTTTACTAAATTTCTACTCACAGCAAGCTTATTTACAAAAGATAAGAAGTAGGCTCTAAAATTTAGAGCCTAAGAATTTAATATCGTCTAACCGATAAATAAGGGGTTTCAGAGTGCATACTCATCTCGTTTTTCTCTCTGAAATCAATAAATTCGCTCTCGCTTAATCTTTTGATATTTGCTATCGTCATTTTAAGCGGAGTGATACCTGATAGCGGATCCGGATCATCTGCGTTTGCAAGCTCGTTTCCATCCGCCTCGCTATAATGAAACGTCGTAAATATAGTTCCCTCTTTCAGATCGGGATTTATGCGAAGTTTTGCTGCTATCTTGCCTCGTTTGTTCTCTACAAGAGCGTAACATCCTTCATCAAGCTCGCGCTCTCTGGCTATATCGGGGCTTACTTCTATAAGCGCGCCTTCCATGCCCGCTCCATACTCAAGCGCAGGGCACTCTCTAGTCATAGTTCCCGTATGATAGTGATATACCTTTCTTCCCGTGGTGAAAAGACAAGGATAAATCTCATCCGGAATTTCGCTAAGCGCGCCGCTTCCCACCGGATAATCGCTAGGGATATCAAATTTTTGTCTAAATTCCGCTTCAGCCTTTGCGCGACTTGCTTTATCATCTACGTAAAGCACCGGCACAAGGCGAAATTTTCCGTCAGGAAGCATGGATTTTTTATCAGTGTAAAGATCAGGCGTTCCCGCATGCTCCTCATCAGGACAAGGCCAGCTTATACCGCCGAGTTTTTCAAGCCTATAGTAGCTTATACCGCCAAAGAATTTAGGCATAAGCTCGCGCAGTTCATTCCAAATTTGCTCCGCGTCGTTAAATTTAAAGCCCTCAAGCCCCATGCGATTAGCGATATTGCAAACCACCTTCCAGTCAGGCTCAACTCCGCTTACAGGCTCGCTTGCTTTTCTTGTTCGCTGAACCCTGCGAGAGGTGTTGATAAACGTTCCGTCTTTTTCGCCCCAACCTGCTGCTGGCAAGACCACATCGGCTTTTTGAGCGCTTTCGGTTAGGAACAAATCCTGCACGATAAAGCAGTCAAGATGATGAACGGCATGCACAAAGTGCTCCGTCCAAGGGTCGCTCATCACAGGATTTTCACCAAATACATAAAGCAGCTTAAGCTCGCCGCTATCCATCTTTTCAGGAGCTTGCGTTAGCTTAATTCCAGGAGTTGGGTTTAGCTCAAAATGCCAAATTTTGCGCGCTTGCTCTTGTGCATACTCGCTGTTTACGGCACCTGCTGGGATGACGTTTGGAAGTGCACCCATATCACAAGCTCCCTGAACGTTATTTTGCCCGCGAAGCGGATTTACTCCTGCGCCTTTTTTGCCTAAATTTCCTGTTATAAGAGCCAAATTTGATAAAGAAAATACATTTGATGTGCCGTCGGTAAACTGAGTAATGCCCATAGTGTAGCAAATTGCTGCCGCATCGGCTTTGGCATACATTCTGGCAGCCTCTATAATAAGCTCTTTTTTAACTCCCGTTTCAGCCTCGTATCGCTCCGGCGTGAAGTCCTTAACCGCTTCTTTTAAATACTCAAAACCGTGAGTATAGTTTTTGATAAATTCATCATCGCACAAATTTTCATTTATGATTAAATTTATCATCGTATTTAGCGTTTTTATATTTGACCCGATCGGAATTTGCATGTATATATCGGCTTTTTTTGCCATATCGGTGCGTTTTGGATCAATTACTATCATTTTAGCGCCGCGCTCCAAGCCTCTTTGCATCTGCATGGCTATGATCGGATGGCACTCGCTCGTGTTCGTGCCTATTAGCAAAAACACATCGGTATCGGTAGCAAATTCAACTAAATCGTTTGTCATTGTTCCGTTTCCAAGTGTACTGGCAAGACCTGCCACAGTCGGAGCGTGTCAAAGACGAGCGCAGTGATCTACGTTGTTGCTTCCTTGAGCGCGAAAGAATTTTTGAAAGACATAGTTATCTTCGTTGTTTGAGCGAGCGGAACTAAAGCCCATGATCGAATTTGGGCCGTATTTTTCAACCGTGCTCTTAAATTTATCGGCGATAAATTCATAAGCCTCGTCAAAGCTTACCTCTTCAAGCTCACCGTGCTTATCGTAAACCCCGTTTCTTTTACGGATCATAGGCTTCGTTAAGCGTTTTGGAGAATTTACAAACTCCCAGCCAAACATACCTTTTAAGCAAAGTTCGCCGTCATTTACATGATGCTTTTCAGTCGGCTTTGCACCTGTGATTCTGCCGTTTTCAACGATCAGATCAATACCGCAACCCGTGCCGCAATATGGACAGGTGGTTTTTACAATGGTTTGCATATTCACTCCCCCTTTCTAAAATTATTAAATTTATATACGAAAAATATTATACTCCTAAAAAAATAAATTTAATTTTAAAATTAATTATTTTATTTAAAAAAATTTTAAGTAATATGCTAAA
Organism: Campylobacter canis; assembly: GCF_045504005.1. Lineage (NCBI taxonomy): Bacteria > Pseudomonadati > Campylobacterota > Epsilonproteobacteria > Campylobacterales > Campylobacteraceae > Campylobacter > Campylobacter canis. The sequence goes on along the minus strand of NZ_JBJJXH010000001.1, from coordinate 218,564 downwards.
TTTGCATATTATATATTGCTTTATTTTACGACATATTAGTATTTAATTAACTTAGTGTTTAGATATATTTAAACATAAGATATCAGTATATGTTTTAAATATTTTGTTGTATCTTTAAAATTTTAAAATATAAAAAGAATCTATTTACTTAAGTTTATATATTAACTTTTATATTTTATATTTATATTGATTAATAAGAATATTTCAGATAATCTGTTTTGATTAATAAAGCGTTTTATCTGATTAAGATAAAATACAAAAATTTATTACAAACAGAGAAAAAAGTGAAAACATCTCGTTTAGGCCTATTAGAAACACAAACCATGGATATACTAAGCAAGGCCGAGCTATCTAAATTTAAACACGAAACCCTAGAAAAAGGCTGCATCCTTTATAGCGATTTCATAAAAATCATAATCTTTAAAAGCGGATCTGCAAAGTTATCGTTTTTTGAAGACGGAGAAGAATTTATCATATATCACTTACAAAAAAACAACATCACCATACTTGATGAAACCTGCGCTATTGAAATTTTAGAAGATAGCGAAATTTACTCCATAGAAACTCAAAATATAGAAGAGATGCTGCAAAATCACGAATTTACAAAAGGTCTTTATCAGACAATGCTAAACATAACTTTACTGCAAAGACAGATAATAAAATCGATATTGTTTGAAGATGCAAAAGGTCGCATATCAAGCTTTTTGATAGAGCTTGCAAACGAACAAGATCTCAAACAAAACGGATATAGATATGTGTTTTTGCCTTTTTCGGTTAAAATTTTATCTTCGTTTGTCGGGCTTAAAAGACAAAGTGCATCAACGGCATTTAACGAACTGATCAAAGAAGACGTCATCAGAAAGATAACTCCGCACGAATTTTTGATTATAGATTATGAAAGATTACAAAGCTACACAAACTGATTTTTAAAAGCTAATTTCAGATATCTAAAATTTAAAGCGGGCTAAGAGAATTTAGGCCTCTTGATAAAACCAAAAAGCCTAAATTCGCAGCTAAATTTTAAAATAGCAAACAAATATCAATCCTTCATATCAAATTTATTTGCCATAAATCCTACAAGTCCTACGAAAAATAGTCCTCCTACGATATTTCCAAGAGTTACGGGAACTAAATTTTTAACCAAGAAATTTGTCCAATTTAACTCGTTTAATCCGGCCACGCTAGTATGCAGCATATGGGCTAGCTCGCTCATATCTCCGCCTACTTGAGCCAGATAGTGAGCCTTGGCTATAAGCGCTTCTGTTATGATAAACATATTTGCCACGCAGTGCTCCATAGAACAAGCCACAAATGCGCCTATCATCCACATAATGGCAAAAAATTTGCCCGCTAAATTACTTTCTGATGTTGCAGTCCATATAGACATACAAACAAAGACGTTACAAAAAATGCCCCTTATAAAAAGCTCGTGAAAAGGCGCGGTTACCTTGCCTACGCCCGCAGGAACAAAGTGTTGCAAGATATATCCGTCAAATTTCAAAGGCAATCCCGAATAGTAATACATATAAGCAATCAGCGCTCCGCCCGCAAAATTACAAAGCCAGACAACCGCCCAATAAAATACCGCCTGACTTGGCTTAACCTTGCCCTCATAGGCGCTAACTCCCGATAGAACCGAACTTGTAAAAAGATGACCTCCGTAAAAAACAACCATCATAAGACCGCAACTAAAAGTTATGCCGCCTATGAAATTTGCCATGCCGATTGACTGCTTTTCAGCCATACCGACAGTAGAATGAGCCCAAAATATATCGCCCATAGCTATCGCGGCTCCTGCCATAATAGCTAAAAATATGACGCTTATGAGCGGAGTGTGAGCCTTGTGTTCCATTGAGCCTGATATGGCTTGAGCCGTTTGCGCAGGATTTAACATGCTGTCTCCTTTAAATTCAAATCAATTTGTAAAATTTTTTCATAAGCTTTTTTAGCGCTTTGTTTAGCTGTCTCGCTCATCCCCTCTTTAAAATCAAGGACGTTTTCAAGAAGCACGCTAATGCCTAAAAAAAGCGTTTTTGGACAAATTTTACGAAGATAACTCAAAAGAACGGGAGTTGGCAAATTATGGGTTGAATAGATATAGTCCTTTTCGTCGCTTAGATCAAAAAACTCGATCTTGCCTTCGCTAAAGCCGCTCATCGCATCAACGACAATCAAAATTTCAGGCGCAAATTCTCTAATCGCACCAAATTCGTCCTCAGGCACATCTTGCCCGTAAAATACCCTCCACTCTTTTAAATTCTCTTCAACTATTCGTCCTACCTCATTACCCACATCATCATCCCCGCGAAGCGGATTTCCTATACAAAGAATAGCCTTTTTCATCAAAAATCCTTTCTAAGCACAAGATATCCCTCTTTTAGATTAAGTAAAATTTCTTTAAATTTACCCTCTGCTAGCTGCGGGATAAGCCTAGCTGCATGCTCAGGGAAAATTTCAACTTCAAAATACTTGCTTAAATTTCCGATTTTGAATTTCACATATTCGCCCGAATTGCTTAGAATTTCTTCAAATTCATCATCGCTAAGCTCTAAAATTTTCTCACTGAAATCAATAGTCCCGACTCCATGACCAACGCATGTGGAGAAAATTTTGATATCCTTAAGCTCTCTTGGCATCTTCTCGTTTTCATCCATATGGCGTTTTGTGAGTTTGTAAATTTGTATCATCTTTTATCCCAAATTTCTTTTTGAACATCTATTGAAAATTCGCTATCCGCTTTTGCGTATTTTAGATAAACATCATTATGAAGCAGCGCCATGCACTCAGCGTACCTTGGGTCGTCTTCATGCTTGATGGCTTCAAGGATGGCTTCTTTGCTCGCTTTTGGGTTTTTTGCATCGGTTGATGTTTTAATAGCGCTCATATATTTTTCAAAAAGAGTTCTACCAAAGATATAGCTCATTAGCCTCTTTGACTCGGCTTGCAAATCTCTTTCAAAAAGAGTATCGCCCAAAACGGACTTTTCAACAGGCGGAGGCAAGGTATTGTCTTGCTCATAGCTTCTTCTTTGAAGCTTTTGATCGATTATGCCAAGAGCCATGCCAAGACCGTAAATCACACTTGCAGGATGTGGCGGACAACCGGGGATATACACATCCACGGGGATTATCTTGTCAATTCCTCCCCAAACGCTATAAGCGTCATAAAATATACCGCCGCTACTTCCGCACGCACCAAAAGCCACGACTATCTTCGGATCGGGTGCCGCTTCATAAGCACGAAGAAGAGGATAATACATCTGTCTGGTAACAGGTCCTGAGCAGACCAATATATCCGCATGACGAGGATTTGCCACTAGTTTAAAGCCAAACCTCTCAGGATCCCACATAGGAGTAATAGCTGCAAAAATTTCTATCTCGCAACCGTTGCAACTTCCGCAATCTATCCTATAAACGCTAAAGCTTCTTTTTATATTTTTAAGATGCTCCAGCTTTGCGGTTAGATCGTTTGCCGTTTTTATATTTTCAGGAACTTGATATAAACTCATTTTATCGCCTCCTCTGTGCCCTTGGTTAATCTTGTAACCGCTTGGGCTTTTTTGCATTCAGGACAGATATAAAGATACTCTTTTGCTTCCTGCAATCTTCCCGGAAGCAAATTTGCGCCGGCAAGCTTTTCGTAGCTGTAGTTAATTAATCTTTTTGGAGTAAAGGATTTCCCGCAACATTTGCATTTTTCAACCTCAAGCTCTCCTCTTTGAATAAGTGCGGTTTTATCAAATTTAACCGCCAGCTCAAAGCTATCGCTTAGTCTTACCGCTCCTGTCGGGCAAACCTCATCACAGCGTCCGCAAAATATACATCTAGCGCAATCAAACTGCCATATAAGCTTGTCTTGACTCTCGTTCATTTTTATCTCTATGGCATTGCTTGGACAAGCGACTCCACAAGCCGCACAGCCTACACAAAGATCATAAGTATAGTGTGGCTGACCACGGAAATTTTCATGAACTTTATACGGTTCAAACGGATAAGCATATGTCGCTTTTCCGTATTTCTCGGTTATGTCAAAGAGTTTCATCATCTTAGATCCTTTTTACTGACCCCGCCTGATTGGCAGAATTTTTTAAGGTCTTTTTCTGTTAAAATTTTAGATTTCTTGCTTCTTACATCGACTAATGTTACACGCTCGGTACATGAATAGCACGGATCAAGCGAACAGACTATAAGCGCGGCATCGGCTATCGTGTTACCTCTAAACTGATATCTAAGGCTTGGCCAGTTGTTATAAGTTGCTGCTCTACATCTCCAGCGAAATACCTTTTGAGCGCTTCCTTGCATGATCCAATGCACATTTTCGCCTCTAGGCGCTTCATCATGACCAAGAGCGAAATTTTCAGGCTTGATCATGGTTTTTGGATCTATCATAATAGGAGTTTGAGGCATGAGCTCTAAGCATTGGCGTATGATATGAATGGAGCTTTTTAGCTCTTTATATCTTACGACCTCCCTACTAAAGACATCTCCTCCGTGCTCAACAGCAACTTCAAATTCAAGCTGATTAAAAAAATCGTAAGGATGATCGTAGCGATTATCTCGCTTAAAGCCCGAACCTCTCATATTTGGACCAACGGGACTAAAGTCTCTGGCAACTTGTTTATCAAGTACGCCCACACCCTTCCAGCGCCCTATCTGACGCTTATCATCCATGACCGCATCCCAAATTTCAGTTATCTGAACGTCAAGATTGTTTATTATCTCGATAGCTTTTTTGATCTCATTATTTGTCATATCGCGTCTTAAACCGCCCATTATGACGTTTCCGTATGTCTTGCGACCTCCCGTTACAAGTTGAGCTAGTTCCATAGAGTATTCCCTTACTCTAAAGATATGCATAAATGCGTTATAGTTGCCCGTAACCTCGCAGGCTAAGCCGATATTTAAAAGATGGCTATGAAGACGCTCTATCTCAAGGCATATCACGCGAATAGCTTGAGCCCTAAGCGGAATTTCAAGACGGATAGCCTTTTCTGCCGCTTCTATACAAGCGATTGCGTGAGCGTATCCGCAAATTCCGCATACGCGTTCTGCAAGATAGCCCATTTGATCGTAGTTCATTCTGTTTTCGGCGAGCTTTTCCATACCTCTGTGCTGATAAAAGAGGCGATAATCGGCATCTATTATCTCATCTCCGTCACAAAATAGCCTAAAGTGACCCGGCTCATCGCTTGTTACGTGAAGAGGTCCAAGCGGAACATCCACTACGCTATCTCCGCTAGGAAATAAAAATTCCGCCTCCGGCTCGTCTTGATGAGCTACCGCATTTGGTCTATAGCGATAGTCCATAGCGTCTTTTCTTAGCGGATGAAGTCCATCGGGCCAATCATCGCTTAGAACCAACCTGCGCTTATCGGGAAGTCCTTCTGCGATAAGTCCGAACATATCATAAGCCTCACGCTCATACCAAACGCAAGCCGGAACCAAAGGAGTAACCGATGGAAATGTCGGGTCATTTCCAGGGATTAAGGTCTTAACGGTGATAAAGCACTTATCCTCAGGTGCAAAATCATCAGCCTCGGTCATCTTTGAGCCCTCCATAGAAATAGCGTAATAAAGCGCGAAATTTCCGTTTATGGCTCTTTCGTCATTTGGTATCATAGTAGAAATAAATCCGCCTATATCATAATAAAGCGTTTTTACCGCAAGCGGAAGATCGTTTCTATCAACCAAAACAGTGATCTGATCCTCGGCTTGTCTTGTTACTTCAAGGATTTTGACCTTAGTTTTTAAAATTTCTATAAATTTATCTCCACGCATCTTAAGCTCCCATTATTATTTTAACGCCGCTTTCAACCAAGACGAAAAAGCTATCCACATGCCAAACGCCAAAGATGATAATAAGCGCACAAAGTCCGATAAGCGGTAAATTTTCAAACATACTCATCTCTTTATTGTGAACGATCACTCCTTTTGGCTCACCAAAGCTTGCCATATTAAAGTGCGAAAAGTCGGCTATAAAGATGATGGCAAGGGCTATTGCAAATAGCGCAACTGCGAAATACTGACCCGTAACTATCGCGCCTTTAAAAACTAAAAATTCGCTAACAAATATCGCAAAAGCAGGCACTCCAACCAAAGAGCAAACCGCTGCGCCAAACATTATCGTAGTAATAGGCGCTATCTTTATCATGCCGCCCATCTTGCTCATGTCTTTGTGTCCGTAAATTCTTGCTATATTTCCGGTAGAACAAAACGCAAGCGCTTTTGTAAAGCTATGAGCCAAGCAGTGAAAGATCGCAGCAAAAATTCCAAGTTCTCCTCCGATACCCAAAGCAAAAGCTATAACGCCCATATGAACTATAGAGTGGTATGCAAACATTCTTTTTACGTCGTGTTGTCTAACTAGGAAAATTCCCGCTATAAATAGTGTCAAAGTGCCCGAAATCAGCATAATATCTTGCACGAATTCAAACCCCGTAGCATTAGCGGTAACGGCGTAGTATCTTAAAAGTGCAAGCATAGCGCATTTTAAAAGAACGCCCGAAAGAAGCGCTGATATAGGTGCAGGACCTTGAGCATGAACATCAGGTAGCCAAGTATGCGTAGGAGCAAGACCTGCTTTCGTACCAAAACCGATAAGAGCCAAAACAAATATCAATTTAGCGGCATCTGAATTTAACTCCTTGGCATTACTCATGATAGTAGTCCAAAGCATCGCCTCTTCGCCGTTTCCTACATTTGAGAAAGTAGCAGAGTATAAAACAACCGTAGCATATAGAGCAAATGCTAAGCCGATAGAGCAAAGCACTATGTATTTATAGCCACTCTCCGTTGATTTTTGATCTTTGTTGATAGCAACCAAAAAAACGGAAGCCAGCGTTGTAGCCTCGATAGCGGCCCACATAAAGGCTATGTTGTTGCAAATAACGCTTAAAGTCATAGTAAATACGAAAACATGGCAAAGCGCATAGTATTTTCTAAGATCTTCTAAATTTATATGCCCCTCTTCAAGCTCCCACTTCATATATTGGGTGGAATATAAATTTACTAAAAATCCGGTTACCGCAATAAGTATCAAAAATACGCAACCAAGACCGTCAAGAAACAAAAACTCATCATAGCTAAAAAACGTACCGTCGCTAAGCACTTTACAGACGTTATAAAGCAGCGCAAAAGATGTTGCGCCCGATATTGCGGCATGCTCCGTGCTAAGAAGCGTATAATTTTTAGGAGATAAGAACAAAACCAAAGCTCCTATAAGCGGTAAAATTAATATCAAAATTAAACTATCCATCTTTAACCCCTTAAATTCGTAGCTTTAGACGTATCAAGACTATCGTAAGCCTTGTAAAATCTAATAGCCAGAACACTCATTATGATTACTGCAAATATCGCGTCGGTTAAGATTCCAAGCTCGACAAGCTCGTGAGAGTTGTAAGCCATAAGAGCCAAGCTTAGATGTATGCCGTTTTCAAAAAGGCAGTAAGCTAAAATTTGTTTTACGAAAGAATTTCTAAGCATAAAACCGAAAATTCCCATCATAAATACGCATACGGCAGCCAGTAGCATAATCTGATCTTTTATAAGCGAAAATTCCAAAAAGATAGGATTTATGCTCATAGAACACGCCAGACTAAAACCCATTGCTATAACGGGACTTACGAAAAACCCTGCTACAGGCTCGTCTTCAGATACGACTCCAAGCTTTTTAATTAGCCAAAACAAAATAGCAGGCACAAATAAAACCTTGGTAAAAAATGCCACTATCGCCCAAGTTGAGAGCTGAGGAGCGTTAAATTTAGAAGATAGCATGAAAAAGATGCTAACTAATATCAAAGTTTGGATTGCATAAACGCCCACCGAGGCTTTTAAATTTCTAAGTCCGAAGACAGCCAAAGATGTTACTATCATACATATTGCTAAAATATCTAGAGTTTGCATCTTACACTCCTACAACATAAAGCGTCAACGCTATAAAGGATATGGCAAGCGCGCCGATAGCGTTTTTGCGAAGGCTTGACGTCATCTTAAAGCGTGGGCCGAAGTTATCTATAAACACCGCAGCTACATAAAACACTCCCGCTTTTAGAACAAATATAATAATGGCTAAAAACGGATTTGAAAAATTCCAAGGCTCAAATATAGTTAAAAAGAGTCCTATCATTGCAAATTGTTTTAGGATAAGAGACGCTTGCACTAAGCCCAAATCACTTCCTGCATACTCTCCGAGCAAACCTTCTTGAAGCTCTTGTTCGGCTTCTGCCAAGTCAAAAGGCTTTCTACCCGTTTCTACATACATACACCATAAAAAGGCGATTGACGCAACCGCAAAGCTTGGAATTTGATATCCTATGGTTCCGTCTTTTACCATTTGTTGAATTTCAACCAAATTTGAAGTCTTTGCGCTAAGCATAACGACGATCAAACACATAATCATAACGGGCTCTACATATACGGCAAGCATCTGTTCGCGTCCGCCGCCCGTTGCCGCATAAGGATTTCCGCTATCCATAGATGCCGCGCCAAAGACAAATCTTAAAAGCGCGCCCAGATAAAGAATAACGAATATATCAGAATAAGCGCCAAATATTGTCTCCTTGCTATATGTTATAGGGATAGCAGCCAAAATCGCAGCAGATGTTGCAAACAAGAAAAACGGCGCATATCTAAACACCCAGTGAGAGCATTCAGGCACTGTTCTTCCCCGTCTAAATAGCTTTATAATGTCGCGATACGTTTGAAAAAAATCGCTTCCTTGTTTTGACTGAAGCTTAGCTCTAAGCTTTCTAGCTATACCGTCAAATAAAGGCGCAACCAAGACGATAACGACAACTTGAAATATCATTAAAAGTATAGTTTCCATCTTACGCCCCTTAAATCAAAAAGTAACTAACTGCGAGTATCGCACACAAATAGACAATAATATAAAGAGAATACACGTTTGTATAACCGCTTTGCATTACGCCTATCTTATCGGCTATGCTCTTGCAGCGGTTGATGATAGGCTCATATATCATTCCCCACCAGATGTCTTGCGGGTGATTATGATACTCTACGGGATTAAAATAGCCCTTTGTAACTATTTTTTTATGCCCTTTAAACAGCCAATCCATAATCTTTCTAAGATCGCCCGTAAAAGGACCTCCTGTCATTTGCATACGCGAACTGTATTTAAATCCGCAAGCCCAAGGATCAGTCTCTCTTGGTTTGGTTCTATTTGCCTTCATTACAACCAAGATCGCAAAAGGAAGTATCATAGTAGAGCATAAAATAATCGCTATTAAAGGAGTGGATACGAAACTTCCGATAGGAGATGTGATAGATGTGGCACCCAAACTCGCATCATATCCGCTTGGAGATATTGAATTAACAGCTTGCATGATATAATCGACAATGATATTTGCTCCAACACCAAAGCCGACACAACCTATCATCAAAATCACCATTCCTAAAACCATGCCCACAGGGCTTTCTTTTGCATTTTCCCAAATTTTCTTATCTCTTGGAGTTCCTGCAAATATAACCGCATAAAGTTTTAAGTGCATGCCCACCAAAACTCCCGTAAGTGCAAGAGCTACAACAGAAAGGGTAAATGCATATCTGGTAAAAATTCCTTGCTCCATGGCTCCTTGAAGCATACCTTGATAGGTAAACCACTCGGACACAAAGCCGTTTACAGGCGGAAGCGCGGCAATACCCATGATGCCTATAAACATACCCACGCTCGTCCAAGGCATTTTTTTAGCAAGTCCGCCAAGCACGTCCATATCTCTTGTATGAGTTGCATGAAGAACCGAACCTGCACAAAGAAAGAGAAGCCCTTTAAATATCGCGTGGTTTACTACGTGATAGCAACCCGCTAAAAAGCCTACCGCAGCTAGCGTCATATTGCCTGCTGCAACGCCGTAAATTCCGGTTCCCAAACCAAGTAAAATAATTCCTATATTTTCAACGGAGTGATAAGCAAGCAAGGCTTTATAGTCGTGTTGACAAAGCGCATAAAGAACGCCAAAGAGCGAACTAGCGGCACCTAAAATCAATATAGTAAGCCCAAAATATATACTCATCGGCAAAAACAGAGTAAATTTGACAAGAGTAAATAATGCAACTTTAATCATAACGCCGCTCATAAGCGCTGAAACGTTTGAAGGCGCTGCCGGGTGAGCAAGCGGAAGCCAAACGTGAAACGGCCACATACCCGCCTTACTTCCAAAGCCGACAAGAAATAGTATAAACACTATAACAGAAGCGCCCATAGGCATTTTTACGTTCATAAACGCAGAAAATTCCGAGCTTCCCGCATAATAAGCCATAAGAAGCAAGCCGCATGTGATACAAAATGCTCCGACTTGAGCTATGCCAAGATATATCATCACCGCTCTTAAAGTGCCTTTTCCGTCATTTACAAGGATTAAAAACGACGATATAAGAGTCATAAGCTCCCAAAGCACGATAAAGCAAAATACATTGTTTGCGCTAATAACTAGAAGCATTGATAGTATAAACAGATTAAACAAACAGGCAAAAACTCCTACATTGGCTTTTTTGACGTATTCCTCAGCATAGCTCATGCCGTAAACGCTACTTGCAAAGCCGATAAATACAACAACAAAGCTAAAGAAATTTCCAAGCGGATTTAAAGCGAAATTCGGAGAATAAAGGAAATTGCCAAAAAGCGCAAAACTATCGCTTGAGCCCATATTGCTTACAAAGTGAACCATAGCGTAAAAACAGCTTAACGCGCTAAGCCCAAAGCCTACTTTAACGGCAGCCTTTGGAGCGCCGTAAAGCAAAATACTAATAATCGAGCTTACGCAAAAAAGAGTATAAACACTTATCATAGCTCACCCCCTTGAGGAGAGCAAATTTTAGCTCCTTGTAAAATTTTATTTACAAATTTATCCGCCGCTTCAAAATCTATCTTCCTGCCAAGCTTGTGCTCGTTAAGCATAGGATCAACCATTATAAGAGCGCTTGTAGGACAAACATCGACACAAGCGGGACCTCCCTCGCGACCGTAGCACATATCGCATTTTATAGCGATATTTTTTGCACCGGCTTGAGACTCTATCTCAAGATAGTATTTTGGCTCAACCGCATAATTAACAGACGGCATAAGCTCTGCACTTGAGCTAATAGCACCATAAGGGCAAGCGATAGTGCACATCTTACAGCCTATACAAATTTCCTCGTGAAGCTCTATGCAGTTATCATCAAACCTAAGAGCTCCGGTCGGACAAACGTTTGCGCACGGTCCGTCATCGCACTGCCTGCATTGAGACGGCATAACGCCACCCGCTTGTCTAAGAACCGTTAGACGAGCTTTTGACAGCTTGCCTCGCTCATAAGCGCTCTTAAAACAGGCCGCCATGCAAGTAGCGCAACCTATACAGCGCTTATAATCAGCAATTACAAATTTATGCTTTTTCATAAATTCCTCCTAATATAAACAAGAACCGCCACAAATGAGCTCTTGCTTACTTGATTTAGGTTAAGCAACCCATAGTATTTCCCTGCCGCTATTTCTTTTTCGGTGTTTTGAAATTTAATACACGCATATGATATGTTGTTAGAAATTTTATAAATCAATATATGTTTAAAGGTATTTATTGATTTATACAAATTCAAAAGCTTTGATACACTCATCTTACAACCACCGCTTTTCTTAAAATAGATAAGACAATTCTATATGATTTGCAAGAAAATTTCCGTCATCTATCTGACAAATTTTTAATTTTTATATTAAGTCTTATAATTTATATTTTTTTAATATTTATTAATGAAAACAGGGCTATTTTTATATAATTAGCGTATGTATAAGGAATATATAAAATAAAAAATTCTGAGATTTTATATTTTATATTATCAATTTCTATTAATTTTATATAGATGATTATAATTTACTTGATAAAATATTATATTATTTCTTAAATTTAATATATAAAATTAAAAATTAATATATTTTACTCATTTAAATTTCTAAAATTCTCTATACTTACTATAAAAAATGTAGTCAAAAAGTGTTTTAGAGATTTTCAAATTTCAATTTTTAAATCAATCAAGTCAGCTAACCTTTATAACTTTTTGGCTAAAATCCCCCTTATTTTTAAAAGGCAAATTTAGTGGATAATTATGATGTAGTCGTGATCGGCGGCGGTCATGCGGGCATTGAAGCTTGCACGGCGGCTGCAAAAATGGGCAAAAAAACACTTCTTATAACAATTCTAGCAGAGCAAATCGGTGCGGCAAGCTGTAATCCTGCAATCGGCGGACTAGCAAAAGGTCATCTCGTAAAAGAGATAGACGCACTTGGCGGAGCCATGGGGCTTGCAACGGACGCTACGGGAATTCAGTTTCGCGTGCTAAATGAGAGCAAAGGTCCTGCTGTTCGCGGTTCAAGAGTGCAAATTGATATGGATAGATATAGAGTCTATATGCGAAATTTGCTTTTAAACACTCCAAATTTGGAAATTTCTCAAGAGATAGCAACTGAAATTTTAACTCAAAACGGCGAGATAACAGGCGTAAAAACACATCTTGAAAATACGTATGGCGCCAAAAAGCTTATCATTACCACCGGAACTTTTTTAAACGGGCTTATTCACGTTGGATTTAACAAGCTTAAAGCAGGTCGCGTTGGCGAACTAAGCTCTACAAATTTAAGCTCAAGCCTTGCAGGTTTAGGGCTTAAAATGGGCAGGCTAAAAACGGGAACTTGCCCAAGGATAGACGCTAAAACGATTGATTTTAGCGTGCTTGAAAAGCAAGGCGGAGATGAAAATCCAAAACCGTTTAGCTTTAGAACGGAGAATTTTAACCCTACCCAACTGCCTTGCTACATCGCTTACACAAACGACATCACGCACGAAACTATCCGCTCAAATTTCGATAAAGCGCCGCTTTTTACAGGGCAAATCGAGGGTGTCGGACCAAGATACTGCCCAAGCATAGAGGATAAGATAAATCGCTTTGCAGATAAAGAGCGCCACCATCTTTTCATCGAGCCTCAAACTCTTGAAGCGACTGAATACTACATCAACGGATTTTCAACGAGCCTTCCTTACGAAGTGCAAGTTAAGATGCTACGCTCGGTAAAAGGCTTTGAAAAGGCTCGCATAGTTCGCCACGGATATGCTATCGAATACGACTACGTCGAGCCTACCGAGCTAAAACACAGTTTAGAAACCAAAAAGATAAAAGGGCTTTACCTAGCAGGTCAAATAAACGGCACGACAGGCTACGAAGAAGCAGGCGCACAAGGGCTAATGGCAGGCATAAATGCGGTTTTAAGTATCGATGAAAAAGAGCCTTTAGTCTTGCGCCGAGATGAAGCGTATATAGGCGTGATGATAGATGATCTGGTCACAAAAGGCACAAAAGAGCCTTATAGAATGTTTACCAGCCGCGCTGAATACCGCTTGCTTTTGCGCGAAGATAACGCGATCTTAAGACTTGGCTCATACGGACGCGAACTTGGGCTGATAGATGCAAAAACTTATGAAAAAATAGAAAGCATAAGAGCAAATTTAGCTAAAGGGCTTGAAATTTTAGAAAGTCGCGAGCTAACTCCGTCAAAAGAGAATTTAGCTATGCTTGCAAGCTTAAATGAAGATATCATCAGCGAAAAGATAACACTTCAAAAGATAGTTGCCAGAAAGAGCTTTAACGAAGAAAAACTGCGAAAACTGGATGAATTCTTTGAAAATTTAGACGAAGCTAGCTTGGAGCAAATTCTAATCGAATGCAAATACAAGCACTACATAAACGAGCAAAAAAACCAAATCGATAAGATGAAAGATATGATGAGCATCAAAATTCCTGAAGGCTTTAGCTTCCGCGGTATCAGCGGGCTTAGTAACGAAGTAGTAGAAAAACTTGAAAAATTTGCGCCGCCTACGCTATTTGCAGCAAGTGAAATTTCGGGCATTACACCTGCTGCGATTGATATTTTACACATTTATATTAAGCAATTTTGTAAAAAATCATCGCTTTAAGTCATAATTTAATTTATATTTATAATAATTAAAAGAGTTACAAAAAGGAGTTTTGCAAAAATGAAAAATTTGTCCATCAAATGGAAAATTTACGTTCCGCTTTTAGCGTTGTTTGCCTTGGCTATAGGTGTTATGTTCGTATTTTTCTTAAACAACACCAAAAATATACAAAAAAGAGTATTTGAGCAAAAAGAATCGGCATTTGCTCTGTTTATAAAAGAAAAAATCAACACCAAATTTCAAGTAGGCGTTATGAATGCCATAAATTTAGCCCAAAACAAATATGTCATCGAAGCCTTGTCATATCAAGATAAAAAGATAGCCAAAGATAAAATAAACGAACTTGCAAATTCATTAAAAGAGTTTTCCGACTACAAAAATATAAGAATTCACATACACACCGCTGATATAAAAAGCTTTTTAAGGCATTGGAGCGATAAATCAGGAGATGATCTAAGTTCGTTTAGAAAGACGATAAAAAAGGTAAAAGAGAGTAAAAAACCGCTTCACGGAATAGAAGTGGGCAAAAGCGGTTTGGTACTAAGAGGTCTTGCGCCGATATTTGATGAAAATGGCGTTTATATAGGTTCGGTTGAGTTTATACAATCCTTTGAATCAGTCGTTAAAGATCTAAATAAAAATTTAGGAGCGAATTTAATCATCGCCATGAATTCTTCTCTGCTTGAAGTAGCCGACGGCTTAAAAGATGCGCCTAAAATAATCTCAAACAGATACGTTGTCGCACAAGATCTTAAAAATTTAGACGAAAATTTACTAAAAGAGCTTGCAAACTTAAGCGAAAGCGAAGCTGCACAGGCATTTACTACTAAAAGCTATTTTGTAACCAAAATTCCTATGTTTGACTTTGAGGGCGCACAGATAGGATATGTATTTGCCGCAGATAGCAACGAACACGTTTATGGCGATATCAAAACAGCCACGCAAGGGATGGTTGATCAGATGGTAGTAAGTGGTATTGCTACGATAATTATCACGATCGCGCTTATGATTTTAATGAAACTCTTTATAATCAACCCTATAAACAGGCTAAAAGATCATGCAAACGACCTTGCCGAGGGCGAAGGAGATCTAACTCAAAGAATTCCTGTCGAAAGTAGCGATGAGTTGGGACAAAGCGCTCAGGAATTTAACAATTTCATAGAAAAAGTTCGCGCAGCTATCGAGGTTGCTAAAGAGAGCAGCAACGAAAACTCATCTGTTTCAAGCGAACTTTCTTCCACATCTATAACAGTCGGTAAAAGCGTGGAAAACACTACTAAAAAAGTAGAAGACACGTTTAACATGTCAAGCGAGCTAAAAGATGAGATAAAAAGCTCTATAGAAAGCCTTGTCATCTCCTCTGAAACTCTTAAAAACTCAAATTTAAAGTTGCAAGAAGCCAGAAACAATATCATAGAAATTTCAAATAGCGTCGAGCAGACCTCTCAAAGCGAAATGCGGCTTTCTGCCAATATGAGTGCGCTTAGCTCGCAAGCAACCAAGATAAAAGACGTGCTAAACGTAATTTCAGATATAGCAGATCAGACAAATTTACTTGCTCTAAACGCAGCCATAGAAGCAGCACGCGCAGGAGAGCACGGAAGAGGCTTTGCGGTAGTTGCCGATGAGGTTAGAAAACTTGCAGAAGGAACTCAAAGCAGCCTAGACGAGATAAGCGCAACCGTAAATACGATAGTAAGATCAATCTCTGAAATTTCAGACAGTATAGAGAAAAATTCAAAAGGCATTAAAGTGCTCATAACAAAAACAGGAGCGACTATAGAAGCGGTTGATTTTGCCACAGAAGCGATGAAACAAAGCGAAGAACAAGCCGCCAGCAGCATAAATGACTTTAACAAAACAAGCGACGCAATAGCCGAGGTGCTTAAAAATATGAACGAAATAAATCAGATAAGCTCGCTAAATATGCGAAATACCGAAGAGATAGCAACGGCTGCAAATCACCTTTATAATGTAGGCGAAAAGCTAAATCAAATGCTGAGCAAATTTAAAACATGATTTAATATTACTCTTAGCCTTAAATTTATAAGTTAAATTTAAGGCTAAAATATATAAATTTTACGCTCTTTTATAAGTTCGTTGGGCAAGATGCCGAATTTCTCTTTAAAAATTTTACTGAAGTGAGCGAAGTTATTATATCCAACCATCATAGCGGCTTCCTTAACGCTTATGTCATCAGACTTTAATAATTTTTTAGAAATTTCAAGTCTCTCATTTTGCAAAAATTTATGAATACTGACGCCAAAAGAGCGCTTAAAGCCGATCTTGAGTTTAAATTCATTCGTAGCACAAAGTCGCGCAAGCTCTTTTATAGTAGGTGGATTTTGTAGATTCTTAAGTAAAATTTCTTTCGCTTTCATTATATTTTTAATATCTATGTCATCAAATTTAAGACTTTTGCATACAGATAATTTTTCACTTTGCGCATATCCTAAAGTCTTATAAACCATCTCTAAAATTTAGACTCTATAAAAATTTCTCTCATTTTTCCGCTATAAATTTGAGAATTTAAAAGCTCTTTTAGTATCAAGCTTTGAGAGGGATTTATCAAATTTGTCTTTGCATTAAATTTCTCATCACCAAAATTTAGCCCAAATTCGCTCATTAACTCGTTGCTTATAATTATCGTCTGAGTTTTACAGCTTTTGACTTTATGCTCACCGCCAGATAATACCTCATCTTGAACGGTGCCTATGCAAAAATTAGTCGGCTTTAAAACTACACTTTTTAAATCACTGTCTATAAAAGCATGTTCGTTTCCGACATTAAAGCACAAAAAAGACTGAGCGTTTCGCTTAAAAGAATACTTCAAATTTTCGTTATAAATGCCTTCATAAGCGCAATATCCAAGCCCATTGCCCACATCAAAATATTCAAGCTTGCAATCTACAGCACTGTTTTTAAACGAAATCTCACCAAATCTCTTGTTGTTTTTTAATCTTATTTCCAAAACCACATCATTAAAAAACTTACAAAGGCTTGTATCAATACCCATATTAATTTTATCCCGTTTGCGTTAGTTTTTAATCCCTTTAGCGTTATTATCATATTGATAGTAATTATCTGATTATAATAAAATGAAGCTTAAATTTTATAATTAGGAGTAAGCTTTGAAGACAAAATATATAAAATTTGCGGTTACTCTGTCTGCCATAACCGCTTCGGCAGTGTTTGGTGCAGAGAGTATCGCTCTTGGCGAAGTTAAAGTCTTAGCAAATAAAATCAGCGAAAATTTAGAAAAAATCCCACAAAGTATAAGTGTCATTAGCGGAGTTGAGCTTGAAGAAAAGGGTATAAAAAATATAAGCGAATTAACGCAAATTTTACCAAATACCTATGCCACTACGGGTATTCATGAGGGGGTTACGGCGCGTGGACTTAACGGCTCTGCGTTTACCAGCTCAAATCCCGTAATGATTTATATAAACGGCGTTTCGCAAGCCAATAGATACGGATATTACATACCTACTACAAATATCCAAAGAATAGAAGTCTTACGAGGACCAAGTAGTACGATTTACGGCAAAGACTCTATCGGAGGCGTTATAAATATCGTACTAAAAGAGCCTAGCGAGGAACTATCAGGAAGTATCGCAAGCGAATTTGGCTCTTATAGATACTTTACCGCAATGTTTGATGCCAGCGGAGCGATCATACAAGATACACTTTATCTTGGACTTAACGGCTCTGCGTCAAAAGACGGCGGCTGGATTACAAATGAGCTTAAAGGCGAAAAAGCAAATGATAAAAAAGATCACAATTTCGGTCTAAATTTGAAATTTACGCCTACAGATAAGCTTGCGATGAAGCTATTTTTTGACACTTACCGCAAAAGACTCAACGGAAACGACGGCATAATGATACCTTATGCGAAATTTAACTCCATAAAAAGAGAAGATGTGAAACATGCGGAATTTCTAAGCGACACATACTCGATAGAAAAATCAAATTCACTCGCACTAAATTTAACCTATGATTTTGATAAATTTGACTTTACTTCCGTTACAGCGCTTAAAAATACAAAACAAAGAGGAAATTTCGATATGAGTTTTGGAGGCAAAGACTTTAAAAACTATCTTGGATTTAACGCATTTAGCGACATCAGGATCAAAGACATCTCCCAAGAGCTAAGAGTCGGAAGCAAAGAGGGGCAAG
The DNA here is from genome assembly GCF_045504005.1 of Campylobacter canis. Lineage (NCBI taxonomy): Bacteria > Pseudomonadati > Campylobacterota > Epsilonproteobacteria > Campylobacterales > Campylobacteraceae > Campylobacter > Campylobacter canis. Next base: position 200,434 of record NZ_JBJJXH010000001.1, on the reverse strand, counting down.
ATACTAAATGGATAGGCGGAATTTATTTTGAAAACGAAACAATAGACAAAAAAAGAGTCGGACAGCAGCTTCCGCCAATGCCTCCGTTTTTGCCTAATGCAAACGAATCGGATGCGCCTTCAAAAACTCACGAAAAGACAATGTCCGCATTTGGGCAAATAGGCTATCTAATTACGCCAAAGCTTGAAGCAACGCTTGGCGGAAGATACCAAAGAATCAAAAAAGACGTAATCGTAAGATCATATTCATACCCTATCGGAGGAGCCAAAGGCGCTCCTTTTGTTTTTGAAGATGAAAGAACTTTTAATTCATTTTTGCCTAAATTTGCTCTTAGTTACGCATTCACAGAAGCTCTTAGCGCATACGCTTCTTATTCTAAAGGATATTTATCCGGCGGCTTTAATCTCTTTGCCGCAGGAGGCGAAAAAGAAGACAATAGATTTGATTCTCAAACGAGCGATAACTATGAGATAGGTATTAAAGGTGCGTATGAAAATTTTAGATTTTCAGCTGCCGCGTTTTACATGGATATAAAAGATACTCATATTTATTTCGTTGATCCTGCAAATCCAAACGATATCAAAACAGGAAATGCCGATAAAGCCGTTTCAAAAGGGCTTGAATTTGAAAGCACGGCAAGATTAAGTAAGCAAATCGATCTAAATTTCGCAGCGAGCTTACTAAAGACCAAATACGGCAACTACCCGAATTTAGACGGAACAAACGCCAAAGGCAACAGGATAGAAAAAAATCCAAGCTATAAATTTACTACGGGCTTAAGCTATCATGCTCCTTTCGGGTTATATGCAAGACTTGATACGAATTTAGTAGGCAAAACTTACTTCAATCCGCAAAATACTCTTATGCAAAAGAGCTATTTTACAGCCGACACCAAGATAGGCTATGCAAAGGGAAATTTTGATATATACGCTTATGTTAGAAATTTGACCGATAAACAGTATTTTTCAAACGTATTTGATAGGGGCTACGGGCTGCTTGTCGCTTACGATAAGGGTAGAGTCTTTGGGCTTGGCGTTAGATATAGTTTTTAAATTTATAAAGGAGAATTTATGAAAACGATTAAAATTTTATCCATTTTTACCGCATTTATGATTACAAACATCGCTTTAGCTCATGATGTTTGGGTATTTGGACAAAACGGAGATAAATTTACTGCAGATATCGGGTTTGGGCATGATTTCCCAAAGTACGAAGAGATTCCCAAAAATAAACAAAAATCATTTGCCCCTTTAGTCGTGGTAAAAAAAGACGGCAGCAAGATAGAGCTAAAACAAACAGGCGAAAGCTACCACTATGAAGGCGATAAGCTTAAAGAGGGAAGTTACTTGTTATTAGGCGAATTTATGCCTACTTTTTTAACTCAAGACGAAGATGGAAACTGGCATGATGACGGCACTAAACAAAACGTAAAAAATCCAAAATACTGCTTACACGCCAGTTTGCCTGCAAAAAGCGTGATAAATATAGGAAGTTCAAAAAATGAATTTGTAACCAAGCCTGCAGGGCAACGCCTTGAAATAATCCCGCTTGAAAATCCTGCGAATTTCAAAGTGGACAAACCGTTTAAAATAAAAGTCTTATTTGAAGGAAAACCTTTAAAAACAGCAAAGATTGAAGGAACGCTTGAGGGATTTTTAAAAGATAAAAGTGCATTTTACGCTACAACGGATTTAAAAGGCGAAACGGAAGTCTTGGCACTTAAAAAAGGAAAGTGGATACTAAAAGCCACTCACAAATTCAACTTTGAGGACAAAAATATATGTGATGATGAGCTTATAATCGCCTCTTTTACGTTTGAGATAAAGTAAATTTATAAATCTTAACCGCGAAATTTCGGCTAAATTTACTTGGTCGAAATTTGGATTTTATAAATTTAGCCTATCATAAAATTATACTTACTAAAATTTCAATACAAATACAACATCTTGATAAAAAATATTATTATTCATTAATAAATTCTTAATCAAATTTAAAAATATTTTTATCTTTAGTTCATAAAATAAAGTTTTAAAGTTTAAAAGATATAATAGCTAAAAATTATTATAAGAAAGGAAAATAATGTCCGTAACACAAGACAGACGGAATTTTATCGGATTGGCATTCGGTGCGGTTGCTGCCGTAGGCGGTGCTTTTTCGCTTGTAGCCGTCAAAAAAACTTGGGATCCGCTCCCGAGCGTAAAAGCGGCAGGATTTACTACCGTAGATCTTAGTCCCATGAAAGACGGTGAAATGCGCCAAATCGAATGGCGTAAAAAACCTATCTTTATTCTAAAAAAAGATGCAAATATGCCTGCTAACGACAAAAGAGACGTAGTAGTCGGGGATTCAAGATACATAGTAGCCATAGCGCTTTGCACCCATCTTGGCTGTATTCCTGAGTGGAGAGCAAGCAAGCAAGTCTTTATCTGCGCCTGTCACGCGGGAGAATTTAACGTAGACGGTATCAACACCTTCGGTCCTCCTCCAAGACCTCTTGATATACCGCCGTTTAAGATAGACGGGACCAAGCTAGTACTTGGCGAAACGGGTCCTGAGTATGAAAAACTTGTAGCTCAGGCATAGGAGGAAAATATGGCACAAATTCGTAAATCAACAGGGATAATGGACTGGCTAGATCAAAGAATAGCGCTTAATAAAATGATGAAAGTGCTAGTTAGCGAGTACTGGATACCGAAAAACATCAATTTCTTGTGGGCTATGGGCGTTATTCTTACGACGCTTTTCGTATTGCTTTTGGTAACGGGCTTTTTACTTATGATGTATTACAAGCCTGATATAAATTTAGCCTTTGACAGCGTAAACTACACTATCATGAAAGAGGTTGAATACGGCTGGCTATGGCGACATATACACGCAGTTGCAGCATCTGTGATCTTTTTAATCATCTACATTCACACTTTTACCGCGATTTATTACGGCTCATATAAAAAAGGAAGAGAGCTTATCTGGGTAAGCGGTATGTTGCTTTTCATACTATTTTCGGCTGAAGCTTTTAGCGGATATATGCTTCCATGGGGTCAAATGAGCTACTGGGCTGCGATGGTTATCACGAACCTATTTGGCGGAATTCCAGTGATAGGAGATGCCGTAGTTGAGTGGATCAGAGGCGACTATGCGGTTAGCGACTCGACTCTAACGCGCTTTTTCATGCTTCACGTATGCTTACTTCCGCTTGTTTTGATAGCGGTTATCGCGCTTCACTTTTATACGCTTAGAATTCCTCACGTAAACAACGAAACAGGCGAGGAAATAGACTTTGACGTAGAGGCTGAAAAATATCTAAAAGGCGACAAGGCAAACGCGAAGGTTATACCTTTCTGGCCGGGATTTTTAGCAAAAGACTTCATGTATATCGGATTTTTCATGATCTTTTTCTTTTATCTTGTGTGTTTTCACTTCAACTTCGCGATGGATCCGATCAACTTTGAGCCGGGCAACCCTCTAAAAACTCCACCGCACATCTATCCTGAGTGGTATTTCTTGTGGCAGTATGAAATTTTACGCGGATTTTTCTTTGATATATTTGGCTTCTCTGCTTACAATATCGGTCTTATCGCATTTGCATTTGCAGGTATCGCGCTATTTTTCATGCCGATATACGATAGAAGCGACGTTGTTGCTCCTGCCCATGAGAGAAAAGGCTTTTTCGTATGGTTCTGGCTACTAGTGATTGACATGATAGTTCTTACGATATTTGGAAAGCTTCCTGCAGACGGAGTTACAATGGGAATTTCAAATTCATGGATAGGATTTTACTCAACGATTACATTCTTTATCTTGCTTCTTGTGGTACTACCTATCATAACTACGCTTGAAAAGAAAAGGGGTGGCAAATGAGAGAGCTAAAAATTCTTATAGTTGTTGTTGTTCTATCACTGATAACATACTGGGGCATTGAGCCTTACGCTCACTCGATCATGCATCCTAAGGTAGATCCTGTTAATTACAACTTTGCCGAGGGCGACGTAAAGCAAGCTGAAGTAGTAGTTAGCAAAAGAGAGGCTGATTTAGAGAGCGCAAAAAAGCTTGGAGAGACAGCTAAGATAAAAAATGCGGAAAAAGACCTGCAAGAGGCAAAAGATTCTCTTGAAGAGTACAAAACATTTTGGGCTGAAATAGGCGCTATAGACTTCAAAAAAGGCAACGCCGAAAAGGGTGCAGAGGTATTTATGAACGCAGGCTGTGCGGGTTGTCACGGACTTGAGGCTGCAGGCATGCCTGCTCCTATGGATAATGCAAGTGCAAGCGAAGCTTATAAGGTGGTTCCGCCTGATCTAAGCACTGCGGGATATCTATATGATGACGCTTTCCTTGCAGCGGTCATAAAAAATCCAAATATAGCGCTAAAACTAAAGCATAAATTTAATGACGAAAATCCTTACCCGATGCCTGCGTTTTTTGGAGCCGGCGGTGAAGACATAAATCAAGAGCTTGCCGATATGGTTGCCTATCTTAAGTCAGTTGCACCAAAAGAGGTAAGTGATGAGAAAGTATTTGCAGACTCTTGCCAAAGATGTCACGACATGAAATACGAAAAACAATACGTCTTTACAAACCGCGTAAATTTAGCCGAATACATGGGATCAAACCCGCCTGATCTATCTATGATGATACGCTCAAAGGGTACTGATTACCTACACAAATTTATTAACGACACACAAAAAATGCTTCCTGGAACGGCTATGCCAAGAGTCGGTCTAAACAAAAAAGCCGAAGAGCAAGTCGTAGCTTATATGCAAAAAGCAGGCGATGAGAAAAAAGCCGAAAGGGAGAGCTTGGGAATTTACATAATGATATACTTCCTAATCTTTGGAATCTTTGGCTGGCTATGGAAACGCAAAGTTTGGAGCGAGCTTCACTAAAATTTAAGAGCCTATTTTTAGGCTCTTTTCTCTTTTTAATCAACTTCATTATCTGATTTTAACTATCAAAATTTATCCAAATTTCTGATATAATTCGCTCAAATTTTAGACAAAGGCAACTTGTGATAACAAACATCTATCTATTTTTAGCTGCGTCATTTTTTGAAATTTTTGGCTGTTTTTCATTTTGGCTATATTTTAGACTTGCTAAATCTCCTGCTTGGCTTGGAGCAGGACTAATCTCACTCATACTATTTGCCTACATCCTAACCAAAATCGACCTTGAAGCTGCGGGCAGAATTTACGCGATATATGGTGGCATATACATACTATCTTCGTTTTTATGGATGATATTTGTAGAAAAAGAAATGATGAACAAATTTGACATCATAGGACTAGCCTTTGTGATCTTGGGAGCGGGAATTATATATTTTGGCAACAAGCTAGCTTGAGCGCAAATTTTATTCACGCTCAAATTTTGCTTTTAGATTACCTCTCTTTTACGAAAAACGTAGCGCTTGCATTGTATCCTTTATGCAGGGCTTTTCCGATAAGCTCAGGAGCCATATCTTTGCCAACAAGCTTTTTCAAGCTTAAATTTACGACCCATTTGCCGCTTGAAGTGACTTTAAATTTAGTTTTTCCTTTCATCACAAAAGAACCTATAAATCCCGCCTCGCTTTGCTCGCCGTAAGCTCTGATCTGCAAAGGCATTCCATCAACTATCTCATGTAAAGGCTCGCCCATAAAAAACACTTCAAATTCGACCACATCTCCAACCTTCACGTTTGAAAGGTCACTCACAGGCAAAAATTCAAGATCATGCCCTACGAGCTTTGGCTTTGCCCATTTACCGTAGCTTATAAAAGCCTTGGCGAAGCTTTGAAAGTTAAAGCAGAGCAAAATCTCCTTGGCGTCTTTTATCTGATCCAGATAGATCATATCCCATTTGCTGTGTCCCTTTGCATCCTTCCACCAAGAAAACTGCATCTTTTCCGTAGATGCCGCTACTTGATAAACACCTTCGGTTGCGTTTATAGAGTAAGTAAAAAAGTAAATATTTTGAAGTAGACAAAACTATAAAGAGCAAGGGCTAATGCAGCCTACTTGCCCTCTTGGAAAGCTCCGACAGATAAAATTTTATTCATTCTAGCGCTTAAAATTTGATCCATGCTTTGATCTTCAAGCTTAGCAAGTTCATCCGTAAAATATGTCGCAAGCGCTTTTACAGCACTATCTTTATCTCTATGAGCGCCATTAAGCGGCTCTTCTATAACGTCATCTATTAAATTCAAGCTCTTTAGATCATCTGCGGTTATCTTCATAGCCTTAGTTGCTTGTTCTTGCTTGCTTGGATCGTTCCAAAGTATCGCTGCACAACCTTCAGGAGAGATAACCGAAAATACCGAGTTTCTCATCATAGCAAGTTTATCGGCTACGCCTATTGCAAGAGCTCCACCACTACCGCCTTCGCCTATTACGACCGCTATCATTGGAGTTTTTAAATTTGCAAATTCAAAGAGGTTTCTAGCTATAGCTTCGCTCTGTCCGCGCTCTTCGGCAGCAATTCCGGGATAAGCACCCGGAGTATCTATGAGAAAAAGTATCGGCAAGCTAAATTTCTCGGCAAGTTTTGCTACGCGAAGCGCTTTTCTATACCCTTCGGGATGAGGCATACCGAAATTTCTTTTAAGTTTATTTTTAGTTCCGCGACCCTTTTGCTCACCTATAACGACCACCTTTTTAGAGCCGATATATCCGATATAACAAACTATCGCATGATCATCACGAAATGCCCTATCACCGTGAATTTCGTAATAATCAGTCATCATCCCGCGCACATAATCTATAGCATACGGGCGATCAGGATGACGAGCAAGGCTTAGCCTTTGATACTCGTTTAAATTTTTGTAAATTTTAGCAGTCTCTTTTTCTAGATTTTTATTTAAAATTTCAACAGCATGCTCATCGCCGCGAATTTTAGCATTCGCTATATCATCATCAATCTGCTTAATACTCTTTTCAAAATCTAAATAACTAGCCATTTTAGTCCAATTTTTTAAATACTACCGAACCGTTGGTTCCGCCAAAGCCAAACGAGTTGCTCATGATAGCTTTAAGCTCGGCTTTCCTAGCGACATTTGGTACATAGTCCAAATCGCACTCAGGATCTTTTGTTGTCTGATTTATGGTTGGAGGTATAATCCCGTCACGTAAAGCCATTATAGAGATGACCGCCTCTATAGCTCCTGCGGCTCCCAAGCAGTGTCCTGTTTGACCTTTTGTAGAACTAACCGGCGGACAATCGTTGCCAAAGAGCTCTTTTAGCGCAGCTGTTTCATTTTTGTCATTTGTCGGAGTCGAAGTTCCATGAGCGTTAATGTAGTCAATCTTAATATCTCCTGCCATTTTAAGAGCTTTTTTCATAGCATTTAGCGGTCCTTCAAGAGTCGGTGCAGTAATGTGATAAGCATCTCCACTCTCTCCAAAGCCTACTATCTCTGCATAAATTTTAGCTCCTCTTGCCTTAGCGCTTTCGAATTCTTCAAGCACTAAAGCCCCACTTCCTTCACCCATAACAAAGCCGTCTCGCTCTGCATCAAAAGGACGAGAAGCTTTTTCCGGCTCATCGTTTCTGGTTGAAAGTGCCTTCATGGCAGCAAATCCACCGACACCAACACCGCATATTGTGGATTCCGCACCTACGACAAGCATCTTCTCGGCTTCGCCTATCATTATGGTCTTAGCCGCTTCACATATCGCATGCGTAGAAGCCGCACAAGCCGTAACGCTTGAAATATTCGGTCCTCTAAGTCCATGCTCTATGGAAACTATTCCGCCAAGCATATTTACTAGCGCAGAAGGGATAAAAAACGGAGATATTTTTTTAGGACCTTTTTCGAGCAGTATATTTGAGTTCTTCTCGATATTTGGCAGTCCTCCGATACCTGCTGCCGAGCTTATGCCAAATTCGTTAGCGTCAAATTCGCCAAAATTTGCGTCAGTCATAGCTTCGCGAGCTGCTTTGATACCAAGTTGTATGAATCTATCGACTTTCTTAACCTCTTTACCGTCCATTACGGTCAAAGGATCAAAGTCGGTAATTTCAGCGGCGATTTGAACAGGATATTCAGAAACGTCAAAAGACGTTATCTTCTTCACTCCGCTCTTGCCCTCGCAGATAGCTTTAAAAGAGCTCTCTTTATCAAGTCCAAGAGCATTTATCATACCGATTCCGGTGACTACAACTCTTCTCAATATATCTCCTTATTTTTATCTATAAAAAGAATTATTTATTTAGTTTTTCTATATAAGTTACAACGTCGTTAATGCTTATTAGTTTTTCAGCTTCGCTATCAGGAATTTCAACTTCAAATTTCTCTTCTAAAGCCATAACAAGCTCAACAACGTCAAGTGAATCAGCGCCTAGATCTTCGATAATCTTTGACTCAGGCTTAACAGCCTCAGGGCTTACGCTAAGTTGCTCAACAACAACATCTCTAACATCATCAAAAACTGCCATTTGGGGTCTCCTTATTAAAAAATGTTTCAGATTTTAATATATTTTTGCTTAAACTACATATAAAGTCCGCCGTTTACCTTAAGCACATCACCTGTAATATAACTTGCGTGATCGCTTAGCAAAAATGCTATAGTTTCGGCTACTTCGCTTGCATCTCCAAGACGTTTTAGCGGGATATTGTTTATATAGTTTTGCTTAATCTCTTCGCTTAAAACCTCCGTCATATCCGTTTGTATAAAGCCCGGTGTTACGCAGTTAAATCGCACGTTTCTGCTCGCTCCCTCTTTAGCAAGGCTCTTTGTCATAGCTATCATGCCGCCTTTACTTGCCGAATAATTAACCTGTCCAGCATTTCCCATCTCGCCTACTATGGAAGCTACGTTAACAACAGCTCCAAAGCGCTTTTTGCTCATCACTTTTAAAGCCTCTCTTGAGCCGATAAATGCTGATGTCAAATTCGCATTTAGCACGTTTATAAACTCGTCCGTTTTCATACGAAGTGCAAGTTTATCGTTTGTAATGCCTGCGTTATTTACGAGGTAGCTTAGCTCGCCGTCGGTATCAACGATTAAATTTATGCCTTTTATAAATTCATCTTCATCCGTAGCGTCAAATTTTATCACAGCTGCGGCTCCGCCGTTAGATACGATTTCAGCTTGTAAAGCATCTGCTATCTCAGGCTTTGAGCGGTAGTTTATCCATACTTTTAGCCCCATGTTTGCAAGCGTTTTTGCTATCTGCGCACCTATACCGCGGCTTGCACCGGTAATCAGAACGTTTTTTCCACTAAATTTCATATATTGCCTTTCTTGACGTATTTTTTCGCCTCTGTTTATAAATTTAAAATTTAGACAATTTTAGCAAAGTAAAGTTAAAAAAGCTTAACTAGACTTAAATTTTCAAACCAACTTAAATATCGCATCTAAAAAAGTGGCTCATCCATCTCGGTCGGTTTTTCAAGCCCCATTAGCTTAAGAACGCTTGCTGCGATATTGTTTAGCCCACCGGTTTTTACTCCTTTCACTCCATCACCCAGCACGAAGCAAAACACATCGTAAGTCGTGTGATTTGTAAGCATTCCGCTTTTATCTCGCATCTCTTCGCAGTTACCGTGATCGCTCGTAATTATCATCGCATAGCCCTTTTCCTCTACCTTAGCGACAATCTTACCAAGCGCGCTATCTACAGCCTCTACGGCTTTTACGCCCGCATTAAAATCACCGGTATGCCCTACCATGTCGCCGTTTGCGAAATTTACTACGATAAAATCCTGCCCGTCATCAATCGCTTTTAAAACCGCATCGCAAACGCCTTCAGCGCTCATCTCGGGCTTTTCGTCATAAGTTTTAACTTTTGGGCTTGGGATTAAAATTCTAGTTTCGTTTTCAAGCAGTTCCTCAACTCCGCCGTTAAAGAAAAAAGTCACATGAGCGTATTTCTCCGTCTCTGCCGTGTGAAGCTGGCGAAGTCCGGCACGAGATATAACCTCTGCTAAAGTATTTGTTATCTTGTCGTTTTCAAATAAAACAGGAAAGCTAAAATTTGCGTCGTATTCCGTCATCGTTACTAAATTTTCCATTACGAAAGGGCGCTTGAATTCACTAAATTCGCTCACGCCAAACGCCGCTACAATCTGCCTCATCCTATCGTTTCTAAAATTTATAAACACAACTCCGTCATCTTTGCCTATACCTTTAAAGCCGTTAAAACTGGCAGGCTTTATAAACTCGTCCAAAACGCCATCATTATAGCTATTTTGGATATATTCGCTTGGTTTTAAGCTCTGTAAATTTGCACCATCAATCATAGTCTTATAAGCCTCGCTTACCCTATCCCAGCGCTTATCCCTATCCATAGCGTAAAATCTACCGCAAATCGTAGCTACGTTAAATTTCTCTTCAAGCTGCCTTACAAACTCCGCCGCACTCGTAGGCGCTACGTCCCTACCGTCGGTTATAGCGTGAGCATAGACACTACAACCGTTATTTATAGCAAGCTTGCACATATCGTCGAAATGCTCAAGATGAGAGTGCACGCCTCCATCGCTATAAAGCCCGATTATATGGATATTTTTACACTTTGTAAAAAGCTCTTTTAGTTTTGCGTTTTGAGAGAGTGAGCCGTCTTTAAACCCAAGCGAAATTTTTACTAAATTTTGATACAAAACCCGCCCGCTTCCTATGGACATATGCCCTACTTCGCTATTTCCCATTTGCCCCTCAGGTAAGCCTACCGCAAGACCTGAAGTCTTGATAAGCGAATTTGGCACATTTTTAAATAACCAATCATAAGTCGGCTTTTTCGCCGCTGCAAATGCGTTAAATTCCGAGTTTGGATTAAATCCTATGCCGTCTGTTATTACTAAAATAGTTTTTTGTTTCATATTTCATTCTTTAAATTTAGATAAATTTTAAGAGCATTATACTAAAATTACTCTTTTTAAAAATAAAGGCTCACATGTTTTATTATCTTTATGAAATCCTAAATTTTAACATCTTTCAATACATCACAGTTCGCGCAGGCATAGCGTTTTTCATATCTTTTGCACTTACCGTTTATCTTATGCCTAAATTTATCGCTTGGGCAAGGGCTAAAAACGCCAGTCAGCCGATTTACGAGCTTGCTCCAAAAACACACCAAAAAAAAGAAAAAACCCCGACCATGGGAGGCGTAGTCTTTATGGTAACGGCGATACTGGCAACTATCATCTGCGCCAGGCTTGATAATAGCTTCGTTATAGCCTCTTTGCTCTGTCTTGCGGGTTTTACGGCGATCGGGTTTAAAGACGACATATCAAAAATTCTAGGCGCAAACAACCACGCGGGGCTAAGTCCTAAAGCCAAGCTTTTAGCTCAAATTTTAGTATCTTTTGCGGTTTCAACCGTACTTTATCTTAGCGGCGATATAGGAACTGAATTTTATGTGCCGTTTTATAAATTCCCGTTACTAGATCTTAAAATTTTTGCTATAGTCTTTTGGACGCTAGTTATAGTTGCGGCTTCAAATGCGGTAAATTTAACAGACGGGCTTGACGGGCTTGCAGCCGTTCCCGCTATGCTTTCGCTTGTCACGTTAGGAATTTTTGCCTATATCTGCGGACATGCGCTATTTAGCTCTTATTTGCTACTTCCAAAGATCATCGGTGTGGGCGAAACTATCATCATCGCTTCGGCTCTAATCGGCTCTTTGATGGGGTTTTTGTGGTTTAACTGCCATCCAGCACAAGTTTTCATGGGTGATAGTGGAAGCCTTAGCATAGGCGCTTACATAGGACTTATGGGAGTTATGACTAAAAACGAAATTTTGCTTATTATCATAGGATTTATCTTTGTGATTGAGACTTTAAGCGTTATTTTGCAAGTTGGAAGCTTTAAAATTTTCAAAAAGAGAATTTTTTTAATGGCGCCTATTCATCATCATTTTGAGATCAAAGGCTGGGTTGAAAACAAAATCATCGTTAGGTTTTGGATTATTGCGCTTTTAGCAAATCTAATCGCTCTAACGGCGTTAAAGATAAGATAATGAAAAGAAGTTTGTTCGGTTACGGCGGCACGACGAAGGCTATTGCCAAAAACTGCCAAGATGAAGGAATTTGGGATGTATATGATGACAAATTTAGCCAAATTTCAAAGGATGAATTTGGAAATAATCTTTTGCCGGCAAGTGAATTTAATCCCGATAAAAGCGAACTTGAGATCCCAAGCCCTGGCTTTCCTCCGTATCATGAGCTGGTTAAAAAATCGCAAAATTTGATAAGCGAATATGATTTTTTCGCATCCAAAATGCCTTTTAGCGTATGGATAAGCGGAACAAACGGCAAAACAACCACAACCAAGATGATGCAACACCTACTAGAAGCAAAAGGCTCGGTAATGGGCGGAAACGTAGGCACTCCGCTAGCCGAGTTAGATACTAAAGCTAAAATTTGGATACTGGAGACGAGCTCTTTCACGCTTCACTATACAAACCTTGCAAAGCCTGATGTATACGTGCTTTTGCCTATAACGCCCGATCATCTTACTTGGCACGGCGATATGAGCTCTTATGAAGCCGCTAAGCTTAAGCCGCTTGGTATAATGAGAGAAAACTCAGTCGCGATAGTCCCTGAAATTTATGCAAATACGCCTACACTCGCTAAGGTAATAAGCTATAAAAACGAAAAGGATTTAGCTAAATTTTGCGGAGTTACCACAAATGAGATAAATTTCAAAGTGCCGTTTTTAATGGACGCTCTTTTAGCGCTGGCGGTACAAAAAATAATTTTTGATAGATGCGACGCGAATTTACTAAACAAATTTGTGATAGAGAGCAATAAACTTGAAGAATTTAAGGACAAATTCGGGCGAATTTGGGTAAATGACACAAAAGCTACCAATATCGACGCGACCATTCAAGCTCTAAAGCGGTATGAGGATAAATTCCTGCACCTAATCTTAGGCGGAGATGATAAGGGTGTTGATATGACGCAGCTTTTTGAGGCTATAAATAGCGCAAATACTAAAATTTACGCTATTGGCTCAAATAGCGATAAGATTATGAAACTGGCTGAGAAATTTCAAATTCCCGCTCTAAAATGCGAATTTTTAGATGTAGCCGTAACGCAAATAGATAAAAATTTAAAAAAATCGACTAAGAAAGCGAATTCAAAAGAAGCTCGAATTTTAGACGAGATAGCTCTTCTAAGTCCTGCTGCTGCAAGCCTTGATCAGTTTAATAGCTACGCCGAGCGAGGAGATAAGTTTAAAGAATTTGTTGCAAATTTATAAAATTTAATTTTGTTTTTAACCTAATTTTAAAATTTAAAAGTGTATAATCACATTTCTTTTTTAGGTGGTTGGATAGCTCAGTCGGTAGAGCAGCAGACTGAAAATCTGCGTGTCGGCAGTTCGATTCTGCCTCTAACCACCATTTAAGTTTATTTTAAGTTCCTTTCAGCTATAAATCAATCCCTTTAAATTGCTGTTAATTCCCTTGTTTGCGAAGCGGGGAGCGATACTTAATTGCAAAAAGTTACTTTAACCAAGTTTTTAATTCGCTTTAATTTCAGTGGATTTAGGGCAGTAATTAAAGCAGTAAATTTTATTAAGGAAGTATTGCTCAAAAAATCATCCAAAAAAGGGATAAAAATGAGCAATGTCGCTTCTACCACTCTGCAAGATAGAGAGATCAAAAATCTTGCACCACGATCCACACAATACAAAAAAGTTGTCGGCAACCCAAAAGAACTATACATATTTGTTAATCCAAAAGGCACAAAAACCTTCTCACTCAAATACAAAGAGAGCAAATACGACAAAGAGCAGTTTATAAAAATCGGCGAGTGGCGCGAGGGCGTCTTTACAGCTCAAATGGCACGCACCAAAGCCACGAAAATGCTAAGAGAGCTAAATGGCGGAAAGCTGAGCATTGATGAACTAAGGGGCAGGCAAATAGGCAAATACATCTATGAAAACCTATTTAATAGGATAGTAGAACACAAGCGAAAAAGCGGTAAAAAGCAAAGCTATCTTGAAAAAGTCGTGCTAAGACACCAAAAATACTTCTTGCCAGCCTTTGGTAAAAGGGATATAAAAGATATAAGATACAGCGAGATAAAAGAAGTCCTAAGTGCCATTTTTAACCCACATGACCCAAACAAAAGCAGGCTTGAGACGATACATCGCCTGATAGACAATATAAACGAAGTCTTTATGATAGCTGAGCGAGACGATTATATCGCTAAAAACTTCATCCCAGCACTTCACAAAGAGTTCCCCACTTCACGTAGTTACAAACAACGCCACAACATAGACAGCAGACTAAGTGCGATAACCGACGAGAAAGCCCTAGCCCAGTTCCTGCACGACTTAAAGAGTGATGGCAAGATGGACTTGCAAACCAAAAGAGCGATTTATTTGCAAATTTTATGCGTAAATCGCCCTATCAACACCGCAAGCGTAAAATGGGAGTACATAAACTTTGATGAGCAGACTTGGACTATCCCAGCAGATGAGATGAAAATGAGCTACGCTCATCAGGTCGCCCTGAACTCCTACGCTTTAAAAATCCTAAAAGAGCAAAGAAATTTCTGCATTATAGAAAACGGCTTTGTCTTCCCAGCCCTTAACAAACAAGAGCATATCCACAAAGATAGTCTTAACAAAGCTATCATAAATTTAAACGGTGGATTATACAAAGGTATAGCTACCGCTCACGGCTTTCGTGCGACTTTTCGCACCATTTGCACGCAAAACAAAGCTCAGCTTTTACAAATGGGCATAAGCGATGAAGTCATAGAGACCGCCCTAGCCCACAAAGAGAGCGATGCGGTCAAATTCGCATACGAGCGAAGCCGTAGCACCAAAGAGCAACTCGCAAGGCTCATGCAGTGGTATGGCGACTATTTAAATAACCTAGAGACACTATTTTAAAAAGGAAAAAAATGAGATAAAACACGAAATTTTTAAAATTTGCAAGCAAAAATAAATATATTAAGGATAAAAGATGAGTAAGAAAATCCAAGCGATAGATCTAGACCATTCAAACCTATCGCTTAGCACAAAATACATTTCGGATTATATGCAAAAATGGCTTATATCAAACTTCATAGAGACAAATAAGCTCATTTGCTTTTATGCCAAAGCTGGCAACGGCAAGAGCATAACCGCGCTTTTTTTGGCGGTATATCTACTAAAAATAGGAGCCGTTAAAAAGGTGTATTACATAGACGCAGATAATGGCATCGGCACTCTTAAAAATCGTGGCTTAGATAGGATTTTGGCTGAATATCCCAACCTAACTTATATCAGCTTTTCTAAAAAGGTAAAGGAAAAAGACCTTGATACAAGGTCAATTATCTTCACGCTCTCAAAATTTGCAAACGACGAGCATAAGGACGCACTCATCGTCTTTGATAGTATGCGAAATTTCATAAAAGGTTCTATGAGCCTTGATGAAGTGGTCATGCCCTATCTTACAGCCATGCAAGAGATGCGTAATTATTACGCTGGCGTGTGGTTTTTACATCACCAAAATAAGCAAAGTTTTAGCGATAAGGACAACAAAGAGCATAAAGGCTCAACCGCCTTTATAGATAGCTCAGACGAAGCCTACTATGTCAAAAAAAGGGAGCGAAATGGCAGTCAGCTTATCGTAACACTTGAGCCACAAAAAGGCAGAGATGACACCGCCCCACAAGCCGTGATATTAGACACCGCAGAGCTTAGCGTAAGTCTTAGCGACTTTTATCTTTATGATTTAAATGACGAGCAAAAACAAGCCCTAGAATACACAAAAGAGATCATCGCCAAAAATCCAAGTGGTATAAATTTACAAAATTTAACCAACGAGATAAAACGACTAGCAAAGATAGATGAAACGCAAGTGTGCGGAGCTAAGGCTATAAAATTTCTTTTAAAAAGATTTGATGGTAAATTTTACACCATAGAAACGAGCAATCAGCACAATCAAACTATTTTCAAAATGCTTTGATTTTCTCCCCCTTTTTTTCTTTACTTTTTCAGTTCGGCAGAGTTTGGCAAGAGCCTTGCCGAACTGACCTTGCTCTCAAAGTCCCAAAACAAGGGATAAAAATAGTAAAAAATTTTTAGTTTGGCAGTTTGGCAAATTTTATACACAAGATCTCAAATTTCAGTACAAATCCTGCCGAACTGCCGAACTAAACTAAAAGCAACTTGCAAAGTGCCATTTTATCGGCATAAAAAACTTTTTTAGTTCGGCAAGGCTCCTGCCAAACTCTGCCAAACTAAATTTTTTACTATTTTTGCTTTACTTATTTTTTATTTGATTGTATGATGAAAATAAAAAGGGGAGAAAATGCAAGACCTGCACATAAACTTAACCGAGCAAGACTACAAAACACTTGAAAAACTCTCTAAAAAATTTGAAGTGAGCAAGTCAAACATCATTAGAAAACTTTTGCGTTATGAAAAATATGCAAACGCAGTGGAGCGAATGGGGATACGAAATGAAATTTTAGCCGAGTTTTTACTAGAATTTATGTATATCGCAAATAACATAAACCAAATCACATATCATCTAAACATAGATATTTTTGAAAATGACCTAGAAAATAAAATGGCACAATATCTAAAAGAGATTAGAAAAATTTGCAATGAAATAAAAAAGGAGATTAGAAACACACGAAAAATTATCTACTATCGCTAAAATATTTCTCTCCCCTTTTTCATTGCAAGCCAAGCAAAGCTTTCTAAATTTCAAAAAATTTTCTTAAATCTTTCTCACGCAAAAATCTATAAATTTTTAAAACTACCAAAGAAAAATAAAGATGAAAGTAGCAGGGCAGGATAACCCCTTTTATGGCTGTGTTTTGGGGTGAAATGGCGAGTTCATCGCCATTTGTGAGCAAAATTTTAAAAATTACGCAAATTTCTAAAAAAGAAAAATTTAATTGTAAATTGGCTAGCTACTAGCGTCTATTTTACAGCTATGCCCGACTTTTTTCTAGTATATTTCAGTGCTTTTTTATGCGACGAAATATATAATCCTAAATAAATGTAGCACAAAAGAAAATATAAAAAATGCAAGAACAAAATTATTTTAATATTTCAAATCGTAGATACATCGGCTCAAAAGCAAAGCTTGGCGAGTGGATATTTCAAAATTTGGATTTATCTGACATCAAGAGTGTTTGTGATATTTTTGCTGGCAGTGGTGTCGTGGCAAGTAAATTTGTAGAAATCTCTCACATCAAAAAAATAATAATAAACGATTTTTTATATTCAAACGAAGTTATTTACAACTCTTTTTTTAATTCATCAAATGCTGACCTTAATAAATTAAACGAGCTTAAGAATTTTTACAACAACTCGGTGGCTTTGAAAAAAAACTATTTTAGTGAAAATTTCAGTGATAAATTTTTTAGCAATGGCGATTGTCTTAAGATTGGCTCAATTAGAGAGCATATCGCATTAAACAAGTTTGGCAAAACCACTGAAAATATTTTACTAACAAGTCTTATTTACTCAATGGATAAAATAGCAAATACTGTCGGTCACTATGAAGCATATAGAAAAAACGAAAGCCCCAAAGATAGATTTGAGTTTGATTTGATTTTGCCTATAAAGCACAACAAAACTATTGAAATCCACAGAGAAAATGCAAACAATCTAGCAAGAAAAATTAAGACAGATTTGGTATTTATCGACCCGCCTTACAACTCTCGTCAATATAGCCGTTTTTATCATGTTTATGAGAATTTAATTCAGTGGAAAAAACCAAAATTAAGCGGAACAGCACTTAAACCACCGCCTGAAAATATGAGCAACTATTGCCGAAGCAGTGCTGTAAAAGAGCTTGATGATTTAGTTGCGAATCTTGACTGCAAGCAAATCGCTTTGACATATAATAACACTTATAATTCAAAATCAAGTTCATCACAGAATAAAATAAGCTTTGAACAAATAGAGCAAATTTTGAGCAAAAAAGGTAAGTTAAGTATAAAAGAGAAATCACACAACTATTTTAACGCTGGAAAAACTGAACTTAACGGACATAAAGAATTTTTATTCATTGTAAAGGTAAAAAAATGAAAGCCATTCGTTCCCCGCTGTTTTATGTCGGCGACAAGTATAAACTTATGGGGCAACTTGGCGAGTTATTCCCAAAAAAAATAGAGCGATTTATTGAGCCGTTTGTTGGTGGCGGAAGTGTATTTTTAAACACGAAGGCAAAGGAATACCTAGCTAATGATATAGACACAAATATAATCAATCTGCATAAAACACTGAGCAAATTTGATATAGACGAATTGTTTAGTAAGCTATCAGAAATAATATCTAGTTATGGATTGTCATTTTCACTTAATGGCAAAATAGCTCCTGACGAGCTTAAAAAAAGATATATAAAAACATATTATGCGAAATACAACAAAACAGCCTATGAAGCTTTAAGAGCTGATTATAATAAAGATCAAACAAACATGCTCTATCTTTATCTACTTTTGATTTACGGCTTTAATCGCATTATTAGATTTAATTCAAACGGGCTTTTTAACCTACCAGTGGGGAATGTAGATTTTAATGCAAATGTCTATGAAGCACTAAAAAACTATACAAATTTTATGAGCAAAAATAAAATTTCATTTTCAAATCTTGATTATATAGATTTTTTAAATAGCGTTAAATTTAAAAAAGATGATTATGTCTATTTAGACCCACCCTATCTAATCTCTAACAGCGAATACAATAAGCTTTGGAGTAAATTTGATGAGACTATACTTTATGAAACACTGGATAGATTGGATAAAAAGGGGATAAAATTTGGCATTACAAATCTAGTAAATCACAAAGGACAGACGAACGAAATTATCAAGTCTTGGTCTAAAAAATACAAAATTTACAATATAACTAGCAATTACATAAGCTTTAATGACAATACCATAAAAGCTGATAGCAAAGAAATTTTTGTAACAAATTACATAAGGAAATAAGATGCCACGAAGTGCCGAAAGGAAAATCATAAGCTTTTCAACAACTATGAGAAATCCGCGCAGGATTGGTGAATTTTTAACTATAATCGCAAAATTTGAAAATGAAATTTTAGATAACCAAACAATTATGCAAATCGTAAGAGAAGTTCTGGCATATAGATTATACAGACCAAATTCAATTAACAAAAATCAAGAGCTAAAAAGGAAATTTGATAACGACGAATATATTTTTAGCGACAATGAGTTAAATCATATTTGCGAAATTTCGCCACAAAACCATAAAGAAAAAGGTTTTGAAAAAGGCTGGGAAAGTCGCTTTGATACTTGGTATAAACTGATGAGCGAATTTGGCTTTTGTTACTATGCAAAAAATGAAAGAATTTTAATTAGTGATAGTGCAAAAATGCTAATAAATGCATACTATGACAGCCAAAATGAAAAATTTAAAGATGAAATTGATGAAAATCTCGTAAATGCTGTATTTTTAAATGCTCTTAGCAAATATGAAGTCGGCAATCCATACAAGAAAAATTTAAATCACAACGCACCTTTAAGGCTCTTATTATCACTTTTAAAAACACTAAAAGAACAAGAACAAAATCCGCTTAGCACAAAAGAAATTCCAATTTTACTTTGCTGGCAAAACGATGATGGCAACGAGTTATTTAATTATATTGTGAGCTTAAGAAGCGAAATTTATGAATTGACAAATACTAAATTTGGCTATTCAGATGAATTTATATATGAAAAATGCTTAAATCTCTTAGAAAGTGACAACAGGACAAGATTTAAAATAAATCAAATCACGAGCGAAGCAGTAGATGAGTATATCCGCAAAATGCGCATTACTGGGCTTATTTCGCTTCGTGGAAATGGTAGATTTATTGATATTAATAGCAACGAAATTAAAAAAGCCGAATATATTTTAAGCTTAACAACTCTATTTAACGGCGACTATTTAGATGACGGTAATGCAAATAAACTTGCATTTTATAACTATATGGCAAGTATTGATAATAATTTAATCACTACAGAATCAGCCGTCATAAGTGATGATGTTAAAACGACAAAACTAAGAGAATTTGCCTCATCATATGAAATTGATTTTATCAAAAACGAGCTGCTTATAACTTGCGATAAAAGAAAAGCTTCGACTGATGAACTCTTAAGGCTAATTGACAAGCCACTTAGATTAGAGTTTTTAACAGCCATATATTTAACAAAAAGCTTTGATAATATAAGCATCATTCCAAATTATAAAAGCGATGACGAAGGACTTCCAGTATTTACGGCAAGCGGTGGCAAAGCAGATATTGTAGCATTTGACGACAAAGCAGAAAGCTATGTGGAAGTAAGTCTAATAAGAGATAGAAGTCAAAGCACAAATGAAATGATACCGATCGAGAGACATTTAATAGAAAATATCTCAAATAGCGATAATGACAAGGAAAAATTTAGTATTTTTATAGCACCGATTATCCACGATGATGCAAAAAGATATGCAAAATTTGCCAAATTCAGTAACAAAATAAATATTTCATATTATGCCATTAATGATTTTATCGTAAAAGTTGAAAGCAGTAGCAAATTATCAAATTTAAACGATGAGAGCTTATTGTGAGAAGTTGCACTGACAATATCTACGGCAATAATCCACTGGTGCGTAAACCAACTTTAACCAAAGAAGCCATACTCGCATATTTGAGCGAAATAAAGCCAAGTCTTGAAAGAGACGGCATCCTAAAAATAGGACTTTTTGGAAGCTATGCCAAGGGTTATGCGGACGAAAACTCTGATATAGATATAGTCATATTAGCCGATAAAAAGAGCTTTTTGGATAGATTGCACGCATTTAAGGCACTTGAATATCTAGATGATTTAAAAAAGCAAATCGCTAACAAATTTCAAAAACCTGTTGATATTTGTGACTTTTACTCTGAGCAAAAAATACAAGAGAGCAAGATAGTAAAAGGGGCGATATATGTCTAGCAAAGAACCCATGCCAAATTTAGATGAAGCAAAACCACGCTTGAGTCTAAAAAGCCGAGTATCTACGCAAAGTGGTAACATCGGCGTTCAAATTTATCAACAGTCAAGCTTGGGCATTTTTTAAAAAACTTAAATTATGCTTTTTTTATCTTGTTTTAATGCATTTCTTTATGTTTTGTTTCAAAATATTTATAATTCAATATTTTATTTATCTATACCTTACTTATTTTTAAACATAATCAGGAAAACCATCCATAACCATATCCTTAAAGATAGCCAAAATATTATCTTATTTTTTAGTAATTTTTGGCGATTTTACTATTTAAATTTTTATACTTTTTTAGCGAAAATATATCTTATGTTTTTAGAAATTTATTATTTTTAAAGCAAAATCAACACCCACCATTTGCGGATTCTACCCCCCCCCCTTTTTTTTTGCCACTCAGCGTAGTGTTAAAATTTTATATACCTTTTTTCTAAGATGTGTTTAGGCTTGCTTTGAGTATCGTTACGCAACCAAAACAAATAAACCAAAAGGAGCAAAAATGAAAATAATCCAAAACGATGATTTGATGAGCATAGAGCAGTTAGAGTTAGAATTTGGCATATCAAAACACATGCAAGCAAGACTAAGAATGAAAATAAATCAAGGCAAGCCAGACTCCATCCCCTATATCAAGGTCAAAAGGGTAATACTATACAGCAGAAAAGCCATAAACGAGTGGCTTAAAAAATTTGCTGTAAATCCGCTAGTATAAGCAAAGCTCAAGCTAAAAAATAAGAAAAACTAAGCTTGATTTTTATACAATTGCAATTCAAGTCTTTTCAAGCAAATACAAAAGCTTTAAAAGCCCATAAAAAAAGGTATTTTAAGCGGAGTATTAAGGAAGTTATTTTTATTTAGAGAAGTTTGCTAAATTTTGGCAAATTTACTAAGAAAAAGTAAATACAGCAGTGTTTAAAGCAGTATTGAAAGCTTAAACTTTTAAATACCGACAAAATGGCAGTTCCAAGGATTAAATCTAGTTAGCCTCTAACCACCATTTTCTTTTTAATCCTTTTATCTTTACACTTCAAAGCTTAAAAATTTAGTCATATACTCTTTTAAATATGGTTTGTATATTTAAACAATTTTTTCTAATTACGGTTATCTTATTTGAAATAATTTATGCAGTTAAATTTACCTTGCCCATAAATTTAGGCAAGGCAAATTAAAGATAGTAGTTAAAATTTATTTTTCTTTACATCGGCAAGGATGTGTTTAGACATATTTTCAACTTCGATAGTGATAGAGTTTGTGTTGTTCACTATCTCGACATTTTGTTTTGTCAAGTTATCCACATTTACAACGGCTTCGTTTATCTGATTTATAGCATCGGTTTGCTCTTTGATGCTCTCACTCATCTCGTTTATGCCTTGAGCTAAGACATTTGTATTTGCCTCTATCTCACCAAGACTTTTTTGAGTTCGCTCGGCTAGCTTTCTAACCTCGTCCGCAACAACCGCAAAGCCTCTTCCGTGCTCTCCTGCTCTGGCTGCTTCTATGGCTGCATTTAATGCTAACAAATTAGTTTGATCGGCGATGTCGCGGATGATAACGATGATATTTTTTATATCTTCGCTTTGTCTTATTACATCTTGAGTCTTTTGAGATATTGCAGACATTGACGAGCTCATCTGCTCTACGGCAGCCGCACTTTCTTGCAAGCTATTTGCCTGAGATCTTGCACTTTTATTTAGGGTATCAACATACTCTTTAAGAGTATTTGATTTTTGCTGCAATAGATCAGATTGATTAAGACTAGAGCTAAGCATTTTTGAAATTTCGTCTCCAAGATGGTTTATTTTATCTATCATCTCTTTTGTATCGCCGACCAGCTCGCTGCTATCTAACCTTTTTGTAAAGTCGTTAGTGCTATATGTATTAAGGGTATCTACTATGCGGTTTATATTTCTAGCAAGTCCTTCCAGCATAGCATTAAGAAGCGATTTCAGCTCGTCTAGTTTTGGATCGTTTGCATTGGCTTTGATAAGCCCTCCCAAAAGTCCGCTCTTAACTTCTTTAACAATCTTAGAAACATCCTCGGTAAAGACCGCATCTTGCCTAATTCCCGCTTCAATGGTTTTAATATTATCATTAATCATATCGGACATAGCACCAAATTCATCTTTGGATTTTATGCCTATCGTCTCAACCTTGTCTGTTTTATGGTTGATAAATTTGAAAAATTCTTCAAGACCTTTTTCGATGACACTAAGCGGTTTTAGCTGATTTTTTGTATAAAACCAGATAAGAACTAAACATACCACAATGATCGGAAACACGATAGATAGTATAGATACCATTATATCAGTCGCCAATGCGGTGATATTTTCCTGTGGTGTTACAAGACCAAGCGTCCAGCCTGTTTCTTGCATTTTTAAAAGCGTTATATTGCTTTTATTTTTTAGTATCTCGTCATTATTAACCGAGACATTTGCAATATCTTGCAAATTTAACACATGCGGTTTTATCTGCTCTAAAAATTTAAATTTGCTAGCTAGCGTATCAAAATTTATCAGCTCTTTATCTGCTAAATTTGGAAAATACAAGACATTATTGTCGCTATCAAGCATAAAAAGATAGGCTATTTTAGACTCGGTTCCGCTTGTTAAATACCCCTGCTTAGCTAAAAAATCCTCTATTCCGACCAATGAGTAATCAACAGTAACCACACCCTCAAAATTTGAATTTTTAAAATACGCAACACTACAAGTTACCATATTTACTTTTGAGACAGGGTCTTGATAAGCGCTTGACCATGTGCATTTGTTTTGCCTAACGTTTACCACATCCTTATACCAGTCATCGTTATGATAATCCGGAGTCTGATCGCTATTATAGCCCTCGTCATAATCAAGCTTATTTCCGTTTCTAACCCAGAAAAAGCTTCGTTTTTTCTCGCTAGGGCTAAATTTATACGGCTCAGGCCAGATACCTCCTCCGGCTATAGCAACGTTTCCGTCGTTGTTTATGACATTTTCCCCAACCGGTTTAAACATATCTATCTCATTAGGTAGTTTTTCGACAACTTTTGCAAGATTTGTCGTCACCCCTTCGATATTTTTCAAAGATAGAGCGATATCGCCGATTGTCGAGCGACCTATCTCGTTTATAAGATTTAAACTCTCTTTTTGCACCTTCGGAACAGCGACAAGCTGTATGATAAGCACGATACTAACGGCAATTGCTATTAAAGTAGTAGCAATTGCTACGCTTAGTTTATTAAATACACTAAATTTCATAAATACCCTTTTATAACAAATATCAAATTTTACGTGATTCGTAATTATAGCAGATAAATAAAAAAAGAGTTAGGCTGTTGCTATTATATTATTTTTACCATCTTTTATCGTATTATTCTTAAACCCTAAAATAAGGGTTATCTTTATTTCATACTGTATATTTTTTAAAATTTATTTTAAATTTATATTTAATTTTTAAAAATTATTTTTAAATCAAATTTAGTAAAAATTTACAGTTACTTAAGAAATAAAGAGTTAGAATTAACTTAATATTTAATATTCATTATTAAAAGGAAATTTCATGAAAATTTCAACAAAAGTAATGATGCTATTTGTTGTATCAATGGCTGTTATTAGCACGGTTTTGTCGGTGTTAAATGCTAAATTTTCATCAGATTTGACATCGTTTTTTACTCAAAAATCATATAACGACATGATGCAGGCTAAGAGAGATTGGCTAAAAGATACGGTTCATACAATAAATAAAATTATGCATGAAATTTATAACGACGGCAAACAAAAAAACTTAAGCGATAGCGAGATAAAAGCCGAAATAATTAAAACCGTCGATCGCATTAGATTTCTTGAAAATAAAACAGGATATATATTTTTATACGAACAAGACGGAACCGTCGTCATAGTGCCCGGAGCTCCTTCGCTGAGCGGTAAAAACCTCACGCAAAACAAAGATAGTAATGGTGTATTTTACGTTCAAGAACTTTTAAACAACGCCAAAAAGGGAGGCGATTTCGTTGGGTATTTCTTTCCTAAAAAAGAGGGGGAGCCACCGCTTGAAAAGCTGGCTTACTCAATGGTTTTTGCGCCATATAACTGGATGATGGGAAGCGGAATTTACGTAGATGACCTTCAAGAAGAGGTAGAAAAAACAAGAAGCGTCTTAAACGATACGAATTCAAAAAATAGCCTTGCTTTTATAGGGGTTTGTGCGATATTTACGGCGGTATTTATCTTGCTAGTTCTTGGTGTATTAAACAAAATCATAATCAAGCCAATGAGGAATATCTCTGAAATTTTGCATAAAATGTCAAGCGAAATCAAATCAGGCAGAGGAGATCTCACGACAAAATTGCAGACAAAAGGACGTGATGAGATAGCTCAAATTTCAATATCCATAAATGATCTTACGAGCGAATTTAGAGCCGTTATAGAAAAAGCCAAAGAGCTATCAAACGAAAATTCATCCATAGCCCAAGAGCTATCTTCTACATCGATTGAGACAGGCAAAAGAGTTGATAATTCAACCCAGATTATAAACGAAACTACAAAAATGGCTAAAGACATAGGCGCAGAGATCAAAGACTCTCTTGAAGAGGCGAAAACAAGCAGGCAAAATTTAGAAAAAACCGCATCTTATATCAGCGAGGTTGCAAGCTCGGTACTAGAGCTTAGCCACCATATAAATATCAATGCTCAAACCGAGATTGAGATGTCTCAGGGCATGCAAACTCTCTCAAAAGATACAGAAAACGTAAGAGAAATCCTAAATGTCATTAACGATATCGCCGATCAGACAAATTTACTCGCACTAAATGCCGCTATAGAAGCAGCCAGAGCTGGAGAGCACGGGCGAGGCTTTGCCGTAGTTGCAGATGAGGTTAGAAAGCTAGCCGAGCGAACTCAAAAGAGTCTAACGGAGATAAACGCTACCATAAATGTCATAGTTCAGGGCATATCGGATTCAAGCGAGCATATCAGCGAAAATGCCGACAAAGCTCAAAATTTGATAAAAATTTCAAGCGGAATAGAAGAAAAGATATCGCACATGAACGAACTTATGAGCGATACAATGTCGCTTAGCAAAGTAGCTACGCAACACTACATAAAGACCGCGGGCGGACTTGAAGCGATGGTAAAAAGCATAACAAACATAGACTTAATCTCATCCCAAAACGCAAAAAGCGTAGAAGAGATAGCATCATCGGCGGCTCATCTGAATAAAATGACGGAAAATCTAAATCAAAATTTAAGCAGATTTCGCACTTAAGAAACTTAAATTTGCTAGATAAACTCTAGCAAATTTAGTCTTTATCTAGGCAAAATTTAAGATCAAATTTATAGCTTTAAATTCTAAAATCAAAAAGCAGAAATTTAAGCCATCAAGCTACTACTACACCCTACTCCACTCTATCTTCTTGCCAAAGCCAAGTGCGTTGTTAGTAAATTTTATCCAGTTTAAATTTATAGCGTAAATTTGCGGATTCATAGCAAGAGCATAAAGAAATCGCTTAAAATAAATCTTACGCTCATCTTCGCTTGCTTTACTCATCGTGCCCTTAAATTGCACGCCTTTTATATTGCCCACTATCTTCGTATCAAGTGCAATGGTGCCTGCAACCTCACTTGAAATTTCAAGCGCTTTAATGTGAGTCGTTTTATCATCTCCGGCTACGATAAGGCTAAAATTCTCTCTATCAAAGGCATAAAAACAGCTTGCCGCGTAAGGTTTAGCTTCACTTATCACCGCAAGGCTAAGCAGGTGCATCTTGCTTATAAATTTTAAAATTCTCTCATCCATTAGCTTAAAAATCCCGCAAAAAATGCCGAAACTTGAGTGAAATTTAGCGTTATGTAAGATACGATCAATATCCAAAAAGCAAGCAAAACAAGCTCGATTTTTAAGAAATTTCCATCAAATTTTTTAAATGCTAAAGTTGCAGCAAGTCCGCCTAAAACGCCGCCGATTAACGAAAAATAGTGAATCGCGGAAGGCTTTACAAATTTAGGCAAAAGATCTTTAAAAAATAGCGCAAACATAACAAATGCAAGCGAATTTGCAAGCAGCAGATAATAAGCGATAACCGGGATTTGCGGATAGAATTTATGCAGGATAAAACTCAGACAAGTTATCGCAATAAGCGCAAAAACTCTCGCTCCAAAGCAGCACATCTTAAGCCTTTTTGTTTAATTTTACAAAATTTGGTATTAAGTTTGGTTGAGATTTGACGATTTAAAAAACAAAAAAGGATTTTTATGCAGATTAATTCAAGTTACGCAAATTTCAACAACTTTGACTTCAGCTTCAAGACAAGCAGCGGAGATCAGATCAAATTTTCAATGTACGACAATAAAAGCGTTGAATACGAAAGCTCTCGCTCCTCAAACGCTCAAAGCCGATCTTTGACACTAACGCACGAGTATGGATATAGCTTTTCTTATGTCGGAAACGGGCTTGATGAAAATGATAAAAAAGAGCTAGCTAAAGCGCTTGAAAGTATCGCTCCTAAAATAGACGAGTTTATGAAAAACGTAAAAGCCGGCGAAACTCCTGCATTTACCAAACTCACAAACCTTGCAAACAGCCTTAAAAAAGAGCTTCCTACCATCAAAGATATAAATCACAAAAATTTCGTCAGCGAAGGCACTCTAAGGCTATTTGACGAACTGCTAAAGCAAAACAAGGCTGACTTAAACCTGCTTGAAACTTCCAAAAAGCTGTTTGATAATTTAATCGAGCAACTTGACAGCTTCAAACTCTACGTTTAGTCTAAATTTAGCGTTTGCAATGTAGCTGTTATTAAATTTTCGTTATAATCTCGCAATTTGAAAATAAGGAAATTTTTATGAATGCGCAAGAGATGATAACTCAAATGCTAAATTTACAGCAAATTTTAAACGACGAAACCAACGGCATAGGCTGGGAAGAAGGCATAAATAAAAACGGCAAGCTTATAAACTGGAGACGCTGCATATATATGGAGTGCGCCGAGCTCATAGACAGCTTTGCATGGAAGCACTGGAAAGACATAAACGCGCCTACGAACAAAGAAAATTTACGCGTTGAAGTTGTTGATATCTGGCACTTTTTGATGAGCCTTATGCTTGAACAATACAAGATAAAAAATTTAGGAGATATAACTAAGCTAAGCGAAGATATCTGCGCCTCAAGCGGATTTAACGAATTTTGCAAAGACGCTTACAATATCGAAGACGAGAGCATTTATGAAGTGATGAACGACATAGAGATGCTCATACACAAATCAAGCGGATTTGAATTTCAGCTGTTTGACCTGCTTAAAGTGTATTTTGCGATGAGCCTAAAATGCGGCGTAAATTTACACTCGCTATATGAATGCTACATCGGCAAAAACGTGCTCAATCGCTTCCGCCAAAACAACGGCTATAAAGACGGCTCATATAAAAAAGTCTGGAACGGCAAGGAAGATAATGTCGTCATGAGCGAAGTTTTAAAGCTAAATTTAAACGGCATAGACGAGATATATGAAGCCCTTGAAACAGAGTATAAAAAAGTAAAATGATAAAGAATTTTAACCTCGCCGTTAAGGACTTCTTAACGGCTAAATTTCTTATCCTTTCGACCCTGCCGCTTGTGCTTAGCATTATTATTTTAGGTGCGCTCATGATATTTGGCGGCAAGGAAATTTACACAGCCTTAAGCATGGGTGCCGCAAGCGGGGATTTTAGCTTTTTAGACGAAAGTGCTCATCCTTATATCACCACGATTTTATCATACGGCGTTACGAAGTGGATAGTTTCTGCCCTCTTTTATCTAACGGGTACATTTTTCGTGCTTATACTTTCGGTTTTTATAGCGCTCATCGTGGCAGGGTTTTTAACTCCGGTAGTAACTGACGAGATAAACAAAAGACACTACAAACTGCCCAAATTTGAAACCATATCGCTAGCTAGATCATTAAAGCTTATGGCGATCGTGATAGGCAAATTTAGCCTTCTTTTTCTCATAAGCCTCCCGCTTTTATTTGTGCCGGTCTTAAATTTATTCATCATAAACGTGCCGTTTTTTTATCTTTACTATTCGCTTTTATTTATCGATATCGGCTCAAATACGCTTAGCAAAAACCGCTTTGAGATAGCTCTGCTTGACATGGGTGGATATGAGTATAAATTTACCGCTCTTATATTTTATCTGCTTTGTTTGATACCGCTTGTCGGACTGTTTTTGCAAATTTTCTTTGTGATTTACTTTTCGCACTTTTTCTTTCAAAAAGAGCAAATTCATCTTTAAATTTGCTACAATTTGCATTGACTTAAGTCATCTTGGCTTTTTAAATTTCAAGTTAAAATAAGCAAAATTTCAAAAAGGATTTATAATGAAAATAAACGGAATGTATGTGTGTAACGTCTGCGGAATAACCAGCGAAGAAAACTCAAACGCCGTATTTATCCATGCCCACAAAAACGGTCAAGAGGTTGAAATTTGCACGAGTTGCATTCCAAGCGTAGTGCATGGCTCAGGAGTAGTCGTTAAGTCAAACGAAGAGTTGCTTGACGATATGGACTAATCTCAGGATGGAAGATGGCAACTTGCACTACCACCTCAAAGATAAACTGCGATATCAAAAGAGTTTGGCAAGTTGTTACTTCTTTTAAAGAGTGTGCGTGGCGCAGCGATCTAAAAGAGACTAAAATTTTAGATGAAACTCACTTTGTAGAAATTTCAAAAAACTCTCGCCAAACAAATTTTAAAATCACTCTTTCTAAGCCTCACGAAAGGCTTGAGCTTAAGATAGAAAATGAGAGTATAAAGGGAACTTGGATCGGAATTTTCAAAGAAGAAAACTCGCAAACCATCTTAAATTTCACAGAAAACATAAAACCTAAAAATATTTTTCTAACACCGATTTTATATTTTTATCTAAAAAGACAGCAAAATTTGTATATTTCAGACTTAAAAAGAGCTCTAAACTGCTAAAGTTTGGCTCTTTAACTTTAAAGCGGATAAGTTAAGCAACAACTTCGCTTTACGCTCTCAACGAAGCTTACATCAAGAGCAGTATCGTAAAGCTGGCTTAAATTTTCGCTTTTTATTATCTCGCTTACACTCCCGCACTAGACTTCTCTGCCGCTTTTTACAACCAGTGAGAGCCGAACTAATCAAACACTATCAGTTTAGATCAGCGGTAGATATTTTCAAAGCACAAATTACAATTTAATACTTTATACAGATAAATTTGTAAATTTATATCTAAAATAAAAAAACCAAAATATGGGAAACAAAAAAGTAAAGAAAATTGTTCCGACTTAAAGACTCACAAAAAAACTAGCAAGATAACTTAAGCAAAACAAAATAGCATAAATCACAGGATAGGCAAAGCCAAATTTCTTTTTAAGATAGATACTTGAGATGATTAAATATATCCACAAAAAAGCTTGCAGTGCAAAACAAAACAATACTAGCAAATCTTTTTTATCTGTCTCGCTAGAGTTTGCAAATAGATAGATAAAAAATACTACAAATGAAGTTAATATAGCAAATAACACTCCAGTTGCATTTGTGCGAATTTGAGTTTGTTTAAGTAAAATTAAATAAATACAAAAAGCTATAAAAGCAAGATCAAAAGTAAAGTCCGAAAATCCCCAAGCAAAATTCCATCCTAAGCTTTCTAATCTAGACATATTTTCCGGAGTAATAATTGCCATGTAGATTAAAATACAATAAAGCGCTTTAAGCCCTACAAACGAAAGCGTCATAGCAAGAGGACTTAAAAGCAACTTTTCGCGTAAAAAATGCTCTAAATTTGTAAATTTCATTTTTTGTCTTTAAGATTATAAAAGCCTGATAAAACGGCGATACTAATTAAATCTACAATAGCTAAATTAAAACCCGTGCAGCCTCTTTAACTCTTCATCAATCGGCTTTTTAACTCCGTCTTTCGTCACACTTACGTAGGTTGCGATCGCGCTTGTTACGTGTATACACTCACGGAAACCGTCTTTATTTAGTCTTTGAGCCGTTACTTCTATCTGCGTTTTTATCGATGTTTTGCCCACTGCAAGAATTTTAGCGTAGCAGCTAACCACATCACCGATAAAAACAGGCTCTTTAAAAATAACCTCTTGCATAGATATCGTCACAACTCTCTCAGGCGCTACCTCACGAGCAGCCGTAGCTCCCGCAAGGTCGATTTGACTCATTATCCAACCGCCAAATATATTGCCCGCAGAGTTTGTATCCTTTGGTAGCGCAACTACTTTTATGCGCGGTTCTCCCATAGCCTCTATCACACACTCTCCTTTTTGTATATTTCATTCGCTCTTTCTTGCCATCTTTCCCACTCGCCGCTATTATCGATCTCATTGCCGATTTTTTGGTACAAGTCAAAGTAAAATTTGACAAATTCTCTTACATTTTCATCTTTTGGCAGATAGCTTTGTCCGTCAGGTTCGCAAAATTTAGCCAAAAACTCGCCCGCTTCAGCCTTTTTAACATAATGAGTGGCTAAATCCTCATAATTTTTCATACAAATTTCTTTGAATTTCTCGTAGCTTTGCAAGCTAAAATTCACGCTTAATTTCTCATCTTTAAAACCAAGCACACCCGCTTTAAAAAGCAAGCTAAGATGGATAAGCCCTTCGCAATAATACGCTCTAACCTCATCAACCTCACGCCAAGCTATAAGCCCCACGCAGCGCGCTATAAGCTCATGGAATACGGGCAGCTTATACTTTTCTTCTTCGTGCAAAAAGAAATTCACAAGCCCGCCGGTTGTTGCCTTATACTCTTCTATAAATTTAAACACGCCACCAGTATTCATCTCTTTTTCGCTATCTTCGCTAACAAAAAGCACGTGTCCGAATTCATGTCCGATCGTTGAAATTTCATAAACTCTTCTCCAAACTTCAGGCTTGGTAAACAAAATTTCTCTTCCGAAATTTAAAAAATCTTTATCAAAAATTTCGCTTGAAAGCCTCATGAACGGTCTTGCTTTAGCGCTTTCATAGACGTGATTTACAAAAGCAAAAATTTTCTTACCGCATTTTTTGCTTACGAATTCGTCATTTGGAACGACTTGTGCCGAAAATAGTCCGTTAAGCTCGGCACCGTAATAAATCATAGGATTTGAGATGTAAAGCTGAGTTTTATTTATGTTTGAAAGCACCAATTCATGCATTTTCAGGCTATTAGCAACTACTTGTTTGTAAATTTTTTCAAAGCTATCTTTTATATCTTGCTTAAATTTATCCTCGTTAAATTCACTTACTTCAGCAAGCCTGATATCCCATTCAAGCGCGACTGCATGGGTATAAGCATCCTCATAGTATTCAAGCGGATGTCCGACTTGAAGAGGCGAGCGCACATCCATCCATGCTATTTCCGCCTCTTGCCATACAGAGATTACTTTGGAATTTTCCCTTTGGCAAAACGCCTCTTTAAGCTTTATAAAATAGTTTATATAAGCGCTTTGCTCCTCGTTGGTAGCTATTTTTTTAAGAGCGGCGATCATCTCGTCAAATTTGCTCTCAAGCCTATTAATGTCACTTTCAAACACTGCCGCATAAGGCTTAAACTCAAATTTTTCGCCGTTTTTAACGACTACACCGTAAGTCCTATCGCAAACCTCGCCGTTGGTATCAAGCTGAAAAAGCCCGTTTTGAGAGATAAAGTCACGCGCCTCGTTCATATCCTTAAATTTAGCCTCAAATTCTTTATTTATCCCGTCTATTATATGAGCTTGCCACGACTTTTGCATATCGTTTATCACTACTCCGACGTTATGTACGCCATTAATAAGCTCAAGATAAAACTCGTCTAAAATTTGCTCTTCTTTTATCTTTTTTATAAGTTCAGTATGCAAATTTTCATGAATTTCTCTTGTATAGTCATACATCTTTTTGCGAATTTCAAGGATCTCTTCTTCATTTCGTCCAAGCTTTTTAAGCTCATTTATCAAAGGATCAACCTTAAGATCTACAATTCGTCTTAAGATAGCTGTTTTTTCACTCTGGCTTCCTTGAAATTTAGCTATCTCAAGCCCTCTTTTTACAAGCTCGTTATCATAGTCTTTATAAAGGGAATTTAGCTTGCTTTTAAGCTCTTTGTTTAACTCGTTTAATCTTTTAAAATCATTCATACATTTCCTTTTAAAAGGCTAATTTTATCACATAAGTGTTAAATGAAAATAATATAACAAGATAATATAATAAGAAATTTTAGCCCGAAAAATTCGGGCTAAAATCGTTAAAGAGATTGAAGTATGACAGGTTTTGAAAACGCCTTAATAGGCTTAATCTCACCTTTAAATTTCTCAATTTGCGCCAAAGTCGTGTGAGCGGTGTTGCTTTGAGCAAGCTTACTTGTACCTTTGTCTATAGTTAAGACGTTTACGCAACCGTGTTGGCAAAGGCTCTTTTCTCCCCAAACCTCAGGATCATACCAAGCGCCTTCGCATATAGCCGCTACTTTTTCTTGAACAAGATCAGTTACCAGCACGCCGGCTAAAATTTCGCCGCGATCGTTAAATACTCTTACTATATCGCCGGTGGCAAGTCCGCGATCTTTAGCATCTTTTGGATTCATCAAGATAGGCTCTCTACCGCTAACTTCGGCAAAGCTTCTGATGATAGAGTTGTTTAGCTGAGAGTGTAAGCGATATCTTGAGTGAGGGCTTACGATGTGAATCGGATACTTAGCCGTCTTTTTTGCATCCCCCAACCATTCGATAGGCTCGATCCAAGTAACGTGACCAGGGCAGTCTGCATAGCCGAATTTCGCTATCGTAGGCGAGTAAATTTCTATCTTACCCGATGGCGTTCCAAGGCGATTTTTAGTAGGATTTTCTCTAAAAGCTTCAAGTCTGGTGTAAAGCTCGGTCTCTTTTTTATCTTGCTCAAATCTCACAAAGCCTTTTTCCCAAAATTCTTCAAATTTAGGCATAGATATATTAAGCCCCTTTGCTTGCGCCATAGCGTCTTCATATAGCTCTTTTGCCCATCCTAGCTCATCTTTGCCTTCTGTAAACACCTCTGCCATGCCCCAGCGTTTGCAAATTTGCTCACAAATCCAAAAGTCGCTCTTGCTCTCGCCCATCGGCTCTACAAGCGGTCTATACGCTACGATATATTCGCCGTTTGGAGCGGTTTGGTTGATATCGTTTCTCTCAACTTCAATAGCCACAGGAAATACTATATCGGATAGTTTTGCAGTGCTGGTCCAATAAGGCTCTGCAGTGATAACGGTCTCAAACTTCTTCCATTGTTTAACGATATTATTTACATCTTGATGGCGTGTAAACATAGAGCCTGACGCGTTAAAGGCCACTCTCATGTGCGGAAGCTTGATCTTTTTGCCGTTATAGTCAATCTCCTTGCCCGGATGCTCAAGAGCCTCGATAGAGCGTGATGAAGGAATGGTTACGTTTTTAAATTTCTTCCAAGGAGCGTCAGGAGTTTCGTATTTTTCACTAATTCTTGTGCTTAGTCCTTTTAAGATAGGAGCTATCTTATCGCCTGCGCCTGCTGAGTTATAACCAAGGCTAAACTCAAAGCCAAGTCCTTGTTTGCCCACATGTCCAAGCATCGCACTAAGAGTTACTAAAGCCCAGAAAATTTGCTCGCCGTGATCTGCTCTTTGAAGTGCGCGACCTATTACGATAGTGCTTGGCTCTTTTGCCAGTTTTTCTGCAAATTTAGCGATATATTCGGGCTTAACGCCACAAATTTTACTCGCCCAATTTACATCTTTTATCACCTTATCTTCAGTTCCTAGGAAATAATCTTTAAATTTGTTAAAGCCTACGGTGTAAGTTTTGATAAATTCCTCATCATAAAGCTTATTTTCATATAGATAGTGGCACATTCCGATTATCATTGCGGTATCGGTATTTGGCTTAACGATGACGTTTTCAGAGCCAAGATATCTTGAAGTGTCGTTAATCATGACGTTTACGCTATAGGTTTTAATGCCTGATTTTTTAAGATCCATAACTCCAAGATAGTTATCGTGCGTCGGAGGAACGGAGGCGATTTGGTTTGTAACTATGGGATCAGTACCCCAAAATACTACGTTTTTAGCGTTTTTAACGATAGCTTTCCACTTAGTAGGCGTGTCATAAACCGCACTTCCGCCAACAACGTGAGGCATGATGACAAGCCCTGCACCCGTTGAATAATCCCCGCTTTCTTCAACATATCCGCCAAGAATTTTTAGCATTCTATGCACTACGGTTCTACCCCAGCTCACTTTACCGCTACCACCCCACCAGTAGCACTCGCCGTAAATACTCTCAGGACCGTATTTGTCGAAATTTTCTTTTAACGCTTTTGCCGCTAGATCAAGCGCAACGTCCCAGCTAACGCGCACGAACTCATCCTTGCCTCTTAGTTCGCTTTTTGAAGGACCTTTGGCTTTTAGATAGCTTTTTCTAACCATCGGGTAAAGCACTCTGTTTTCGTTTTGTATAACGTCAGGAAGCGAGTAGTTCATGGTATTTGGGAACTTATCGCCCTCGAATTTGTCCACGGAAACAATTTGTCCCGAATTGATGTTCGCCCAAAACGTACCGAATCTATTTGCGCCAAACAGCTTTTTGTTATCAAAAATCGTTTGCGTTACGCCTTCGATCCTGCTTGCGCTTAGCGTACTAGCGCCCAAAACGGCTGAAGTCTTTATAAAGTCTCGTCTCTTCACCTTTTCTCCTTTATTAAAATTGATTAGCTTTTTCAAGTAAAGAACAGTATAAAATTTGATTTTTGTGGTTGCAAACTTTATATTTTTCTATTTTTAAAAATTTATTTAAAAATAGTTTATTGAAATTTTATAGATTTTGTACTTAAAGTTATATTGGTATATTTTAAAATTTTTTTATGGGTGTCTTTAGAATTATTAATTTAAATTGTAATTTTAGCTTTGTTTTTTGAGTATAAATAAAAGCTCGTTTACATGCAAGCTTCGGCTTTTTAGATTTCTACTTCCGCGAAAAGCGTTATACTTCTGCTCTTTTAATTCTACCTTGCCAAATTTCTTAAGATTTTTTTCAAAGCTCTCTTTTGAGATAAACCCTTCGGAGTTAAAAGATATGATCACAAATTTAGCCTTCAGCTTGCCAATGAGATCAAAAAACGCTTCGGCAGTGTTTGCTCTTTGATTATAAACGGAGCGATTCCAATTTTTAGCTATGCCTGAAACTTTTGAAATTTCACTTGGACGCTCGTATTTGGCAATCAAATTCAGCATAAAATAGTTTGAGCCGTAAGGGTGCTGGTTATAAGGAGGATCAAGATATGCGAGATCAATCTTGCCAATCTCGCCTGCCAGTAAATTTGCGTCCTTTTGTATAACTTCAAATTCAACGTTAAAATTAGAAAAAACAGGCATTTTAAGCTCAATAGGAGCTAGAATTCTTTTTAACGCGTTTTTTCCTTCGCCGCCAAACTGCCCTATTTTGTCTTTATTTTTATAAAAGCCCTTAAAAACGCCGCTCGTATTTGCATGCACGCTAGCAGAATGCAAAAGCGGGGCTAGAAAAAACGGCTTTATCTCTTCATCCAAAAGCTCAATGCCAGCTCTTGCGGTATCGATATAGCGCGCATTATAAGGTGTATAAAAAACCCTATCATTTGGCGCTATGCTAGCTTCATCTTTTGGGGAGTAAAGCTCTGTTATAAAGCCGCTTTTAAAATTGCTTTTTATCTCTTTTTTCAGTTTTGCCAAAGTAGTTTTGAGTTCGGCTTTAAGCTCGGGTGTTAAATTTGCAAGGTAGCACTCATTTGTGATTTTAGAATATAGCTCAAGATCGTTTGCAACGATAAAATTTGCATGTCGCTTTAAAAATCTGGCCACAATTCCCGAGCCCGAAAAGACATCCGCGCAACTTAACTTATCTCGCCTTAATTCGCTTTTAGCGTGCAATACGCCCTGCTCTATAAAGCCAAGCAAGGAGCGCTTATTGCCAAGATAGGTTAAAATTTGCTCGGTTAGAAAAGCCTTATTTTCGCTTGAAATTTCAGGCTTTACATCGCTAATCATCTGCGTCAAATTTAACTCACAAGCCCATAGCTTTTAGATCAAGTCTTATCTCGTCGTTGTTAATGATGCCAAGTCCGCTTTTTAAAATTTTATTTGCGATTGTATGCGCCTCTTCAAGCGAATGCATCTTGTAAGTACCGCACTGATACTCGTTAAGCTCCGGAATTTCGCTTTGGTTTTTTACGTTTAAGACATCGCTCATTGATTTAAGCCAAGCTTGCTTTACGTCTTCTTCGCTAGGAGTTCCTATCAAACTCATATAAAACCCCGTTCTGCAGCCCATCGGCGAGATATCGATGATCTCAACTCCGTTGCCGTTTAAGTGATCTCTCATAAAGCCCGCAAACAAATGTTCAAGAGTGTGAATTCCTTTTTCAGGCAAAATTTCCTCGTTTGGCTTACAAAATCTAAGATCAAAAACGCTTATATCATCGCCTTTTGGCGTTTTCATCGTTTTAGCAAGACGAACTCCAGGCGCGTTCATCTTTACGTGATCTACGCAAAAACTATCAAGCAATGGCATCATATCTCCTTTTTTTCGTGAGATTGTAGCGAAAATTTAATAAAATACAAAAGTTTTTAAGCTAAATTTGAAGCTAAAAACGCCCAAATTTTAGCTATCTTTTTGGCTATTAAAAATTCCATCGGGAATAATATTTAAGATGAGAATATAAAGAAAATTTAAAGCGATCAAAGCCTTATAAATAGCAATTTCACTAAGCTCTTTGTATGTGCCGTCAAAGCCTGTAAGGAGGTTAAGCACGATATAAAAATCAACCATAAATATCACAACAAAAAGCATCAAAGCCCAAAAATAAAATCTCTTAAAAAATGTAAAAATCTTGATAAAAATATAAATAGCAAGAGCGAAAAAAGCAAATTTCATCGTGTCGCTAGTCTCTGCAAATCCGCCTGAAGCAAAATCAAATTTCAGATCTATCATAGCTATCAAAGCTAAAATCATACTTGATAAAACAGCTAAGAATAAAGCCGATTTAAGCTCTTTAGTACTTATAAAATTCCTTAAATTTCTAAACATCTCTATCCAAATTTTAAATTTTAAAAGATTTTATATATTTTGAAGTTAAATTTGTATGAATTTTAAAAAAGAAAGGCAAATTCCCCAAAAAGGGGAAAGATGTATTATGCAAATTGAGGTTTTATCTGCTCGATCCAAGCAAGAATTCTTGGCTCTGTTTGATCGCTTTCATTATCCGCATCAAGCGCAAGTCCTACGAATTTGCCGTCGCGAACAGAATCGGAACTATCAAAGCTATATCCGTCTGTTGATACGCTACCTACGACTTTTCCGCCTTGTTTGACAACATAATCGTAAAGCTTGCCCATAGCATTGCAAAACTCGTCGCTATAGCTCTCGCTGTCGCCCATTCCAAATACTGCAACAGTTTTGCCGCTAAGCTCAAGACCTTCGAAATCAAACGCATCCCAATCATCTTGCAAATCGCCGCTTCCCCATGTAGAAGTGCCAAGGATCAGCTTATCGAAGCTGTTTATCTTATCCGCATCGCAATCGCTTACATTCAAAAGCTCGTTTTCAAGCCCTAAATTTTCAGACAAAAATTTTGCCGCCTCTTCAGTATTTCCCATACTGCTTCCAAAAATTATTCCTATCATAAACTTTCCTTAAATTAAAATACGTTATGAACGATGGTGTAAGGAACGAGCTTAAGCCTAGCCTCACCGCCATAGTTTCCGCAACAAGTATTAACCTCTATGTGTTTTAAGAAGTTTGTGTTGCGCGGAAAAACAACAAACATCCTATCAAATCCGTTCTCATCAAGAGCCTTAAAAGCCCTTGCGATTTCGTAATTTGCAAGATGAAACCTATCTTTTGAAATCTCCTTAAAGCTAGGCAAAACTCCAAAAATTTTTCTGCCGTTATGCTCCGCAAAGATTATGCCGTCTTGAAAATAAACATTTTTATCAAGATGTTTTTTACGGATTTTATCATAAACAAACTGAGAAAACATTATATCCGCATCAAAACAAATTCCGTTTTGTGATTTAAGTAGCATGAGTAGCTTTGCGGCAGGGTGTTTAGGAGTGCCTGCGATAACGGGGATTTCATCTAAATTTCCATTTTTAAAAGCATGGATTATAGCGTTTGAAGCCACACAAAAGCTAGTTGGTTTTTTAAAGCTTTGATGTTTAAATTTGCATAACTCATGAACTCTTTTCAAAAAGATATTTTGCAAACTAAGCCCGAATTTATAATAATTCTTAGGGATTTTTAGCTCATCTTCTACGCATGAGTTATACAAATTTATAAAAATTTTTGCTTTTTTTACCCTATCAAGCTTTGAAAAAATATTTGGAGTTATTTCTCCAATATCTGATAAAAAGCCGAATTTCATTTAGCAATCTTTTGATTTGCATTTGAATTCCTTGTCTAGCCCAAAGACCTTGCAGTATTCGCAAAATACGCAGCTAACGCTTCTTTTTGCGCATACTATCGGGATATTTCGTTTTTTGGCTTGAGTTTTGATAGTTTTCATCGTATTGTGATTTAAAAAGCTCGTTAGCATCACTACGCATTTAGTATCTTGCGGGATTGGTTTGCGATTTACTCTGTTTTCGTTTCTTGCATCCCAATGCTCTATCTTCTCAGCTCCCAAATCTCTTAAAACCGCTTTTATCGGCGTTATCTCGTCGGCTCCGATTACTAAAACTGACATTATGAACTCCTAGCTTTTTATTTGTCTTGATATCGATTATTATAAACTATCTTTGCTAAATTATTTCTTAGTCTTGATACCTATTATCAGTTTAGTGTAAATTTGTAACCTTTATTAAAGACAGTAAAAATTATATTTAATCACTTTATTTTTACTTTTTGGTTCATTAAATTTGTATTGTTTACTTGAGGGTTGTATAAATTTAGTAGTTTTGTTTTATTAATTTTAACAGTATTTGCATTTACAAAGTGAGAAATAATGCGAGAATATCTGCTTACTGCTTTTATAACAGTCGGTGAAAACGCTCTCGCAAAGGTCGTTTTTTAAGAAGTATTCATTTAAATGTCCTTGCCGTCAAAATAATCCCGCCACCACAGAGCTACACCGCACTCTGCATTAAACTCGTGAACAATCTTGGACGGCAGAGGTTTAGCCTTGGATAGACTGCACCCATCGCATTTACGCCGTAGAGCTCCACGGCGCTGTAATGTAGCATTTAGAGCTTACCGTCATAAAGCTTGCCATTTACGTAGTAAAGCCCGTTTTCTCAGTCGCTTTTGGCTGAAATTCGTATTTTGGCTCTAATGCTTGCGCATCGATCGCCACAAGCGGAAGCAAGAATAGAAATTTTAGGTTTTTCATAGTTTTCCTATTTTATTTATTTTAGGAAATTTTAAAATTTGAAACTAAATTTAAGATGAAGTTCATGCCGCTGGTTTTTGTTTCTTAATAATTAATTCGCAAGTTGCTTTTTGATAATATTTCACATAATATAAATTTTAGTACATACCTGATAGCGAGGCTTAAAAGTGGTTTTAGATATAAATAAAATTTTGGAAGCGCAAAAAGAAAAAATTGAGCAAAAAGAACTTGAAAGATTTCAGGAGCTTGGGATTCTCAGTGGCAAAGTAGATATTTGGTATGCATTAGGAGATAACGATGCGGGATGTTATGTTAGAAAATGCAAACACGAGGGGCAAGTTTTCTTTATTTTTAATTATTTTGTCTTTGATTCAGAATTAAAAGATAAAAATAGCATAAATTTAGAAAAATATCTGCAAAGCAACGAATCAAACTTGATCCTTAGAAATTGCCAACGAGTAAAAAATCAAGAAACTATAAAAAATTTAAATAAAATCAAGCAGGCAATCATAGTTGTTGATTCTGAGATTCCCAATATCAGTTCTTGCGAATTTGAAAATGAAGTATTTTTACGCAATATTAGCAATAACACGTTTAGCAGATGTAAATTTACAAAAGAAGTTTACGTGGATGGATATGCGTGTTTTCATTCGTGCACATTTAACGATGATTTCGTATCCAAACACGCCAGAGAAGACATAGATTTTATAAATTGTGTTTTTAATAAATCTTTTGAATTGGCTACAATAAATAAATTACGGGGTATAAATTTTGAAGGAACGCATTTCAATCAAAAATTTACTATGGATATTAGAGAATTTAATGATTTAAATTTTCACACACCGTATTTGATTGTAAATTTAACTTAAAATCCAAACAGATTAATGGAGAAGTGGTAAATTTTGCTGAAGCCATATTTAAAAAAGAAGTAAGTTTTTATCGAAAAACAATTAACTGTAGAATATATTTTGAAGAAGCTTGTTTTGAAAGTAACTTAATCTTTACTGAAGCTAATTTTAATAATGAAATAATTTTAGATAAAGCAAACTTTAAAGAGGAAGCGAAATTTTATGGAACTAAATTTAAAAGAGTAATATTAACAGGAACAAATTTTGAAAATAAAGCCAATTTTTCAAATGCAGTTTTTAACGAAAAAGCGTATTTTACAGATGCCGTTTTTGAAATGAGTGTAGATTTTAGTTCCGCTACTTTTGCCAACGAAGCAAGGTTTTTCAATACAAATTTTAAAGATACCACGACTTTTGCAAATGTCAAATTTGAAAGCAAAGCAGACTTTAAAACAGACAGAAATCTTGCTTTTGAAAATGAGGTAAATTTCAGCAATACGACTTTTCAAGATAATGCTTATTTTAATAATAGAATTTTTGAAAATTTTGTTGATTTTCATGAAGTTGATTTTAAAAAAGTCGCTTGCTTTTACGGCGTTATTTTTAAAAAGCCGGTTAATTTCTCATCAAGTATTTTTGACGGCGCTTTAAATTTCGTAAATGCAAAAACAGATTTTACATACGAAGAGCTCAAAAAGCTTATAGAGGTCAAAAGCGCAAGCAATGAAAGCGTCAAAAATATAGATAAATGTATAAGTATGGCAAATGATTTTAGGGACGGTTTTAGGCTTATGAAACACGCTTTAAACAACAAAAGCAATGCGCTAGACGCAAGCTTGTTTCATCGCCTAGAACTGTATTGTAAAGAGTTAGAACTAGAATTTACTCTCGAAAATACAAAAGCCAAAAATAGCGAAAATAGTAAAGAAGTAAAATCTGCCGATGAAGTAAAAGTCGAGCATAAAAATAAAAATAGTATTGATATTTTTTTAGATTTGATAACATTGAAATTATATAGAAACACTAGCGACCATCATACAAATTTACTACAAATTATAAATTTTATGGTTTTAACTATTGCGGTATATGGATTTTCTATTTATATGTATGAAAATTATATTTTAACTTGGCTTGTTAATTATTCATATGAATGGGCGTGTTTGGTATTAGTGCTTTCATTGGCTCTTTGTATGATATGTCGCAAAACTACCAAATACAATATAACGTGGAAAAATATGCTTATAGAGTTTATCCTACTTGCATTGATGTCTATGCTTATAGTCTTTTTGGTCAATGTTAAATATATTGCTTATATTGCGCTTTTTGTTGCATCATATTTATTGCTGTATTTTTTTGCTATTTTAAAATCTAAACATAACTGGGTATATCTGTTTTATTATGGTTGCTTTATCGCTATATTTTTTATAAAACCATTTTTAATAGCGCCATTTATAGGCATGTTTACATCAGAGCAAATAGTCGAAAGCAAATTTAAAGAATACACCATAAGATATAACGAAAACGGCTTAGATGATATGCTCTTGGATGCAAATCTCACTAATACAAAAAAAGAAAACAAATTAGATTTTATAGTTAAAAATAGAAAAATAATTTTAGAAGAGTTGGATTGCGATAAAACTCTATTGATTAACTCGAAAAATAAATGCGCCAAATATACTAATGAACTTATAGACCTCAACGCAAGTGACAAAAACACACAAGATACTCTTAAAAAACCGTATGTCGAAGCTCTAAACGCTCTAAAATACGACGAGATAATGCAATCAACGCAAAAAAGTGCAAACTTCCTTTACGGCTTCATCATGCTACTCGTTATTTATTCGCTT
Source organism: Campylobacter canis (assembly GCF_045504005.1). NCBI lineage: Bacteria > Pseudomonadati > Campylobacterota > Epsilonproteobacteria > Campylobacterales > Campylobacteraceae > Campylobacter > Campylobacter canis. The sequence continues at coordinate 157,526 of NZ_JBJJXH010000001.1, read as the reverse complement.
ACAAAAACTGCGCGAAAAAATTCAGTCGTGCCTAGCTAGCGATTTATGTTATTCTACTAAGCGATGAGCTAAACATTTTTTAAATTTGTACTGAGCCCCACTGGAAGTGATTTTATGGATCTGCGTAGTAAAATCCAAATTTACGAGAAACGACAGATGGGAAAGAGTTAAGAATTAAAATGTTATATTTTTGTTGAGAATCGGTTTAAAAGGATAGGTTTGAATTTCACTCATTGTGAACCTTTTAAATGTTTTTAAAACTAATGTCGCTAAATTTATCCGCCACTTTCACTTCTTAGACTATATTAATTTAGTATAAATTGTAACCAAAGAGACTAAAATTTTGCCGCGCAAAGTCACCTACGAAATTTATTATAATTTCGAGATAAAAAAGCAAATTTGGCCGTTAATTGGCAACTAAATTTAAAGGTGTAAACTAAAAATCTCGTATCCCAAATTTCATTAAATTTAAAGCCAAATCCTCTCGCTCGTAAAATTTGAGCGAGAGAAAGTCTTACTCGCCGTTTTGGCTAGGCTAGGCTTCCCGCGCTAGCTCAACCTCATCGCTAAAATCAGCTACAGACAAGCGTTTTAGCTGGCGATAGCGACGTTTAGCGTCATCCTCGTTTTTCTTTAAAAGTGCGTCTGCGTGCTCAGGATTTGTCTTCTTAAGCGCGCTATATCTAACCTCATTTAACAAGAACTCCTCATAAAGGCTCCAGTCAGGCTCTTTAGATGTCATCTTAAGCGGGTTTTTACCCTCTTTAGCTAGCCTTGGATCATAGACATAAGTTGGCCAGTAACCGCATTTTGTCGCAAGTTCAGCCTGATTGCCGGAATAGCTAAGTCCGCCTTTAATACCGTGAGCGATACAAGGCGAGTAGGCTATCACAAGGCTTGGTCCGTCATACGCTTCAGCCGCTAAAATCGCTTTTATCGTATTTGCTTGGCTTGCGTTTGAGTTTATCTGCGCTACGAAAATATTTCCGTAAGTCATCGCGATATAGCCTAGATCTTTTTTCTGAGCAGGCTTTCCCGAAGCGGTAAATTGGGCTATAGAGCCTGCACGGCTTGATTTTGAACTTTGACCGCCTGTGTTTGAATAAACCTCAGTATCAAGCACAAGCACATTTACGTTTTCTCCGCTTGCAAGCACGTGGTCAAGTCCGCCAAATCCGATATCATACGCCCAGCCGTCGCCGCCGATGATCCATTGAGATTTTCTAATGAGGTATTTTTTAAGGCTTAAAATTTCTTTTACACCTTCAACTTGCGAATTTTGCTCTAAAATCGGCACTAAAATTTTAGCTATCTCTTTGGTTTTAGCGCTATCGTTTTTAAATTCACACCAGTCGGTATAAAGTGCGCTAAGCGCGTTTGGCACGATATCTTTTGTGCGAAGCATTATATCTTCTATGCGGTGACGAATAGTTTGCGTAGCTACTTCCATACCCATACCAAATTCGGCATTATCTTCAAACAGCGAATTCGCCCAAGCCACGCCGTGTCCGTCTTTATTTGTGGTGTATGGCGTAGAAGGCGCGCTTCCTCCGTAAATCGAGCTACAACCTGTCGCATTCGCCACTATCATATGATCGCCAAACAACCTTGTAATAAGTCCTAGATAAGGAGTTTCGCCGCATCCCGGGCAAGCTGCGTGGAATTCAAAAAGAGGCTGAGCAAAGCTTGAGCCTTTGACGCTTTCTTTGCTCATAAGATCGTCTTTATAAGTTACATTTTTAAATAGATAATCGGCATTTACCTGCTCGTTTTTCTCTTGCTCTTCCTCAAAAGGCACCATTACAAGAGATTTTTCTTTGCTAGGGCAGTTTTGCGCGCACAGCTCACAGCCGGTACAGTCTAGAATACTAACTTGAATTTTATATTTTAGACCTTTTAGCTCCTTGCCTTTTGCGTCCAGTACGTGATCTTTTACGGTTTGAGGAGCCGCTTCAAGTTCGTTATCATCTATCAAGAACGGTCTTATGACGGCATGCGGACATACAAATGCGCATTGGTTACACTGGATACAATTTTCCTCTATCCATTTTGGCACCATCACTCCTACGCCGCGCTTTTCATAAGCCGTTGTTCCTGACTCGAAGTGTCCGTCTTCATAGCCCAAAAACGCGGATACCGGCAGGCTATCGCCCTTAGCCGCATTTATTGGTTTTACTACCTTTTCGACAAAATCGGTTCCGATATATTGTTCTTTCGTATCGCTCTCATCGTTTAAATTTGCCCAAGCAGGATCTACTGGTACTTTTACAAGCTCACCGGCACCCATATCGATAGCCTTATAGTTCATCTCGACTATCGCTTCGCCCTTTTTGGAGTATGCTTTGTGAGCGTATTCTTTCATGTATTTTTGCGCATCTTCAAAAGGTATGATATCTGCAAGCTTAAAAAAGGCTGACTGCATAATAGTATTTGTGCGATTCTTAAGCCCGATATCATGAGCCAGCTTAGTAGCGTTTATGATGTAGAAATTTACGTTTTTGCGAGCCAAAATTCTCTTGACTCTGTTTGGAATTTTAGCCAAAGTCTCCTCTGCATCCCAGATTGAGTTTAATAAAAACGTTCCGTTTTGTCTTATGCCGTCTATAACCTCGTAAAGTTCAAGATACGCCGCGACCGAGCAAGCTACAAAATGCGGGTTTGAGACAAGATATGTCGAGCGGATAGGATTTTTGCCAAATCTTAAATGCGAGCGTGTGTATCCGCCTGATTTTTTACTATCGTATGCGAAATAAGCCTGAGCGTAAAGGTCGGTCTTATCGCCGATAATTTTAATGGAGTTTTTATTAGCTCCAACCGTTCCGTCCGCGCCAAGTCCGTAAAACAAACACTCTTTTACACTATCGTCACTCAGTGAAATTTTCTCTTTTACCTCAAGCGAAGTAAATGTAACATCATCTACGATTCCTACGGTAAAGCCGTTTTTAGGCTCATTTAGTTTTAAATTTTCAAATACGGCTATCATCTGAGCAGGATCGACATCTTTTGAGCTAAGTCCGTATCTACCGCCGACTACGACAGGCTTTAATTCGCTTTCATAAAATGCAGCTTTTATGTCAAGATATAGCGGTTCGCCCAAGCTTCCTGGCTCTTTTGTGCGGTCTAAAACGGCGATTTTCTTAACGCTTTTTGGCATAACATCAAACAAGTATTTTAAGCTAAACGGACGATACAAATGAACTTTGACAATGCCTACTTTTTCGCCTTTTTCTCTTAAGTGATCAACAACCTCCTCAAGAGTTTGAGTTACCGAACCCATAGCTATTATAATTCGCTCCGCTTGCGGATCTCCATAGTAGTTAAACGGCTTATACTCGCGTCCTGTTATTTTTGAAATTTCAGCCAAATAATCAGCAACTATATCAGGAACCGCGTCATAAAAGCGGTTGGTTAGTTCTCTGGTTTGAAAGTAAATATCGTCGTTTTGAGCAGTACCTCTAGTCTTTGGACTCTCGGGGTTTAGCGCCTCATCTCTAAATTTTTGAACCGCCTCTTTATCCAAAAGTCTATCAAAATGAGCATAATCCATAACTTCAATCTTTTGAATTTCGTGACTTGTTCTAAATCCGTCAAAGAAGTGCAAAAACGGCACGCGACCCTTAATAGCCGCCAAATGCGCAACGCCTGCGATATCCATAACCTCTTGAACAGAACCGCTTGCCAGCATCGCAAACCCCGTTTGGCGACAGGCATAGATATCTTGATGATCACCAAATATAGAAAGCGCCTGAGCGGCGATAGAGCGAGCACTCACATGAATAACTCCGGGAAGAAGCTGCCCTGCGATCTTATACATATTAGGAATTTTTAAAAGCAGACCTTGAGAAGCCGTGTAAGTAGTGGTAAGCGCGCCTACTTGAAGTGAGCCGTGAACCGTTCCTGCCGCGCCTCCTTCGCTTTGCATTTCAACGACTTTAACGGGCATTCCAAATAAATTTTTCTTTCCTGCCGCAGCCCAAGCGTCAGTGTAATCAGCCATCGGAGAACTCGGAGTAATAGGATAAATTCCCGCAACCTCCGTAAATGCGTAAGAAGCGTAAGCCGCCGCCTCGTTACCGTCCATAGTTTTCATAATTTTGCTCATATTTTTCCTTAAATTTCTTTCAATTATACAATTTTTTTAATTATAAAACGAAATTTCAAAATAGATGTTTAATGCAATTAACTAATAATTATTTTAAATTTGGTTCAAATTTTCTCTATTTTACGATAAATTAAATATATTTATGAAAATAGAAAAATTAAAACAAAAACTAAATATGCTTTGTTTAATTAAAACTAAAGATTTTGAATATATCTAACAGCCTCAAGAGAGTTGCTAAAAATTTTATCAGAGCAAGTTTGTAAAACATCAAACGTGCCATAACCGCAAAGTAGCGCTAAGCCATTAACCTTAGCCGCTCTTGCAGCACACATATCCATACAGGTATCACCTATCATAAAAGTATTTGCTCTATCTTGAGGACCATCTTTGCCAAGCCTTGCTAAAGCTAAATTTATAGGCTCAGGATTTGGCTTTGGATTTGCCACATCATTTCTTCCGATAAGAGTTTTAACATACTGCATAATGTCAAGATGCTCAAGCAATATCGCCGAAAATTTAGAAGTCTTAGTAGTAACTACACCAACATCTGCTATCTGGGAAGCTAGTTTAACTGCCTCTTTGGCAAATTTTAAAAGCGTAGTTTGATCTAAATAGATTTCCTGATATCTAGCCTTATAAGCCTCTATATAGCTATCTATGAGTTCATTATTTACGCCTAATCTAGCAAACATAATATCAAGAGGGTGCCCTACAAGCGATTTTATATCTTGGCTATTTGGTTCAAAAGCACCGTGCGCTCTAAAAGCCTGATTAAAGCCGTCTAAAATAGCAGGAGTTGAATCAATAAGAGTTCCGTCAAGATCAAAGAGTATAGTTTTATTCACTCTGCTTCTTTTGTGGATAGTGGATATTAAGTTGAGGGAAAGGTATAGAGATGCCTTGATTATCAAACTCTAATTTTACAGCTTCAAGCATACTAAACTGAACATCCATAAAATCTCCACTCAAACACCAAAGTCTAGCAGCTAAATTTACACTATTGTCTCCAAGACTACTTACTCCTACGAAAGGGACCGGGTTTTTTAAAACTTTTGGATTTTCATTAGCTATTTTTAAAATAATCTCCTTAGCAAGCTTTAAATCATCGTTATAGTCAATACCAAATACTATTTCAACGCGTCTTGTACCCTCTTTTGAGTAATTTATAATATTATCGTTGATAATCTGCCCGTTTGGAACGATAATAGTTTTATTGTCTCCTGTTTTTAAGATAGTGCTAAATATACTTATTTCGCTAACTACCCCCAAAACACCTGAAACTTCAACGGTATCACCGATCTTAAAAGGTCTAAAAAATACTATCAAAATACCCGCGCCGATATTAGAAAAAGTATCTTTAAATGCCATACCTATAGCAAGACCAAGGGCTCCAAATGCTGCTACAAACATAGAAGTTTCTATGCCTAAATTTGATATAGCGGCTATGATTACAAAGACTATTAGAAGAGTTTTTATTACATTAAGTATAAATCTTGAAAGAGTTTCATCAAATTTTGAAACAGTTATAACTTTAGAAAGAAGTTTAGAAACTCTATCGACAAGCCACTTTCCTATAAGCAGGATGGCGATAGAGCCTAAAATTTTAAGCGAGTATGAGGATATCAAAGACCAAATAGTATCAAAATTAATATCGCCCATACTCATAATTTAATTTAATTATTTATTAAATCTAGCTTCAACACGTCTGTTTTCAGCTCTACCTTGTTTTGTTTTATTGTCAGCTATAGGCTTAAGCTCACCATAACCTACAGTTGTGATTTTGCTTGCGCTTACACCAAGACCCTCAAGAGCTTTAGCAACGGCATTTGCTCTTTTTTCAGATAGTTTTTGGTTGTAAGCCTCAGCGCCCGTGCTATCAGTATGTCCTTCTAGTACAACACGGTAGCTTGGATTTTCGCTCATAAATTCAGCAACCTTTTTAATCTCCTCAAAATATTCAGGAGTTACTTTATAGCTATCAAATGCAAAATTTACACCGATATCTCTAAGAACTATAACCTTATCACAACCAGTCTCATCAACTACAACACCTGCCGGTGTATTAGGGCATTTATCAACGTCATTTAAAACGCCGTCGTTGTCATCGTCAAGATTTACAGGTTTTGGTGCCACTGGATTAGCAGGTACTTTTATAGGCTCCGTTACAGCAGCAACTACAGGAGAAGCTTTCTCTCCAAATCCTACAGCAAAACCAAGCGTATAGAATAGATTGTGATCTCCATGCTCAAATTTGATAGCATCAACAGCTTCTGCACGAAGTGCAAAGTTGTCTGTAACTTTATACTTTAAACCTAAGCCGTACTGACCAAATCCGCCATCTTCATTATCTACAAATTTAGCAGACACATCTTCCCAACCGGCACCAAGTAGTCCGTATAGAGATAGGTTGTTTGTGAGACCAAAATCTTTAATAACGTTTACAAAATACCTTGCAGCCTTACCTTTTTCGTTAAATTCTTTAACATTATTTGAATAGTTGAAGCCTAACTCAACTTGATCAAGGAAAAAATTCTCAAGATTTCTGCCAACTCTTAAACCGATAGCAGCATGATCGTTTGTTCCAAGATTTCCTTCAGGGTGAACTCCTCCAATAGTTGGAGTCAACTCGTAGTTATATGCCGAATCAGCGGCAAAAAGCGCAGTAGCAGCAACTAAAGCAATAGCAATCTTTTTCATAGAATGTCCTTTCTTTGCATATTTTTAAATGCAAGTTGAAATGTTATCACAAATTTTATAAATGTTATTTAAACACTTTGTCTATTATTATACAAAAAAATAATTTATAATACAAATTTACTGTTTTTTATCATAGAATTTAAAAAGATAAAACGAGTGAAATCGTATTTAAGAAGAATAAATTCAAAGCCCCAAAAAGGAGCTTTGAGAAGTATAAATATTGATTAACGTTTAGAGAATTGTGGGCTTCTTCTAGCTTTTCTTCTGCCGAATTTTTTACGCTCAACAACGCGTGAATCACGAGTTAGCAAGCCTTTTGGTTTAAGAGTAGCTCTGAAATCAGCATCCATCTCTGCTAAAGCTTTTGAAATTCCGTGTCTTAAAGCCTCGGCTTGTGCTGAGTATCCACCGCCAAGAGTTGTAGCGGTTACGTCTATGCTGCCGTCTTGCTTTGTTAAAAGAAGTGGTTGAACAACTTTTAGCTTGATCGCCTCATGACCGCCAAGCCAAGTATTAAGATCCATTCCGTTTACTATGATTTTACCGCTTCCTGATTTTATCCAAACCTTAGCTACAGCAGTTTTTCTTTTACCTGTTGCATAAACTTTTGCCATAATTATTTTCCTTCTTTAGCAATTTGAGCTGTATGAGGATGTTCGCTACCCGCATAAACTTTTAATTTCTTAATCATCTCTTTACCAAGCTTTGTCTTTGGAAGCATTCCACGAACGGCAAGCTTAAATAGTTTTTCCGGTTTATTTGCAAGCAAATCACCGAATTTCTCGCTCTTTACGCTACCAAAATATCCAGAATGTCTGTGATAAAGCTTATCTTCGGCTTTATTGTTGCCTGTAAATTCTACCTTTGAAGCGTTTATTATGATAACATAGTCGCCACAATCAACGTTTGGAGTGAAATTTGGCTTATTTTTACCGCGAAGTATAGTTGCAACTTCGGTTAATAATCTACCAAAACGCTTGCCGGATGCATCAAGCAAAATCCAATCGCGCTTAACTTCGTTTGGCTTTGTTATTTTTGTCATTTTCTTACCTTTGCCAATAATTTTAGAGTGTGATTGTATTTAAAAATAGCTTATATTAACCTTAATTTAAGTAATATTTAAATTTCAATCCACTCTACCTTATCCTTAAAGGCATAAAACAGTGCGGCTCTAACATTAAAATTCGGATAAAACTGCCCTATAGCATCTTTATACTGCGTTATTTGAGCGATATTTTCCTCAGTATTTTTCTTTGAAGTTTTATAATCAATTATACAAATTTCATCATCTTTAAAACATAGCAAATCAATCTGTCTAAGGGAGTTTTGAAATCTAATAGGCTGCTCTTTAAACACAAATTTAGAATTTGTAAATTCTTTAAATTTCTCATCTTTAATCAAATTTAAAGCACTCTTATAAACATCGTCAAGCTCGTTTTGCGTAAGAAATTTACTAAATCTATTTTGCATTGAAATTTTCGCTATTTCAAGCTCATTTTCATCAAATTTAGCCGTCATTTCAAGCAGGTAATGAAGCGCCAGCCCGACATAAATGGCATGCAAATTCTTGCTACTTTGCCTTTGGGATTCATCAATTTCTTGCTTTGAAATTTTAACTATGTCAAGATGATCGTGTGATATTTTCCCATTTGCACTTTCACTTTTACTAGGCAAAATTTTTCCAAAACTAAAGTCATTTAAATTTAGATACTCCACATTTTTTCCGCTTGATTCATACGTGCTAAAAAAGCTAGGATTTTTGCCGTTTGCTTCCAGTTTTTTTACAACCACAAGCGAACAAATAGCGCGTGTAAAAGCAACATAGAGTTTATTGATATCCTCTGCGTATTCAAGCTCTTTAACTCTTTGTTTAAGACTTGCAAATTCATCGTCAAAACTCTCTTTTTTTACATTATGTCTTATCTGCCAACCGCTGTTTATATCGTATTCGGTGATAAAATTTGAACTATCGTTTTTATCTCCGCCTATCTTATCACATACTATCACATGCTCGAACTGAAGCCCCTTTGACTTATGTACGGTCATTATTTTTACGCCGTTTTTACTTTTTGAGCTAGCTTTTTCTTGGGTTTTTTCAAGGTTAAATATAAAATTAGCCAAATTTCCAAACTCTTGCGCCATCTCATAAAGCCTTAAAACATCGCTATTATCGCTACTTACTCCAAGTTTATCGGCTAAGTATTTTAAGCTTTGAAACGCCGGTTTAGCTTCATCTATTTTTAGCCTTACGGCTTTTACATCCAAAATCGCTTCTGTATTTAGCTTATAAATTTCATCGCCAAACAGGCAAAATTTAGCATACTCCAAGAGTGCGCCCACATAAGGGCTTTTGATTAGCTCGGTAGCTCCTTCGCCTAGACTTTTTATGTCGCTAGATTCAAGTGCTATGCTAAGGCGATCTATGTCTTCGTTTTTCCAGCAAAGTATCGTTATATCATCTTCTTTTACTCCGTTTGCAAGCAGGTTTTTAGTCTGCTCTACCGCCTCGCTTACGATATCTTCACTGCTTACGACACGCAAAAATCCATGATCGTTAGACTCGCTTTTAAAATACTCGCACTCATCCAAAACCTGCACGCCATCTATGCGCTCATCATTTTTTACAGATGCTTTTTGCTCTATAAAATTTGCGATCTTATCCTTAAAAACCGCATTTGAAAACTTCACAAGAGCCTTGAAACTTCGGTAATTCGTATCTAAATTTTCATTTTCTATCTGGATAAAATCGCTCTTTAACTTATCAAAAAGCTCCTTTTTCCCACCGCGAAATCCGTAAATACTCTGCTTGGTATCACCCACATAAAAAAAGCTTCCAAGCCCGTTTTGTCCGTATCCCGCAACTATTTCGGCAATTAATGGCTTCATAATCTCATACTGCGTCACGTTTGTGTCTTGAAATTCATCGATCAAGAGGTGATTTATCCTACCGTCAAGCCTAAAATAAAGCATCTGGTTATCAAGCTTGCCACAAAGCAGCTCATAAACAAGTGCGTTTATGTCGCTAAAAGTAAGAGTATTTAGCTTTTGATTAAGCTCAAGTTTTACTCGTTTATATATTTCTAAAAACCGCCCAAGCTCATTTATCTTATAAGCTTCAAGTTCGTCAAAATAGCTCTTTAGCTCATTTTTAAGCTCAAAAAACAGCTCATCAAGCTTAGGGGTGTAAATTTTAGAGTAAGTGCGGTATTCAAGGCTTTCTTTGCTTATGAAAGAACGTTTGATAAGCTCTATTGGCTCCGCCTCGCTAAATGAATCAACCGCCGTTTTTGAACCGCCATTATTTTCAGCATATTCGCGCAAATTTAAAAGAGCTTTTTTAACTCCGTCAGGATTTGGAAATTTGGCATTTTCATCCCGTTTTAGCGAGCTAAAATTCTCATAAAACATCTCAAGCGTTTCAAAGAAGTTGTTTTGGCTCTTTTGTGCAGTTGCGATTGAAGCGGCAAGCGCTTTTAAAAGCGCATTATCTTTTGAAATTTGAGCTATAAATTCTGCTCTTTGAAGCTCTTTTAAATTTGAACTTATATCAAAATCGGAGCTTAACCCCAAATTTAAGCTAAACTGCCTTAAGATGCTAGCAAAAAACGAATCAAAAGTGCCTATTTTAAGATTTGATTCTAAAAATTTAGCCTTTTGCTTGTCGCGCATTTTTAAAATTTCTTCTTCGCTTTTTTTAAGCATTTTTGATAGTTCGGCAAGCTCGGCTACGTGAGTTTCAAGAGCTAAAAAAGTCTTGATGATACGCTCTTTCATCTCGTTTGCAGCTTTTTTAGTAAATGTAAGCGCAACTATCTCGTTTGGGCTTGCTCCGTTTAAAATCGTAGCGATAAATCTCACGCTAAGCGCAAATGTCTTGCCGCTTCCCGCACTTGCTTCAAGGGCTAAAAACGGCTTCATAGTTCGCCCTTACAAATCGTTTTAAACTCACAGTATCTGCACTCTGCGGAGATATTTTGAGCGAAATTTATATGAGTGTTATTTATGCTTTTTAGATTTTCCATCTCTGCTTGAAGTTCATCTAAATTTGAGCTATTTTCTAGCAAATTCATCTCGTTTTTAAGGTCATAATATCTTGTTTCGCATTCTTTGCCGATAAGCGCTTGATAAAATGGAAGCTGTAAGGACTTTTTTTCTATCAAGCCGCTTTTATAATCAATGAGCATCATCTGCTCATTTTTAACGTCAATCCTATCTATAACGCCGATTATATGCACGCCACAAAACGTATTTTCAAGCCTCTTTTCACACTCCAAAACTCGCCAACCCTCTTTAAATCTAGACTCCTCAACTTCGCTAAATTTTTCAAATTTAACCATCAAAATTTCAAAATCAAGCGGGCTGATATCTTTTTGCAAAAGGATATTTTTAAATTTGCTTAAATCAAATTCCTTAAAATTTTGATAATACTCGCAAAGTGCGGCATGAAGCTTTAATCCTACTTCAAAGCCTCTTTTTTCATAAGGCATATTAGCAGGCTTAATGCCATTAATATAAGCATAATAATACTTTCTGGCGCACTTTAAAAATGTGTTAAGTCTTGAAAAAGAAAGCGGTCTAGCAAAAAAATCATGCTTTAAAACAACCTCTTCATCAAAGCCATTAAGAGTAGCCGAATTTGAACCGCCAAGCAGTTTCATATAGCTTTCGTCACTAAATTTAACGTCCTCAACCACACTAAATTCGTTTAAAAATCTCGAAGCTATCTTTTCTTCGTTTAAGACATAACCGATCGCTACTTTTTTGGCTGAATTTATAAGGCTTTCATAATAAAACCTCTGCAAATTTTCACGCTCGGCGTAGCTTATAAGACCTGCTTTTTCTCTAACGCGAGAGTTTAAAAACATCTCATTTACACTTCTTTTTGGTATTAGATCGTCGTTAAAATCAAGCAATATAACGCCCTCAAATTTCATACCGCGACTTTCAAGAACGCCGATCACGCTAACCTTTCCGCCGCCTACATCATCAAGGCTAAGCGCTCTTAGACGTATTAAAAATATCTCGCAAATTTGCCTTAAACTAAAGCTAAAATAGCGCGATAAATTCTGCACGAAAAAGAGCTCTTCAAGTACCTTTTCTTCTACTCTAGTATCATTTTGCAAGGCTAAAATTTCATCCATTAGCTCTTTAAATTTTTCAAACGAACAAGCACTTTCATAGCCGTTTTTAAATTTATTAAAAAGTTCGTCGCTAACGCCAAATGAGTTTAACACAAACTCGAATTCACTAAATTTTAGGCTGTTTTCGGAACTTAAATTTATGCTTTTCTTATCGTTTATCGCGTCGTTTATATAGCTTAGCGTCTGAAAAATTTTAGTATGCGTAAAGCTCTCGCCCATTGCAAAGTTAAATAGCCTGTTAAAATCATGCAGTTTTAAAATCTCGCCAAAGCTCTCGTCAGGTAATATGACAGCTATCTTTTCAGGCGCGATACCTTCGCGTACAAACTCGCTAACTTTAGCCATAGCGTAAGCGCACTGCAAGCTTCTAACACTAAACGAGCGAGCCTTAATAGCTCTTTTTCGCTCTATTTTTTCAAGACTTTTGAGGCTTTTTGCGCTGAGATTTAGCTCAAATTTTGTATAAGGGGTGAAATTTTCTATCTCGATGCTTGAAATTTGAGCTATCTTCTCAATAAGTTTTTTATTAAATTTACTTGTTTGAAAGATGATTTTTAGAGTTGTTAAATTTGAAATTTTACCGATGAGCTCCCATTCAAATTCGCTTAAAAATCCGTCTATTTCAATTATAATTTCACTATAAGAGCCTATAAACCGAGTATTTAGTTCATAAATTTCACTCAAAGTTATCTCATCGTATAAATTCTCGGCTTCAAGCAGAGCTTTATACTCTTTAAAAACCGCTTCAAGAATATCAAGGTGCTCCTCAAAATCAGCGTATATATCGCTAAATTTGATGTCTGAGATAGCTCTTTTTTGGATAGCAAGCTCTTTAAAAAAGCTAAAAAGATAGTCGTTGTTTTTTAAAAAGGCAAAAAATTCATTCGGGATTTTTAGCTTTAAATTTGCTTCTTTTACGCTTGACGTGGCTCTTTGCATCAAAACAAGCAGATAAGTAGGATCAGCCTCAAATTTATCTCTTACAAAAACCGCCTTTTTCTCAAATTCAGCTATTGTAAGAGCTTTTGGTATGAGTTTGTTTTCAAAATTTGAGTTAAATTCGCGAATTTTTCGTGAGTTTGTAAATACAAAAAGCGAATTTTGTCTATCTATCACGCGCAAGCCTTTTGAAATCTAAAAAGCGCAGTTAGCTATCTAGTGGCGTTTATATCGAATTTATAAAACCCCGTATCCGCACCGTCATTTATCTTAAGCAAAATTTGCCATCTGCCCTCTTTGGCTAATTTTACCTTGGCTGTTTTTAAAACTTCCTTTTGTTGAGTTAAGCTTAACTCCTCGTTAAATTCGTTCGTTTCAGGCTTAGTAAGCAAAATTTGCGTTTTGAAATTCGGCACTTGGGCACTTTTAGGAGTGATTTTAAACTCAAACTCGCCCTCCATAGCCCTTGGATTTGGATTATCAAACGCAACTGCGTATTTGGCTTCAAAGCGTTTGTGAGTATCCCTTATCTCGTTTATGTTTTCATCGACATTTTGATATCTATCCATATAAAAGTTATCCATCTGCACTGGATTTTTAAGCGCGATAACGATAGTTGCGATGCAAGCTATCACTATGGCGATGATGGAAAGCACTATCGCGTGAGGCCAAAACGTCTTTGTGTTATTTTGCATTTCTTCTCCTAAATTTAGCAAACATTATCACGCCTATAACTAAAATAACCGACCCGTAAACGGCAAATCTTAAAATATCAAGCGTGATTTTATTTGAGCTGCCGATAGCATTTTCTAGTTTAACACCTTTTGATTTTGCGATCTGCTCGGCGATATCGGCATAGCCATTTAACATAGAAGCGTTATAAATATCCTTGCCGTTTTTTGAAGTAAGTATCGGAAGTATCGATCCACGAGCCGGATATGGGCTTAAAATTTGCTCTTTATCAAAAAGCTTTAGCGTATCTTCATCGGCAAAAATTTCAAGCTTATGCTCGCTCTTTGCAAGCATTAAAAATGCATACGGCGGCTTTAAATTTAACTCTTTAAATTTCTCGTTTATGCTTTTACCGCCCAAATTTTCAAAAATTCCAAGCCCCGCATAGATGCCGGTTTTTTCGCGTAACTCCTCACCGATAGTTGAAATTTTACTCTCAACTTTATCGCTTAGGATGTTTTGGTTAATAAGGACAATTTTATTTGCAAAAATAGGTGATAGAAAAAGGATAAGGGCGAGAAAAACGCCCTTAAAATTTAAAATTTTCATCCTACGAATAGATGATTTGGAGTTAGAACCGACCACGCGCAAATCGCTGCTGCGACGATAAGCAAAACAAGTATAGCTTTTTCTAAAATTGCCGACATAACCTACTCCTTAATTTTCACGTGCTTGGCGTTTTCAACGCTTTTCATCTGAATACCGCTTGGGTTTTCTAAGACATAAGGCTTTAGAGCAACCTCTTTTTGAGCCGAAATTCCAAGACAAGTAAGCACCGCCAAGATAGTAAGCAAAAGCACCGTGGCTATAAGCATACCAGTTACGCCGTTTAGCGCAAAAACGTTTCGATTTGTATTTTCCACTTGCCGCCTCCTTATTTGCTAAGCGAGAGTATATACTCGCCTACAGCTTTTTGCTGGATATCGTTTAGCCTGCCGTCGTCAAATTTAGGCATAGCGCCGATCGCGCCTTTTTTGCCACGTCTTAACACGTCCATCACAAACTCGCTAGTGCCATATTTTGTAAGATCGGGACTCATGCCGTCCATTCCTTTGCCATCATCCCCATGGCATGACGCACAGACCGCAAACTGCGCTCTGCCGACTTCAACTAAATCTTCATTGGATGTTTTTTTAATACCCGAAAGCTCTTTGGCTATGTAAGCGGCGATAGCTTTTGCACCCTCCTCATCGGCCATTCCTCCAGGCATTTCACCCATAGGATAATCAAGTCCTTTTGAGCCGTTTAATATCACATCGACAAGTGCTTTTTCGCTTCCCCATGCGGTAAGATCAGCCGCCTTTCCGTTAATGCCGTCAGCCGTTATGCCGTGACACGCAGAGCACTGAACCAAATAGATACTCTCGCCCATTGCGTGAAGAGTTTTTAGATCAGGGTTTGCCCACTCTTTTTCAAATTTGGCGTTCATAGTCTTAACCTCTTCGTTGTATTCGCCGATTTGAGAATACGAATTAAGCGGATAGCCCACCAAATAGTACCAAATCGCCCACACAAGAGTAAGCACAAACATCACCGCCCAACCTATAGGAAGAGGGTTTTTATACTCGCCTATACCGTCCCAATTATGCTCGCTAAGCTCTCCTTCGGATTTGCTCTCTTTCATCTGTTTCATATATTTGCCAACCACAAAAACGGTAAGCAAGATGATAGCCAATGCGCCGATAAGAGAGAGGAGATTGATATTGTCTTCTAAATTAAACCATTGCATTTTAACTTTCCTTTTTTGTATTATCCGAGGATACAGACTCTAAAATTTCGCTATCAAGGTTGTCGTTAAGTGCTAAATTCGAGTACTTCTCGTAGTTTCTTCTGCCCGTTTTTTCGGATTTATAAAGATGATAATAATAGCTATAAAGCACGATTACCAAAAATACGGTAAAGAAGAAAAATCCATAGCCCTGAAGCTCTCTTATAGTCTGCATATCCATCGTTTTTCCTATTTCAAGCTGTTTAAGTATGCGATTATTGCGACGATCTCTTTGATCTCGCCTCTTGCAAACGCATCTTTTACGCCTTGATCTTTCATCTCATCAACTATAGCCTGAGCCTCTTCTTTTACGATTGCTTGAGTCTCTTCCCAAGAACCAAGTTTAGGCATGTCCTCGGTATCGTAAGGAACTCCAAATACTTTTTTTGCAGTAACCGCTTCGCCGTAAGCCGTCTCTATGTCGGCATTGTTTTTAAACATATGCTTATAGGCAGGCATGATAGAGCCAGGAACTACGGATGTAGGATCTAGCATATGGTTTTCATGCCAGTCTGTCGTGCGGTAGTTGCCTACGCGTTTTAGATCAGGTCCGGTTCTTTTTGAACCCCAAAGATGAGGACGATCATAAGCATACTCGCCGCTTAGAGAATACATACCGTATCTATCGGTTTCAGATTTAAACGGACGGATCATCTGCGTATGGCAGGCGTTACAGCTGTCTTTCATGTAGATATGCTTGCCTGCAAGCTGAAGCACCGTAGGGGGCTTAACTCCCTCAAGCGGTCTTGCACGATTTGCAAAATCAGGCAAAATTTCGATAATGCCCGCATAAGCGATAACTATAAAAACCGCAACAGCAAAAAAGAATGGATTTTTTTCTAACCAACTAAACATTTTTTGCCTCCTTTACGCCACAGCAAATTCCTGCCGGGCTTGCATTTGCAGGCTCTTTATCAAGCACTCTTGCAGACATGGATTTGTAGATATTGTAAGTAAATATAAAAAATCCTATCAAGTAAAGCAGTCCGCCAACCGCTCTAATCCAATAATAAGGGATAAGAACCGTAACCGTATCTATAAATGAATAGGCTAAATTTCCAAACTGATCAGTCGCTCTCCACATCATACCTTGAGTGATGCCCGCCACCCACATTGACGCGAAATACAGCACGATACCCGTAGTTTGGATCCAGAACTGAACTTCCATTAAGGATTTTGAGTAAATTTCACGCTTCATAATGCGCGGAGTCATATGATAAAGTGCCGCCATAGTCATAAACCCAACCCATCCAAGAGTACCGTCATGAACGTGTCCCGGGATCCAATCCGTAAAGTGAGCAAGAGCGTTTACCGATTTGATAGAAAGGATCGGTCCTTCAAGCGTTGAGAACATATAAAAAGTTGAAGCCAAAATCATAAATTTGATCAACGGATTTTCACGAAGCTGAACCCACTCGCCCTTCATCGTAAGAAGCATGTTTATCGCAGAACCCCAAGACGGAAGGATAAGAACGATAGAAAATATCGATCCCATAGTCTGCATCCAGTCAGGAACGGTCGAGTAAATAAGGTGGTGTCCGCCCGCCCAAAGATAGACAAACATAAGTCCCCAGAATGCAAAAAGCGATAATTTATATGAAAATACAGGCTGTCCGCTCTCTTTTGGAAGAAAGTAATAAATTTGAGCTATGATTGCAACGGTAAATACGAAAGCAACCGCGTTGTGCCCGTACCACCACTGAACTAAAGCGTCGTTTGTGCCGGCATACATGGAAACCGAATGCCACCAGTCGCCGTATCCTGAAATAAATTTCGTAGGAACCGCCATATTGTTAAACAAATACAGCATAGCAACGCCAAGAAACGTAGCTATATAGTACCAAAGCGAGATATAAAGCGTCTTTTCACGGCGAATTCCGATAAGTCCAAATATACTAACACCCCAAAGAACCCACACCACAACTACGCCTATATCAAGCGGCCACTCAAGCTCGGCATACTCTTTTGATGTGCTAACACCTGCAAAAAGGCTGATTACGGCGACTATCATCAAAACCATATAGAGCCAAAAATGAAGCTTGCCGATAAACATCAAAAACGGCGATTCGTTCATAGAGACCTTTAAAACTCTTTGTCCTATGTAGTACCAAGTCGCAAAAATTCCCGAGAGCATAAATCCAAAGATAACGCCCGAGGTATGAAGCGGTCTAAGACGGCTGAAAGTTCCATATTCGCCAGCCAAGTAGTTCAGGTCAGGATATGCCATCTGAAACGCTATAATCACGCCGATAGCCATACCGATGATACCAAACAATATGGTTGCAAACATAAAATACTTAGCTACCGTGTAATCGTAGTTTAATGCATTTGATGGTCGCATTAAAAACCTCCTTTTCAAATTTATCACTTTAACGTAATTTTATAGTGATATTTTAAAGTAAATAATATATAAATATTCTTAAATTAAGCAAATTTTTATAAATTTATTTCAGATCTATCTTGTATCCAAGTCCCGGGATGTTTTTGATAAATTCCGCTCCAACTTTGTCTCTAACACGCTTTACAAAGGTTCTTATAGCAGCTTCGCTTACTTTTTCGCCAACCCAAACGACATTTTTTATCTCTTCAATCAAAACAAGAGTGCCAAGGCGCTTAACGAGTAAAGATATAAATGCAAGCTCTTTTTTCGTAAGGGCTATCTCCACTCCGTCTTTAACTAAAACTCTTTTGGTCTGATTGAAAAAATATCCATCCGCAATATCTATCAAGTTTGCACTTTCTATCTTTGATTTTGCTATGTTTTCAAGCACTGTAAAAAGCTCATCCATATCAATAGGCTTCATCAAATACTTATCTATGCCCACATCTATGGCTTTTAGCAGTCTTTCTTTCTCGCTAAATGCGCTTAGAACGATTATCGGAGTGTTTTTAGAAATTTCTTTTATCTCTTTTGACATATCAAGTCCGTCCATGATAGGCATGGCGATATCCGTTACCACGATATCAGGACTAAATTTCTTAAATTTCTTAAGCCCCTCATCTCCGTTGCCAGCAGTTATTACCTTCTTAAATTCGCTTGCAAAAACTTCGCCCATAGACTCTCTTACTCTATGTTCATCCTCTACCAAAAGTATTGTTAGATCTTTTAAATTTCCCATTATCCCTCTTTCTTAATTATCTTCGTCTGCAATAGGTAATCTTATCTCAAAGCAAGCTCCAAAGGGTTCGTTTCGCACATTTATACTTCCACACATGTTCTCAACTATAGTCTTAAGCATATATAGCCCTATACCTGTTCCTGCGCTTGGATGCTTAGTAGTAAAATAAGGCTCAAAAATTTTATCTATAATCTCATCTTTGATGCCGCCGCCGTTATCCAAAACCTGAATTATTACAAATTTATCCTCTATATTTATTGAAATGGTAACAACTTTATCATAATTTTTATCCTTCATCGCATCTTTTGCATTACTAAGCAAGATGATTATAGCTTGAGCAAGTTGCGAATGAAAGCCTAAAATTTCAGCTTCATTTTCCAAATTTAACTTTAGCTCAATGCCTTCTTTTTGATAGGTCTTTTCAACCATCTGCATAGCGTTTTTAACCGAAATCGAAGGCAAAAAAAGCTCCTTATCCCTATCCACGTTAAAGAAATTTCTAAACTCTTCAATAGTATGAGACATATCCTTGATAATCCGCTTTGAGTGATCATAGCCACTCTTAAACCTCTCATCATCCTTGCCCGCAGCCTCTTTGAGTTTAAAAAGCGTTATACTAAGCTCATTTAGAGGCTGCCTCCACTGATGAGCTATATTTGAAAGCATCTCTCCCATGCTCGCAAGACGAGATTGCACTATAAGCATCTTGGTTTTTTCTTCGTTTTTCTTTATCTCTTCTTGCACGAGTCGCTCTAAATTTTCATTTAGATTTAAAAGCTCTTTAGTCTGCTCTTTGACCCTTTTTTCAAGCGTTTTATTAAGATCCTCAAGCTCTTGTTTGGTCTTTAAAAGCTCGTTATTTAAATTTATCGTATCGGTTATGTCGTGACGGATTGCCACAAATTCTTCTATCTCGCCGCTTAAGTCCAAAATAGGAATTATGGTCGTATTTAGATAGACGTCTTTGCCGTCTTTAGTGCGGTTTCTAACGATAGCCTTATGAACTTTTTTGGCTAAAATCGTATTCCAAAGTTTTTTAAATACATTTTCATTAACTTCGGGATGGCGAACTATGTTGTGATTTGCACCGATAAGCTCCTCTCTTGAAAAGCCGGAAATTTTACAAAATTCATCGTTTACAAAGGTAATAATGCCGTTTATATCGGTTTTTGATACGATATTACTAGCCTCTATCGCCTCTTGATACTGCTTGAATTTCTTTTCTATTTTATTCATACTCTTAACTCTAATTTAATTTACTTCGTCGCCATAAATCCCAAAAACGCCAAATAAATACCGTATCCTACGATCAAAACGCCGGATACGTAAAGCATAAAATTCCTAAATTTATCACTTAGCAGTTTAAACAAAAGAGCATACGTACTCATCATAACCAAACTAACAGCGCCAAAAAGTCCCATCACAAAAGCTCCTTTTGCTGCACTTCCTGAAGCGATGGCAAGCGCTAGGAAATAATACACCACGCCGCAAGGCAAAAAACCGTTTAAAAACCCAAGTATCAAAAAGCCAAATTTGCTCTTCTTAGATATCAAAGCTCGCATATTTGAGTTTATAAACTTATAAAACGGCGAATTTGTCTCGATCAAATTTAAAATTTTCCCGCGACGAATAAGCGCGATTCCTAAAATCACTAAAAAAACTCCAAGAGCAAAAAACAGATATCCTCTTGCCTTTAAAGAGAGCACAAACACTCCTCCAAATGCACCAAAAATAGCACCTTGCAGGATATATGCGCTAACTCTTGAAGCATTATAGCCTACAATGACAAATATATTTTTTACTGATTTTTTTTGATCTAAAAAGCTTGAAAGTGCGATTACAAAGCCTCCACACATTCCTGTGCAGTGGGCCAGTGAGCTAGATAGCGCAACGGTTATGATCGAAAAAACTGTCGCACTATCCATAAATTTTATAAAATTTCAACAAATTGCTTAAATATATACTTGCTCTCATTTGGTCCTGAACTAGCTTCAGGGTGATGCTGGACGGAAAATACGGGGTAGTCTTTGTATTTAACCCCTTCGATAGTGCCGTCAAATAAATTCTTGTGAGTTATTTCGGCAACCTCGCAAATGTTTTCCGGCACGTTGTAGTTATGATTTTGCGCTGTAATTTCAACGCTTTTTGTGTCTAAATTTATAACAGGGTGATTTGCGCCGTGCTGTCCGAATTTAAGCTTGTAAGTCTCGTAACCAAACGCATTGCTAAGCAGCTGATGTCCAAGGCAAATTCCAAATATCGGCATTTTAGCTTCAACTAAAATTTTTATCTGCTCTATCTCGGTTTTTAAGCTCTTTGGCTCGCCCGGTCCGTTTGATAAAAATACGCCGTGAATTTCGCCTTTTTTAAACTTGTCTATTAAAATTTCAGCCTTCGTATCGTAAGGATAAACCTCAACATCAAGACCAACTTCACAAAGCTCGTTTAGTATATTTCTTTTAACGCCAAAATCAATTACCGCGACTTTTTTGCCGACATTTTTTGAAGACTCAAAAGGTTTTTGTCCGTATTTGCAAGGTGATTTTTCATAAGAGTAAATTTCTTTTGTGCTAACCTCTTTGACATAGTTTATTTCGGATATATCAGGCGACGCTTCAAGGCGTCTTTTAAGCTCGTCTTTATCGCTAATTTCAGTTGATATAAAGGCTCTAATATTACCTTTATCTCTTAAAATTTTAGTAAGATAGCGAGTATCCACGTCATAAACGCCGAATTTGCCCTTTGATTCGAAAAATTCGGCTAAATTCTTTTGAGAGCGGAAATTTGAAGTCATCTCGTTATAGCTTCTCATGATAACGCCGCTTGCATAAATATGAGAGCTTTCCATATCGTCGTCATTTGTGCCCACTATACCGATTTCAGGCATAGTAAATACTATAAACTGCCCGGCATAGCTTGGATCGCTCATTATCTCTTGATAACCGCTCATGGATGTGTTAAAGACTAGTTCGCCAAATGCGCTTCCGCCCTTACCAAAAGCTTTAGCTTCTAAAAATACGCCGTTTTCAAGATAGATATAAGCTTTCATTAAAGCATTCCTTTTTTTCTTAGCTCTTCTTCATAAAGTTTTTCAAACACGATATCATACTCTTCGGTACCTGGTATCAGCTTGCGCTTATAGTTATCAATCTTTGCAATAACCTCATCTTCAAGCTTTTCGTAGGTTTTGATATAGTTTTCTATCGAGCCGTAAATTATGTTTTTAATTCTATTTTCAGAAACGGTATAGTCCATCAGGCTTTTTTTCCAAGCGGCCTCAAGGATAAGGTGAGCAACGTTATTAAAACGATCTTCATAAGCAAGTATCACGTTATACTCTTTTGCGAGTTTTTTCTTAACGAGCCAAAACATATTTTTTCGATCCACTTGCATAAATTCCATCTCGTTTTCATTCTCTTCCAAGACCTCATTAACTCGCTCTTCAAGCGCTCTTTCGCGGTTTAAATCATCATCTAAAATTTCTTTAGCAAGAGCTGCAAGAGGCTCAACGCCTTTATTTAAAGTAACAAATCCGGATTTTAATAGATCAATTGCGATTTTTTGTGCAATATAGGGAGTGTGTGGTAGTTTAATACGCATATTTACCTCTCTTTTTGGCTGAATTTTAGCCAAAAAAAGGTAAAAGTAGGTTAAATTTTAAAAATTTAGCAGATTTCCCGCAGGTCCTTCGGGCGAACTCTCACTGCCTGAAGTCGCGTTTGATTCGCTATGCATAAACGGCGGACCCTTTTGAAGCAGCAATGTTATCTCCGAAGCTATATTAGGCGGCATTTTAGCCATGATAGTTGAAATTTTTTTAGGAGCTAGCGCATACATTATAGTAGCGGCATTTGCTCTATCCATAGCGCTTAGCACGTCGGCGGCGGATTGATCCTTCATCTTGCCGTAAGCTTCGCTAACCTTATCGGTAGTCATCGTCTTAAGCTCGGCTAAAATTTCATCGTTTCTCTTGAGCAAATTTTCGATATCTTTCTTTTTCGCTTCGATTTTTTCGAGCGTTGCGTTTATCTCGGCTTCTTTTTTAGCAAGTTGGGTATTGCGCTCGTTAAATAGAGCTTTTGACGAAGCCTGAAATGCCTCAAGTCCTTGTTTGGCTTCATCTATCTTTTCAACTTCTTTTAAAAGCTCGGCTTTTCTGGATTCAAATATAGAAACACAATCAACCGGCACTTCAAAACCAAAAATAGCCAAATTTAGTAGCGATAAAATTAAAATTTTTTTCAATTCCCACTCTCTTTAAGATAGGTGTGTCTGATAGAGCCGAATTCATCAAGCATATTTTGCTCGGCTCTTTTTATCTTGGCGATTTGAGATTTAAAATCCTCGCTTTCAAGATACTTGATCTTTTCATACTCTAAATTTGCGTTTTTATATTGGTGCTCATAGTGCATTATGCTTTTTTTGGTAAGCTCAAGCCTTTGAGTTAAAATTTCTTTTTCCTTGCGAGCCAAATTTAAAAGCTCCAAAGAGCTTTTCATTTGCGAAATTTGACCGCTTTGGGGCAGCTTTATGGAGGCTATCTGCTCGTTTGCTTCAGCGATAAACCCCTCTATCATCACGGCTTCAGCCCTACTTCTTGCAAGACGCATGCCTATTTTATCCAAATTTTGTTTTTTTACTTTTATGATTTGGCTAAATTTGCTCTTCATCTTATGATAGTATCTTCTCTTTCAGGGCTCGTAGAGATGATGCCTACTCTAACTCCGGTTAGCTCCTCTATGCGTCTTATGTAAGCCTTTGCATTTTCAGGAAGGTCTTTAAATTCACGCACGCCGACTACGCTATCCCAACCGTCAAGCTCTTCGTAAACCGGCTTTACGTTTTCCAAATCGGTAGGAAAACAATCCGTTTCCCTGCCCTTGTACTCATACGCTCTGCAAATTTTAACCTTGCTAAATCCATCAAGCACGTCAAGCTTCATAAGCGCAAATTTATCCACTCCGTCAAGTCTGGCAGCGTATCTTACGGCAACCGCATCAAACCAACCACAGCGTCTTCTTCTGCCTGTCGTAGTGCCGACTTCCTTACCCACATCACACATACGATCGCCATCTTTTCCAAAGTCTTCAGACGGGAAAGCTCCGTTGCCAACGCGAGTAGTGTAAGCTTTGATGATACCGATTACCTCTCCTACTTCTTTAGGGTTTATGCCTATACCTGCGCAACTACCTGCGGTTACGGTGTTTGAGCTGGTTACATAAGGATAGGTGCCGTGATCTATATCAAGCAAGGTTCCTTGCGCACCTTCAAGCAATATCTTTTTATTATTGTCAAGCTCTTTCCAAACAAGCCTTGTGGTGTTGGTTATAAATTTCGCCAGTTTCTCTTTATAAAATTTAAGCTCTTTTAAAAGCTCCTCTTCGCTTGGAATTTCTATTTCAAGCGCGTCAAGAAAGCACCTGTTTTCTTCAAAATCACTCATTATAGCCTTGGAAAGTTTATCAGGATCGTTTAGTTCGCCCATTCTATGACCGCTTCTGCTTATCTTATCGCTATAAGCAGGTCCTATGCCTTTGCCTGTAGTTCCTATGGCGTTTTTGCCTTTTAAACGCTCTTTTGCACGATCTATGAGTGCGTGATGAGGTAAATTTAAATGCGCCTTGTCACTTATAAAAAATCTTCCCTCAAGATCCTCAAACTGCTCAAGCTCTTTAATTAAAAACTCAGGACTTACTACGACACCGTTGCCGATCACGTTTATAATATTTCTATGCAAAATTCCCGAAGGCACAAGGTGAAGCGCGTATTTTACGCCGTTTGTCCAGATGGTATGACCGGCGTTGTGTCCACCTTGACACCTGCAAACCACATCGTACTTGGCACTTAGCATATCAACTATCTTGCCTTTTCCCTCGTCTCCCCATTGAACTCCGACTACAATATCAGCTTTAGTCATCTTAAATCCTTGATTAGTTTTTATTTCAAATTTTCTAATAAAGCGTCGGTATAAACACCAAAACCGCTACTTTTAATGCCTTCTATATCGTAATTTCCGCCGCCGCTTAAAATTTGATTACCGCTTAAAAATCTAAAAAACAGATTATCGTAATATCTCATTTTAGAGTAGTATAACGGCACTATTCTTAAATTTTCATATCGCGACAGACTCGCAAGCTCTTTTATCTCGCAAAGAGGCTCTTTTAACTCATTTGGCACCATGCTTAAAATTTCTTCGATGTCTTTAATCGAATTTGCAAAAACAAGCTTTCTTAGCCACTCTTTATCCTGATTTAGAATTTTCTCAAGCTCGCCATGCTCAAATATACTAATAGGCAAATTTAAAAGTTCGCATACGATATGAGGTATCTTTATGTGGCTTATTTGAAGATAGGGTTTTAAATTTAACCTTTCAAAGAGACTTTTAGCGATATTTACGCTTGTTATAAGATCTTTTTCGCCTATTAACTCGGCTCCTATCTGATAAAATTCGCTACTTGGGTATTTAAAAATCGGCTGGATATAAAACCATCTTTTCGGCTCGCTATCTTTTAGCCTTCTTAGCACTATCCTTACGACATCGACGGTGCTATCGGCTCTTAAGCTTACTTCGTGATTTGCATGATCGCTAAATCTAAGAAGTTGAGTAGGAGCTACGCTTAAGTGCTGATGGTGTGAAAAATAAGGCGTTACTATCTCATTAAAGCTGTTTTGGGTTAAAATTTCACTGGCTATACTTTCAACTTCTCGCTTAAGAGATGCGCTCTTGCCGAAATAAAGCCTGCTTCCTACCGGGATCTCATGCTCAAATATATTTGCGTCAAAATTTTTAAACTCCATAGCCCGTCCTTACTCTAAATCAAGCAGCTTATCTCGCTTAGTTTTTAAATTTAACACAAGTTTAGAGATATCTTGCTTGCTGTCAAGATTTGTCAAAATATTCATGATTATATCGCTTATCTCTACATGAATGGCTACTTTGTGCGTATCCTCTATATGTTTTTTATAAGAACTTATCATTGCGTTTGAATACTCTTTAGCAAAGACCTCGGTATCGAATTTTGCCAAATTTTTAGAGCTTAACATATCAAGTAAGCTTCTTATCCAAACTCTATGCATAACGGCTAAATTACACCATATCATATCCGTTTCGCTTAGCGCTTTTAACTTTTTGAACTGTTCAGGAATTTTATATCCCTCATACCACTTTTGAATACTGTCAAATTTAATAGGAGGGGTAATATATCCGCCTTGAAGATTCTCGTAGCCGGCCTTTATAAGCAAAGACATGCTACCTGCGGTTTCAACTCCCTTGGCTATAACATCTTTAGAAAAAGCATTTGAAAGAGTAAGTATAGTACGAAGAATAATAAGACTATCGGCGCCATTTACCGCACTTAGACTTAAATATTTAGATACTTTCAGTCTATCTGCATATATATCTTTTAAAATTTGCAATGAGGCGGAGTTTGAACCGAATTCATCCAGTGCAAAAGTAATGCCTCTTTCTATATAGATATCTAAAATTTCATCCGCATCTTCAGGCTGCTTAAATGAATTTGAGTTGTTTATATTAAATTCTATCATATTAATATTATCGCAATTTTCACTCTCTAATAGCAATTTGAACTTCTCTATAAAACTCATCTTATACAATAACTCAAGAGTAACGTTTATGCTTATTTTTAAATTTAGCCCATAATCTTCAGCAAGAATACTTTGATCTCTTAATACGTTCTTAATATTCCAAATAACCAGATCATCATATATGTAGTCTTTAGAAACGACAGGCAAAATTTCATCGCTTAATATAGAAGAGTTATTTGATTTCCATTTGATAAAAGATTCAATACTTGAAATTTTACCCGTCTTAATATTAATGATAGGCTGATATACTATTAAAAAGTCATTATTCGTAAGGCTTGTCGCTATTCTATCGGCTACAGCATAATAATCTCTAAAATTTTTATCCGTTACCGGATTAAATATATAATATTTATTTTTACCGGATAGCTTTGACTGATACATTGCCCAATCGGCTTGCTCTAAAAGAATATCTTGCTTAACCTCTGTTTTTTGAGGATATAAGCTTACGCCTATACTTACGCTTACTTTTAGTCTTTTGTAATTTATAAATATGTCTTTATTGGCAGCTCTTAGTATGTTATTTAGTATCTGCTCAACTTGTTTTTTATCATATAAATCACCTATAATAGCTACAAACTCATCTCCTCCTATTCTAGCAAGAGTGTCGGAGCTTTTAATAACGCTATTTATATTTCTTGTCGCTTCGATTAGAAATTGATCTCCTATGGTATGCCCATAAAGATCGTTAATAGGTTTAAAGTCATCTATGTCTATATAAACCAGCATCAAAAACGTATTTGATTGTATCGCATGCCTAATTGACTCTTCAAGTTTTCTAGAAAATAAAAATCTATTTGGAAGTTTTGTGAGAGGATCATAGTATGCTATCTGTTCAAGTCTATCCTCCCTGGCCTTCATTCTTGTAATATCTGAAAAAATAGCCAAAAAGTACTCTATACCCCCACTACCGTTATAAATCGCACTTATTGTTAAAAATTCAAGATATTTCTCGCCATTTTTTCGCTTATTCCATATATTACCGCTCCAATAACCCGTTTCAACTATTTTTTTCCAAAGAGATGAGTAAAATTTCTGATCATGAACTCCTGATTTTAAAATCCCCGTACTACTACCTATAGACTCTTCTTTGCTAAAGCCAGTAATTTCTGTAAATGCATCATTTACATCTATAAATTTAGCATCCGTACTTACTATAGCAATTCCCTCTTTTGAATGTAAAAATAAATTTGAAACTATATTTTTATATTTGTGTGCAATTGCTCTATAGTCTTTTACTGTGCGCTTTTTACTAAGCTCTATTGTCTTTTGTATTTCTGTGTTTTCATTTTCTATGCGAGATATAAGTTCGTTATTTATAAAATAACCTATTACCTCATCCACATATCTACCGTCTTTTGAGATAAATTTAATAAATATATTACAAACAATAACCTCTAAATTTTTCTTAACAAGCCTGCACACATGTAAAGATTCATAATCTTTCTTTGCGAAATTTAAACTAAAAACACGTAGTTTTATATTAAATTCATTAAACACCTTATCGAAATCCTCAGGATGTATAATGTCTCTAAAGTTAAAACTATCGCTTAGCATCTCTTCGATCTTATAGCCTAGAACTATCTCGCTATTTGGCGAAACACTTAGGATCTCTTCTAAAAAATTATTTTTCCAAGAAACGGTAAACATAGGGGAGTACAAATTGGTCTTGTTTTCATTATCTAAATTTCTTTTAACCAAATTTGAATACGTTATATCGTTTATGATACAAAAGCCTATTTTATATCCGCTTAAATCTATACTCTTCTTACTGATCAAGATATCTTTAATCTCAGAATTGGCAAGTCTATGTTTGGTTTCATAAACCATCATATCATCGTCATTGCTGTAAGAGATGATATTCATATCCTTTACATCTATAGCATTTAAAGAGTTTAAATTTTTGCCGTTCATCTCATCTTGACTAAATCCATAAAATTCCAAAGCCTTAGAGCTCGCCTCTATAATACCCCCTGTTTTTAGGTCGATAAGCAGTATAAGAAGAGGGCCTTTTTTAAACAAATAGCCAAATTTTCGTTCATACTCCAAATAAGTAGCTTTTCTCTCTTCAAAGTCCTTGTTTATCTTAACTATACTACCTATAATATCATTAAAATCTTTTATATACTCAGAATCGGGATATCCGGTTATACTCTCTTCATTTTCAACTTTTTTTATCAGTTTTTTTATCGTAAGTATAGGCTTAACTATACTGTCTCTAGTTGATCCTACGTCAATTAATATAAAAAATAAGCATAAAAATAAAAACGTAACACATATCAAAATAAACCAAAAATTTTCCATAAATATGCTGTCAAATGAGCGATAAGTAACCACGGCTACTCCATCTTCCGGCATAAAACTAATCATATATATGTCAAAATTTTTAGATCCGAAATCACTTATTTTAATACCGTTATCCGATAGATAATCATCTTCCACATCATAAAGATCAAATATAGTCTTATTTTTTAAAACCAGATCAATATCTTGATGAAATAAAATTTTTCCATCTTTATCTATAATAAAAGAGTTTGCTCGCTCATCATCATATGTCTGCATGAGCTCCTCATATACAAAATCGTATTTAATTTCGGAAATTAAAAATTTTTCACTTTCAAGCTCTTTGACTATAAACCTACGAGGAACATCGCTAGCATGAAAACTAAATTCGGACTTATAGATTCCGCCTGCAAGATTTCCATTCCAAGGCTGAGAAGCAAAGAATTCTCTATGATGTTTATTTATTTTTCTTTCTTCCAAAGTTGAAAATTTAATATTACCTTGACCGTCCACTATATAAAGAGCATAACACTCCTGCCTACTATTTAAAGCATAGTTTATAACAGTCTTAGAATCCATATTTTCAGACAATATATATCTTTGTAAAAGCCCTAGTTCGATACTTATATTCTCTGATTTATAGATGAGTGTATTTTTTAAATGCTGATTATTTGAATAAAGATTCTCTTTTACATCATAAAATTTTAGACTAATTCCAAATATAATAATGCAAAAAATGGCTACAGTAGTTATTAAATTTGCAAAATATATCTTATTTAAAACGGTGAAAGATAAATTTTTATTTTTATACAAAAACATAACCGACTAATTCCTAAATTTATAAAGACTCCATTAAACTATCGTATTATATCGGATTTTTCTTTTTTTAATATAATTTAAACATTAAAATAAAAATGTAATTAGTTAGGAATTGGCGAGAGGATGAGAGAATCGAACTCCCCACGAAGCGGTCAACCGCCCCGTCATCGGATTTGAAGTCCGCGAGCGCCACCAGATCGCTTTATCCTCCAAAGACTATGTGGATTATATCAGATTTATATAAATTTTAGTTTGAATTTTATACGATTTCAGGCAAATTATTAACGAGTTGTTTATGAAATTTAGATTTGTATTTATAAATTTGTTTTTTGCACTGTTTTTAAACGGATGTTTAGAAATTTTTACCAGCATCCCATCTCCGCTTACAGGACTAAACGTCTATGACGCATATCTCATCTCTCAAGACGAGCGAGGAATTTACGCAATAACAAAAGACAAGGTTATCAAAACAAAAATTCAAAGCAAAATTTTAGCCTCATCGGGACTTAGCAACCTTGATATCGACGTAGAGAGCTTTTACGGCAACGTCTATCTAATAGGCATAGTGCCTGATATGGATCATAAAACAAAACTCATAAATTTAGCCAAAGATACCGCCGAGGTTGAAAAAATTTACACTTATATAAGATTTCCAAGCGACGAAAAAGAGTGCAAAAGTAACCTAAACATAATGCTTGCGCTTAAAAACAACCTCTTTGCCGATAGCAAAATAAGCGGCACTAGCGTAAGGGTTAGCGTAGTGCAATGCAATGTCGTATTTACAGGCATAATAACCGATATTGAGCAAGAAAAGCATGCGATATGGTATGCTAAGCATATCGAAGGCGTAAATGACGTTTATTCGTTTTTAAGAGTTATAAAGTAAAGTTTCTACTTGGCAGCGCTTTTTGCATAAAACGTATGAATAAGCGCAGGTAAAAGCACCAATGCACCAAGTAGCATCATAACCATAACCAAATCAGTAAGAAGTCCAAAGTAGATAGTCGGGATAAAGTTACTCGTAACCATCACGCTAAAGCCTAAAAATATAGCAAAGGAAGTGTAATACATCGCGTAACCTATGCTTGCGTGCGAGGCTTTTATACTCTCCGCCACACTCTTGCTTCGTCGCTCTTCGCGGTATCTATGGATATAATGAATAATATCATCCACACCGATACCGATACTTATGGAAGCTATAGTAATACTCATGATATCAAGCGGAATCGCCGCTGCACCCATCACTCCAAAGACTACGCAAAGCGGGATGATATTTGTGATAATGCTGATAATCGCAAGTTTTACACTCTTAAAAATAACGCAAAATATCACAAAAAGAGTTAAAACGACAAAACCGAAAGAATCAATCTGCGAGTAAATAAGGCTTTGAAGCATATTGTTATAAAGCACCATTGCGCCGCTTATCTCTACCTTCACATTATCGTCTTTGGTTAAATTTACGATCTCGCTTTCAAGCGTTTTTAAAAACTCATCTCGTCTAAGCCTCTCATCAGAGTCAATAGTCCTAAGCGAAAATCTCACTTGATTACCCACGATGCTAACATAAGGGCTTAAAATGATATCTTTATAAATTTCAGGCATCTGCTCATACATAACGCTTAGCAAGAAATCATCAATCACTCCGTTGTTTAAAATCTCAATGATCTCTAAAAGCGTGCCAAGACTTGAAACCTTGCCGACAAATTCCTTGCCTTCAAGATGAGTATGCACCTTTTTTACAATATTCATCTTGTGGCTGTTAAACCAATACTTAGCCTCGTTTTCATTAGCCTTAAACTCATCTTCAAATTCATCTTTCGCTTCGTTTATGCCCTCGTCTTTACTTGTGTCTTTAAATGTTATAAGTACATCCACAGGCACTGTGCCGCCGAGTTTAGTGTCGATTATCTGCATGCCTTTATTGATCTCGGTTGAGCTTTTAAAATACTCAATAAAGCTATTTTCAACGCGAAGTTTTGAAATTCCGTAAATTCCAAAAGCAAGCATAAGTCCGCTTACGGCAAAAACGGCAAATTTGGATTTCAGAGCAAATTTTGCACAAATTTTAGTAAAGTTAAATTTGCTCTCAAACGTCCTAACAGGAGCGAGCTTATCAAGAAGAGAGACTACGCTGCCAAATAATAAAAACGCAAGCACAAGCGAAATGGATATGCTCGTACTCATCATCACTCCAAGCATTATAACGGGCTTTATGTCGGAAAACGCAAGCGATAAAAAGCCGATAACGGTCGTAAATATCGCAAAGAAAGATGGCTGAAATTTATCCCTAAGCGTTAGATATACAAGCTGGTGCTGATTTAAGCTCGGCTTGGTTATAAAAAATTCCCTATAGCTAACCGTTAAGTGAATCACCACAGAGATAGTAATGATAAGCTGAAGAGCTATGAAATTTGATGAGATAACCGTTATCTCCCAGCCCAAAAAGCCAAAAAGTCCCGTTGCAAATATAACGCTAACCGCGCATATAAATATAGGCAGCACGATCCAGCGAATTTGCCTAAAAAAGAGCCAAAGGCTAAATATCAAAAGCAAGGCGACACTTATACCGTAAGTATAAAGATCCGATTTTACGAAGCTTACCATGTCGCTTGCGATCATATTTACTCCGCCTAAAAACAGCGTCTCATCGCCTCTAAATTTATCTATCACGCCCCTTATATGCTCTATACTAGCCTGCTCTTTTGCACGTAATGAGTCGCGATAGGATTTAAACTCAATATTTACACTTTTTAAATTTTGCTTATCGCCTTTGCTTAAAGTACCGTTTAGTTCTTTATTTAAGAGCAAATTTCTAGCGTTTAAAAGCTCCGTGTATCTTTTATCGTCTTTTAAATTTAAGATGATCGCCGTTGTTTTTAGGTCTTTGCTTACAAGGGCGTTTGTATATAGCGGACTGCTCGCAAATTCCAGCTTCACGGCGGTTTTATTTATATCTTGATCTTCAAGAGTAGGAACTCGCTTTACGATATCGCTAAGCGAACCGCCTGAGCTTTGAAGCAGAGGGACATTTAGTATGGATACGACATTTTTAACAAGCTCGTTTTGCTCAAATTCGCTTGATAAATTTCTAATCTTTTCAAGCGTAACGTCATCTAAAAGCTCGTTTTTTGGAGTGTATGCGACAACTAAGTAGTTAGGGCTTGCATATCTTTTAGCAACATCCCTAAACAAAGCCAAGTCTTTATCGTTTTCAAGCAAAAGCGTCTCAGTGGAGGCATCAACGGCAAGTTTTGTGGAAAAATATCCAAAAACAAGCGTTAAAAGCAAGACTGAAACAATAACTCGCTTGGGATAAAAAACGATAAATTTAAAGATGGATTTCATTAAATTTATTTGCTATCCTCAGGCAAATTTACGCTTTCTAACCTTTTTAACAAATCATCAAAGCTGCCATTTTCAAGCAGGCTTCCAAACTGACTTCGATAAGTCTGAACTATACTAACGCCTAAAATATCAAGGTCATATATAAGCCAACCGCGCTCTTTAGCGTCATAAAATTTATAGACAAAAGGATAGCTTTTACCTTCGCTTACAACCTCGCCGTTTAGCCAGTATCTTTTATCGTTTGGTTTTGTGTGCTCTTTTAAATTTATCTCTTGGTCGTTATAGCTTAAAAGCTTATCCACATACGAGCTTTTAAGTCTTGTTTCAAACGCCTTGTCAAACTGCTGCTTTTGAGTATCGCTTAAGGCGTCGTATCGCTTTGAAAGGCTTATTTTAGCCATTTGTTTATAGTCAAAAAACGGATCAAATATAGCAAAAATTTTATCGGCTTTTTGATCGTTGTTTAAACCCTTATTCTTTAAAACCGAAATAGCGTTTTTTGTCGCCGCCTCAACACTTGGCTTTATCTCACTCTCGGTTATAGCATAAAGTGAAACGCTTAAAAACAAAGCGCAAATAATTTTAAAAAATTTCATCTTATTCCTTTATCAAATAATTACGACGCTGTTCGTATGCATCTCGTAAAAACGGATATAAATCAACCGCGTCTTTTTTTAAATTTTCATAAGCATCAGGATCAAGCGACCATGAGTTGCCTCTTCTATAAATTTGAATACCGCTCGCCCTTGAACTAGGATTTATATAGCTTATAGGATCGGCGAAATAATCTCCCGCTAAGCCCACTATATCGCGTAAATTTGAAGGTCCCAAAATCGGCAAAACCACGTGAAAACCGCTTCCGACACCCCAATATCCAAGAGTTTGCCCAAAATCCTCATCATGTCTTTGCAAGTCATAGTATTTAGCCCCGTCGGTTAGTCCGCCAAAGCCTATTATCGTATTTGCGACAAACCTAAGCGTCTCTTCGCCCGCTTCTTTAAATTTAAATTGAAGCAAGTTATTTACAAACCTAAGAGGAAATAAAAGATTATCAAAGAAATTTCCAGCAGCTTCTCTTGCAGGCTGTGGAACTACGTAGTTGTAACCTCTTATAGCGGGATTAAAAATATTTACGTACAAAAAGTCATTTACGTTTGTCATTACTCTATTGTATCCCGAAAGCGGATCAAACACTTCAGTCTTATCTTTGAATTCATCATCAAATTCATCAATTTCATTTCCAAAAACCAAAACAAAACCAAGCATTAAAGATATAAAAATTTTCATAGCTTCCTTTCAAACTGCTAATATTAGCAAAATAATTATAACAAAATCAAAAATATTAAATTTTTACGGCTATTACAAATTTATAAAATCTTTTTTAGATCGGAGTATTTGAGTTTTGTTTTAAGTTGCTTTTTATATATACTATTTTATACTTAAAAGCTTTTTTATATATAAACCGATTAAAGTTAGCATTATAATTAAATATACAAATATAATATAAGGGATAAGAGATGAAAGCAGATATAAGTTTAGAGTTATTTTTAGATAGCGGAGTGCCTGTTTTAACTAAGCATATAAATTTGCTAAAAGCGATTGACGAGACAAAAAGCATAACTAAAGCAGCCGAATTCGTAGGCATTTCATACAAAAACGCCTGGGATAGCCTAGATGCGCTAAACAACCGCTCGGATAAGCCTCTAATAGCCCGCATGCAAGGAAATAAAAAAAACAGCGGAAGCGAGCTAACCGAATACGGCAGAAAGATGATCAGCCTATATGAAGCTATGCTTGAGTCGCAAAAAATATTTTTAGAAAAAGTATGTGCAAACATAGATATCTCTACTGCCGAAATAGCAAATTTACAACGTATGAGTATGAGTTTAAGCGCTAGAAACCAACTATCGTGCGAAATAATTGAGATAAAAACAGGAGCGGTAAGCTCTGAAGTAGTAGCAAAACTCTCAAATGATGAAATTTTAAGAGCGGTCATAACCGTAGAATCCGAAAAGAGCCTAAATTTGCAAGTCGGCAAAAAAGTAGTATTTATATTTAAAGCCCCAAGCGTTATGCTTGCCAAGGACGAAAATCTAAACATAAGTGCAGCAAATCAACTAAAAGGCAAGGTGATAGAGGCTAAAATCGGCTCGGTAAGCGCTGAAATAGTCCTTGAGATAAACGATCATCAAACCATCACCGCAATCATAACAAAAGATAGCGCAATGGAGATGAAAATAGGCGTTGGCGACGAACTAACAGCCTTAATTAAATCAAGTCAAATCATAATAGGAGTGTAAATATGAAAAAAACTTTCTTTTCGTTAGTTTTAGCGGCAATCGCGACTTTTAATCTAAACGCTGGCGAGATCAACGTCTTTGCCGCAGCAAACGTAACTTATGCGTTTGATGAGCTAAAGGCTGAATTTGCCAAGACAAATCCGGACACAAAAGTAACCGTAACGCTTGGCGGAAGCGGCGCTTTGACAACTCAGATCAAAAACGGCGCACCTGCTGACGTATTTATGGCGGCAAATATGAAATTTGTTGAAAATCTCGATGAAGCCGGCTTTTCTGCGACTCGTCCGATAGTTTATGCCCAGGGTGCGCTTGCACTATTTAGTATCCGCGACATAGATTTTACAAAAGGCATCAAAGCGGTTGAGGGATTAAAAGCCGTTGCTATCGCACTTCCCGAGTCAGCTCCTTACGGCAAGGCAAGTATTGAAGCGCTTAAAAAAGATGGAATTTTTGATAAAGTTGAAAAAAACATCATCTACACAAAATCGATTTCAGAGGCTCTAAGCTCGGCTCTAAGCGCAGCAGATGCGGGATTTATCGCAGCTAGCGCGATGTACGATCCGAAAATGGCCAAGTATAAAGAGAGTAAAAATTTCATCCTAGTTAATCCTGATCTTTACACTCCGATCGATCAAGGCGTAATCCTTCTAAAACGCGGCGAAAACAACCCTGAAGCCAAGGCGTTTTATGATTTTATCTTAAGCGAAAAAGCAAAAGAGATCTTTAGAAAATTCGGATACAACATATAATGATAAAGGCCCAAGTTTCAAATATAACCGGTAGCGAGGATGTAAATCTCTTTGAATTTACTTCAGGCGAGATGAAATTTTATATGCTTGGGCTTGAAAATTTAGATGAGTTTAAAATAGGCGACAGCGTAAAACTCGCATTTAAAAGCTCAGATGTCATCATCGCAACAACTCCTTTGAAAAACTGCTCGCTTACAAACGAGATAAAAGCGACAATCTCAAATTTAACCAAAGGCAATATCACAAGCGTTTTGCATTTAAAGTCTTTAAATTTCGAATTTGAAAGCATAATAACTACAAAATCTTGCGAGAGGTTAAATCTTAAACAAAATGACGAAATTTACGCTTACGTAAAAGCCACTTCACTTTATATCAGCGATAAAAACCGTGATTGAATTTAGATGCAAAAAGACCTTAAACGGGTCTAGCGGACAGTTTTGCCTTGACATTGATCTAGATATCAAAAAAGGCGAATTCGTAGCACTTTACGGCAAAAGCGGAAGCGGCAAAACTACACTTTTACGCTTGCTTGCAGGCTTTGAAACTCCTGATAGCGGAGTGATAAAAGTTAAGGACAAATTCTTTTTCAAGGCGGGAAAATCATTGCCGCCTCAAAAGAGAAATATAGGATTTTTATTTCAAGATTACGCTCTGTTTGAAAATATGAACGTGCTTAAAAATTTGCTTTTTGCAAACAATGATTTAAAGCTTGCAAACCACTTGCTTGATCTGGTCGAGCTAACATCGCTTAAAAACGCTCAAATTTCAAAGCTCTCAGGCGGTCAAAAGCAACGTGTGGCGCTAGCTAGAGCGCTTATGCGAAAGCCTGAGATCATGCTGCTTGACGAACCGCTTTCCGCGCTTGATATATCTATGCGCGAGAAGCTGCAAGACTATCTACTTAAAATTCACCGCGAATTTGATATGACGACCATCTTGGTAAGTCACGATATAGCTGAAATTTATAAACTTACTTCAAAGGTATTTGTCCTAAGCGAAGGTGTGATAGAGCGCTGCGGAAGTGCTGGCGAGATATTTTTAAAGCACTCAAATTCCCAAAAGCTTAGCTTTCATGCCAAAATTTTAGAAATTCAAAAGCGCGACTGTATCTATGTGGCGATCACTCTTGTCGGACAGCAGCTTTGCGAAGTAGTCTTAAGCCATCAAGAAGCGGCCAATCTAAAAGCGGGCGATGAGGCTACGCTTAGCGCAAAAGCATTTGCGGCAACTCTTAGAAAAAGCAAAAGCGATGTTTGATATATCAAGTATTGATTTTACGCCATTTTATCTATCGTTAAAACTTGCTTTTGTCACGACGATTATATTGTTTTTTGCCACTCTGCCGCTTGCCTACTGGCTAAGCAGATCAAATTTCAAAGCAAAACCGATAATCGAGTCTATAGTGGCTCTTCCGCTTGTTTTGCCACCATCGGTGCTTGGATTTTATATGCTTGTATTTCTTTCGCCATACAATTTCTTTGGCAAATTTATGGAAGAAAATTTCGATATACGCTTGGTTTTTAACTTCTCAGGGCTTGTAATAGCTAGCTGTATCTACTCGCTTCCGTTTATGTTTCAGCCGTTGCAAGCAGGCTTTTCAAGCTTGCCAAAGAGCCTTTTTGAGGCAAGTTATTCACTGGGTAAAGGCAAATGGGCTACGCTTTTTATGGTTGCATTGCCAAATATCAAGCCTTCGCTTTTAACTGCGCTTATCGTTAGCTTTGCCCATACTTTGGGCGAATTTGGTGTAGTACTGATGATAGGAGGAAGTGTCGGTGATAAGACAAAGGTCGCAAGCATAGCCATTTACGAAGCGGTCGAGCTGATGGATTATCAAAAAGCGCATGTTTACTCCGCACTCATGCTCATAATCAGCTTTGTGGTGCTATTTTTAGTCTATTTCTTTAACGCTAAACAGAAAAAAGCCTAAATTTTAAGCTCAAATTTTACTGATTGTAGCTCTACCCGCGCAGCTTTAGCGCAAATTTATGCTATCATAAAATCAAATTTAACAAGGATAAAGTATGAGCGTAAAAGATATAAACGGAAACGAAATTGATTTTTTAGAACTGATTAAAAATAAAAACTGCGTTTTAATCGTCTATCCCAAAATGGGCGAGAGCGGTAAATTCCTACCTGAAGAGCTAAAGCAGACAAAAGGCTTAACGGGTTGTACAAACCAATGCAAAGCTTATGAAGCTAATTTAAAAGAGATTGAAAAATTTGGATTTGAGGTTATCGCGCTTGGGGCTTTAAACGTAGCAAAAACGAAAGAATTTAAAGAGGCTTTAGGCGTGAATTTCAGCTTTTTCAGCGATGAAAATTTTAATCTTGCGGATAAATTAAATTTAAAAACCTTTAGCACGGATGACGGAAAGAAATTTTATCACCGTCAAACTCTAATAATAAAAAAAGGCGAAATTTTAAAGCGATTTGATCTTGTAGCAAACCCCGAAGAAGACGCGCTAAATGCCCTAAAAACTCTAGCTGAAATTTAAGAGGCGAACATATAAATCGCCTCTTTATTTATCAAGCTATTTTATCCAAGTAACCACATCGCTCATTTCACGGCGATATTTTGGCGGTTGAGGGTTTAGACGATATCCAAACGGTATCATCACGGCGACACGCTGTTTGGTCGTATCAAGATTTAATACTTTATTTAAAGCGTCCGCGTCAAATCCTTCTATAGGGCAACTGTCTATACCCAGAGTCGCGGCTGCGGTCATCATATTTGCAGCGGCGATGTAGCACTGCTTACTTGACCAGTGATATGTAAGTTCGTCGTCATTTTTGAAATTTGCGGTTAGAAAATCTTGATAAAATTTCTCTCTTTGAGCGATTAGCTCAGGTTCCTTATCAACTCGTCTTGAGATGATCTTTTTTATGTATTCATTTCCCGGTTTTACTTCAGATATCTTTGCCAGTATCACAAGAAGGTGCGAGCAAGAGGTCATCTGAACCTGATTCCAAGATACTTCACGGATCTTTTGTCTTAAATCCGCATTTTGTACCACAAGAAAGTCCCACTGCTCAAGTCCTGTCGAGCTTGGGCTAAGCCTTCCGGCTTCTAAGATAAGACCAAATTCATCATCGCTTATTTTTTTATTTTCATCAAAAATTTTGCAAGCGTGGCGAAAATTCATAGCTTCTAAAAAATCCATACAAACTCCTTTATAAAATTTACAAAATCATATAAAAAAGGTATTGATTTCTAGCTTAATGCTAAAAAGCTAAATAGATGAAAATTTAAGTTAATAATATAAATTTAATCTATCCATTTGACTACATCGCTCATTTCACGGCGATATTTTGGCGGTTGAGGGTTTAGACGATATCCAAATGGCACAATGATAGCAACGCGATGCTTAAGCGGATCGATTCCTAAAATTTTACCCACCTCATCACGCTCAAAGCCCTCCATCGGACAACTGTCTATGCCGATACTTGCAGCGGCATTCATCATATTTAGCGCAGCGAACAAGCACTGCTCATGAGACCACTGAAAAATTATCTCGTCGTTGTTTTGAAGCTTTTGATGAAGTCTTGTCTTGTAAAATTCCTCTTTAGCCATACGATCTTGCTCGGAACTAAAAGCAAGACGATCAATCATCTTATCGATATACTCGCTTCCACTTTTTAATTCGGCAATCTTAGCAAGCACGACAACAAGATGAGAGGAAGTAGTTATCTGAGGCTGACCCCATGATTTTTCTTTTATCTTTTCACGCAAAGCTTTGTTTTGCACAACGAGAAAGTCCCACTGCTCAAGTCCGAGCGAGCTTGGACTAAGTCTGCCTGCCTCAAGGATGAACTCAAAATCAGCTTTTCTGATCTTTTTATTTTCATCAAAAATTTTGCAAGCGTGGCGAAAATTTATGATTTCCAAATAGTCCTTATTGTCCAAAGCGTCCATGTAGTCTCCTTATCGTAGATAAATTTACGCGACTGGCAAATTATCTTTTAAAAAGTTTAACCAAGGCAGGCATGATTAAATTTCTATCTATGAAGCTTATCAATGCGTCAGCGATTCTGCCTTGGTTTATAAATTTAAGCTCGTTTGAGACATCAAATCCGGGATCGTTTAAAAGCAGTCTTAATTTAGCCTCTTCAAGCCTTAATCGTTTTTTATTGTTATCTCTTCCTTCAAGCATAGATACTACTACGCTTAACTTTTCTTTTGTCATTTTGTTTTCCACAGCGCAACCCTATAAAAAATAAATGCCGAAATAAAAGCTATACAAGCGGTAGTTAAATATGCCGCAACTTCGTTAAACATCGAAACTAAGAGTATGTTTAACCCTATGAGGAAAAACACAAATCCTATTATCGCCAAAATATGCGCCACCACAAGTATCAAAAAGCTATCGGCACTCTTAAAAAAAGAGTGCCTGATATCATCTGCTTGGGCTTCTACTAGCTCTACGACAGAGACTAGGAATTCAGATATATTTGCCATTATTTTTTAAGTATCCAACCTATTAAAAACCCAACACCTGCGGCTATCGCAACGCTTTTAATCGGATCTTCTTTGATAGTATCATTTACGGTTTCTATGCCGTCTTTGCCTTTTGCCTTAAGATCGTCGATGTATTTTTTGATCTCTTCGGTATCCAAGTGATCTAAAATTTTATCTTTGCCGGCTTCAATCTGCTTGGCTCCGATATCTTTTATAGACTTAACTATATCTTTTAGATCAGTTTTTAGCGAATCGATATCTTTTTTTAAACTCTCTAAATTTAAATCTTGTGCAGCCATTTTACATCCTTTTATTTGAAATCTTTCAGACTTGCCGTGCATGCAAAACAACAAATCCTTAAGTTTCACTTTACAATAGCTTTGATAACACTTATTAAATCAAAACAAAATTTGAACATATTCTAACCGCAATTTAACAAAAAGAAACAAATTGAAAATTTAGGATTTTAAAAGAGGAATTTGAGCGGTTAAAATTCGCCGCTCAAATTTAAATTTTAATTACATTAAAGGATTGTCAAGCTCGACAACTTCTACTTTACCGTCTTTGTGAGCTAGAGTAAATAAGCTATCGCCTTTTATAGCAAGTCCTGATATATCACCGATCTGAGGCATCTCATAAGCGTCAATAACCTTTGCGCTTGCAAGATCTATCACAAGCAAGGTGTTGTAGTTTTTAGAGTATGCTAAGAATTTACCGTCAGTTATATCGCCTGCCGTTACGTAATAATCCTTAATATCACGCTTTTCTTTAAGAGCAAGCGATGAAGTAATGATGGTTTCGCCGCTTAGCAATCTATCTTTAGTATCAACTTTTATAAGTATCATACCTTTAACACGATCATTTGGCACGGATATCATATACATAAAATTGCTGTTTTGATCCTTGCTTAGCGTCAGGATGTATTGTTTTTTGGCTCTTATGGTAAGAAGTGCAGGACGATCTGTATGCCAAGGCATCTCAAGTCCTCCGGTGGTCTCGCGGAACGTTACCCACTCTTTATAAGGATCAATCTTGTCTTTTGATACTTGTTTTACTGCAAAAATCGTCTTATTAAACCCTGAAGTTACCAACATATCGCCTACGAAAGTTGAAGCGACTGATTTTTTGATATTTCTGCCGTTTGGCTTATCTATGATGGCATGAGCTATCTCTTTGAAATTCGCATCTGTAAAATAAACACTTCCTTCGGTGTTTGAGATACCGAATACATCGTCTTTAGCGTTATAAGCAAGTCCTGATGTAACACCCTTGCCGAAAATTCCTTTTGTAATAAACGGAAGCGGGAAGCTATTTTTAACAGCTATGGCAGGTTTTACATCTACAAAAGCACCGTCTTTAGCGTTTGCGCTAAATTTAATGCTCTTTTCTTTTGGTTCGCCAGCTATAAACGGATCCTCAACTACGTTTGAACCCGTAAATGAAAACGGCTTTTCAAATCTCTTCCAAACGCCTGTAGTCCAAGTGTTGTTTAGGCTTATTCTCTCAGGGCTTCCCTTACCGCTATATGGAGGGTATCCTGCCGAAATAAGCGCTTGAACCGCGTTTGAAAGCACTACGATAAGGCTAAGTGCGATAACGAAGGTTGAGTATTTAGAAAGCGGTTTTATACGAGTATGTTCTCTTGATATATCTTCGGCCACTACTTTATCTTTTGCAAATAGCATGAAAATTCCCATTACGACAACCACAACCCAATATACTAAAATTCCCCAAGTATAAGTGTGAGCGCCGAAAATATCTCCGCCAAAGCCCATACCAACGTCTCTATACACGCTAAAGCTTGCATGACGAAGCGTCATAAATATACCGTAAGCCGCCGCAAATAAAATAGCTGCGATATATCTTGCTCTAAGTCCGTATCTAAGGATAAGAATTCCGGCTCCTCCTACTACTACCATACCCATTCTCTCCCACCAGCAAAGCGTGCATGGACCTTCGCCGATCACATATCCAAGATAAAAATTTGCGATTCCAACAGGTATAGCAAGCACTAAAAGCACTGCCGTCGCCATAAAAAAGTCAAAATTCTTTTCGTTAAAAAATCCCACTTTTAACCTCCTAATAAGCCGCATAAGGTAGCAACGACGGCCAACTGGCGATAAAAAACATAATAAAGCAAACCGCCGTGCCAAGCACGAACGCAC
Source organism: Campylobacter canis (assembly GCF_045504005.1). NCBI lineage: Bacteria > Pseudomonadati > Campylobacterota > Epsilonproteobacteria > Campylobacterales > Campylobacteraceae > Campylobacter > Campylobacter canis. The sequence goes on along the minus strand of NZ_JBJJXH010000001.1, from coordinate 115,306 downwards.
CAAATGCAAGCCCCTCTTTTTCGGGCTTCTTCCAAGCAATAAAAATCGAAAGAGCAAAGAATAAAAATCCCAACAATTCCATATTTATTGTCTCCTTTCTTAATATTTTTAAAATTAACTTGCTGATTTTATTTTAAATTTATTTATATCTTTCTTAAAGAGCTTCTCTTGTAAAAGATATACTTTAATTTCATATTTTAATATCATAATCTTGTGTCATTTTATAATAAAATATGCACTAAAAAGAGTATTTTATAATATAAATTTCAGATATCAAGAGAGAATTTATAAGCATTAACGGTTTTAAAGTTTATATTTTGATTGTAAATATCAATAGCTATTAAATAATAGTAAAGTATGATATATCTTTTAAATTATTATATTTATTTCATAAAATTTATATTATATTTCATATTAAACTTAAAATATTATATATTAGTTACTACTTGTCCGAGTTAAATTTGCCACAAGACTGATAGGAGGATAAATTTATTTCACGATACTAAAAGCGATAAAGATATATGCAAAGTCTAAAGTGGCATTAAACCAATCTGATACGGCAACTGCCGCTTTTTACTACGCCAACCGCTTGACTCATCTCATATCCTGCTTCTTTTAGTCGCTTAAGAGCTAAATTTGCATGTTTTTCATCAACCGCAAGCAAAAGTCCGCCTGAAGTTTGAGCGTCGTAAAGCAACATATCGGCCTCCTTGCCGCTTACAAATTTACTAGCAAATTCGCGATTTTTATAACTTCCTGCAGGCAAGAGTCCCATCGCTGCAACTTCTTTGGCGCTGGATAAAATCGGGACTTTATCGGCAAGAATTTCAAAGCCTATATCAGCTCTTAGCATCTCGCTCAAATGCCCTAAAAATCCAAATCCCGTTACATCAGTCGCCGCATTAACGCAAATTTCACTCATCGCCTCTACGGCATAAAAATTTAGCTGAGCCATATAGCTAACAGCCTCTTTGATTTGGTCCAAATTTAGCATATCGGCTTTTATGGCAGTGCTTAAAGCCCCCATCCCAAGCGGTTTTGTAAGGATCAGCACATCGCCCTCGCAAGCCGTATTATTCGCCCAAAATTTATTCGGTCTAACGCTTCCTGTTACGCTAAGTCCGTAATACATCTCTTTAGTCTCTATCGTATGTCCGCCCACAAGAGCACCGCCGCACTCACGCACTTTACTTAACCCGCCTTGCAGAATTTCGCTTAAAATTTCAGGCTCAAGGTTGCAACTATCAAAACCAACGATATTTAGTGCGTTTATTACTTTTGCGCCCATTGCAAATATATCGCTTAGCGAATTTGCCGCGGCAATCTGCCCATAAAGATACGGATCATCGACAACAGGAGTTATAAAGTCAAGTGTCTGCACAAGCGCAAGCTCGTCGTTTATCTTAAATACGCTTGCATCCTCGTTGGTGTCTATGCGAGTAAGCAAATTCGGATGGCCCAGATCAAGCTTGCCGACACTTTTGTTTAGACCCGACGGGTCCAGTTTGGCAGCTCAACCCGCAGCGGATACAAATTTAGTAAGTCTTTTATCGTTATATATCATAGCTTTATCACATCGTATTTATCAAGCAGACTCACGACTTCATACGCGTTTGTCATCTCGCCGATACTTAATTTATCAACCAGTTTATAAGCCTCCAAACAGCTTCCGCAACTTAGAATTTTTACGCCTGCTTTTTCAAGCTCTTTTAACGGCGCAAAGCTGACGTGTCCGCGGTCAGTCGTCATTTTAACCGCGTTATTTACGCAAATCACCGCATAAGGCTTGGTTTCAAGCTGAAGAAGAGCGCCTATAAATTTGCTCATAAGCCCAACGCCCACGGCTCCGCTTCCTGCGTACTCTTCGTTTATATACACAACTTTACCGACCTTGCTAGGAGTTTTGCAAAGAAATTCATCAAAATTTTCACTCTTTATCTCAGCCCCGCTTTTAACGGCTCTAATTATCACTTCATCATTATCTTCGGTCATAGTAAATTTGATATTTTGAGAAGTTAAAAAGCGACTGATATTTTCTTTTGGAGCTACGGCATTTACTAAAATTTCTAAAATTTCGCCGTTTTTTAGCTCATTTAAGGCGTTTTTCGTGTTTATAACAGGCTGTGGACACTCTAAATTTCTACAATCTATTTGCATATTTTTCCTTTTTACTGTCTCTTCAAACCGGCTCTGGCCGATAAACCTTGAAGCTTAGAAGTGATTATAACATTTTAAATTTTAAATAGTTAAAAGAGATTTGTGAATTTTATTAGAAATGATTTTAGAAGTGACGGCGCCCGGGTTTATTGAGCGCCTTTTGTGGTTGTTATTTGTTGATGAAGTTTTTCTCAAGCCATTCTATAGCTTTTGCTTCGCTTTCGAATTTTCCGCTCTTTGCAACTTGATTTTGACCTTCGTAAAAGCGAATTCTGATACCGTCTTGAACGCTATCAACTTTTACTCTGGTGATCTTATCTTTGTTAAGATAGACTCTGTCGTTTAGTTTGATATACATATTTTCTCCCTTGTATAAATTTGGTTGTTATTTCTCTTCTTTTTTTATAAACAGCTCTTTAAAACGCTTGTTTGCATACTCTTCGATATCGGCTTGAAGCTGCTTATAAGCGTTAATAAGCTCATAAGCTCTTTCATTTAGCGTAGTTCCCGCGTTATCCCCGCCACCTTGCTTTGTGTTTACAAGATCTTCTTTCATATTTTTTTGTAAAATTTGCAGGTGATTCCAGCATTTTTTATAATTCATTCCTAAAATTTCAGCTGCTTTTGAGATCGAGCCCACTTGAGCTATTACTTCAAGAACTTCGGTTTTGCCTTTGCCAAAGATTAATTCGCCCTCTGCGTTTTCTATCCATGTTTTAGTTTTTACTACCATTTTCTTGCCTTTTTTTTCTTTAAAACAGCCTAGCTTGCAGTACTTGACATCTATTTTATAATCTTTTAAAGTTGAGCGAATTTTCTTTAAGCCTACCCCTTGCGCCGCATTTCTTCCATCGGCGCAAAATATTCTTCTTTTATCATCTAAAAACGGCTCAAGCTTGGACAAAACCTCTACGCTTCCACTATCACAATCAAGCTTTCCAAACTGTCCAAGCTCGCAGTTATCGATCTTAACCCCGATATCTGTGGCTATCTTGCCAACTTCTTCTATAGGCGTGTTTGTCTTGGCTGAAATTTTAAAAGCCGAACCGCAATCAAGTCTGCCGTTTGAATTTAGCAGATCATTTATCAAATTTTCGACCTCTTTACTCATCCTATAATCCTCTCAAGACCGCTATAAACGTTCATATTTTCGCCCCTTGCAAATCCGCAAAGAGTAAGGTTAAATTTACGCGCTATCAGCACTCCAAGGCTAGTCGGAGCCGTTCGTGAAATAAGTGCCGGCACTCCGTGCATAACAGCCTTTGCCACCATTTCAGAGCTTAATCTTCCGCTAACCATCAAAAACGTCTTGCCAAGATCAACTCCTGCTAAACAGGCCTTGCCAACGGCTTTATCAATAGTGTTGTGCTGAGCGATATCCTCTCCGATAAAGAAAGTATTTTCATCCACATAAAGCTTTGCCGTATGCACGCAACCCGTCATCTCATAAAGCTCGCACTGCGTGTAAAACTGCCCCATCTGCTTTAAAATTTCATCTTTTTTAAATTTGACATCGGCTTTTACCACTCTTGCCGCCATCGCCTCCGGATCAATGTTAGCTGTTTGTCCTCTACCGCATCCGCTTATGATGATAGCCTCTTCATCAAAGCGTTTCATACTCTTTTCATTTACTTTTGCGGCTATTTTTACCGTAAGTCCGTCATCCTCAAGCCTAACTTCGCTTATATCTTTTGGACTAGCTATTATATTCTCGCTTATAAGATAACCCACGGCAAGTGCTTCTTGATCCACAGGTGTCGCCATCATAGCACCGAAGCGTTTGTCGTTGATCTGAATTTCAAGCTTGATCTCACGAACCAAAATATCATCTTTTAAAATTTGCTCATCACCCTTAAATTTGGTAATTTGCGTAGTATAAATCGGTTGCATCGACTTCCTTTAAATTTTAATAAAACATAGTTATTCTATTAAAATTTACATTTGAATTGTATTAGATTTTAACTTAAATAAAGCATAAAACTTAAACTTATTTTATATCGTAATATTGGGTATCTTGAAGCTATTTGTTATGATTTTTTAGCACATTTCTTAAATTTTAAATTTAAAGGGAATTTGAATCCAAATTCCCCTATTTATAAATTTAAATTTGACCTTTACTTTGAAGCTCTTTATACCAATAGCTATGAAGTATAGCCACCTCTTCTTCCTCTTTATAGCCCGTAACCATAGACCAAATCGCTCCGTGAATAGCGATTGCAGCCATATAGATATGCACAAAGAAGAAAGTAGCGCAAACTATACCAAGTATGTTGTGGATGATAGCTGAAAGTCTAAGAACCTCTATCTGACTCATTCCAAGCCAGCCTGCAACGTTTGGAGTTGAGAAGTCTAGGAAATACATCGCTGCTCCCGTTGCTATCATGACAAGACCGCCGGGAATCGCTATCCAATACCACGCCTTTTGACCGGCGTTAAATTTACCAGCAGGCACAGGTCGCTTAACCTTTGAAAGATAGCCGCCCACTATCATCATCCATTTGATGTCATAGATCGCAGGAAGCATTCTTTTTGTCCAGTAAATCATCATCGGAGGCACGGAAACCGCAAAGATAATAGTTGCTATACCGTGCAAATTCTTACAGACTCTAACAAACGTTCCGCCACCAAACAAATCGCCCCACATCATGATTATGCCCGTTGGAACAAGCACTATCCAGGATACCGCCGCAAGAGCGTGAGATACGCGCTCAATCACTCCAAAAGCGTAAATTTTCTTTCCGTCATGACTGAAATGCTTTGGACCTATGATCAAAAAGTGAAGAACAAAGGCAAATACAACGGCAGCAAGTATGGCAACTACGCCAAACGCGAAGTAGTCATTTCCTTGGATAAAAGTAAAAAGGGGACCAAATCCGTCTTCGTAAGGCTTGATGTTTTCTACTCTACCCTCAGCCCAGATGTTGCTGTTGTATTGATTTACGCTGTTACCGGCAGATAACGCGAAACTAAACATTACAGAGATTAAAGCAAAAATTCTTGTCATACTCTATCCTTTGTGTAGTAAGCGATCTTCCAAGAAGGCGATTCTTTGATATTTTTCACGCCGTATCCTCTTGCACTTACTCTATCTTGATAAATTTGCTCAATTATATCAGATTCTCCCACAAGCAAAGCTTTAGTAGAACACATAGCCGCACAAACAGGAACCTTACCCTCAGAAATTCTGTTTTGTCCATACTCTTCGCGCTCATGTTCGCTATTTGTAGGCTCAGGACCTCCCGCACACATCGTACACTTATCCATAGAGCCCTTAACGCCAAATACGCTGGTTTTTGGAAACTGAGGAGCACCGAAAGGACAAGCATACAAGCAGTATCCGCAGCCTATACAAATTTCTTTATCATGAAGAACGATTCCGTCATTTCTTATATAAAAACAATCAACAGGGCAAACCAAAGAGCACGGAGCGTCTTCGCAGTGCATACAAGCAATAGAAGTCGAAACCTCTTTGCCCACTACGCCTTCGTTTAAGGTTATAACACGGCGGCGGCGAACCCCCATAGGAAGCTCATGCGCTTCGTCGCACGCTACCGAACAACCGTTACAATCGATACATCTATCATCATCGCAATAAAATTTAAGTCTTGTTATCGCACTCATCTTACGCCTTTTCTATGCGGCATAGACCGCCTTTTGTCTCTGGAATTTGAGTAACTATGTCATATCCGTAGTTTGTTACCGTATTTGCGCTTTCGCCCCATGCATACGGCTTTGTTCCATCAGGGAAATTTCCTGTCATATCGACACCTTGCATAACGCCCGTAAAGTGAAACGGTAAAAATACCATATCCGCTGCAACGGAATGTACTATTCTTGTCTTAACTTTGATCTTGGTTCCCTCAGGTGAGTGGATCCAAATCATGTCGCCGTTTTTAAGCTTATATTTGCTAGCTAAATCAGGATGCACATCGGCAAACATTTCAGGCGTTAAGCGCGCTAGATACATACTAGCCCTATTTTCCATTCCCGCACCGTTTAGATTTACAAGTCTGCCCGTAACCAAATTTAACGGGAATTCTTTAGCGAAATCCTTGCTTTGTTGCAAGCTTTCATACTGCGTAAATACACGGTAGTGGTTTGGCTTATCTTTAAAGCTTGGATACTTCTTAGCAAGATCCGTTCTTGGAGAGTGAATCGGCTCTCTGTGGATAGGAATTTGATCCGCAAATGTCCATACTATAGCCCTTGCTCTTGCGTTTCCGTAAGGAGCGATGCCTTTTTCCATACATTTTTCGGCTATTATATTGCTATCATCAGTAGCCCAAGTAGCCCCCATCTTGGCTTTTTCTTCTTCGGTTAAAGTAATACCCAAAACGGATTCTATATTCTCTTTAGTAATCTGAGGATATCCGCCTTTTACTACCGAATCCACAGGCGCAGAACCGTCCGCAGCAAGCTGATTTACGCCGTTATGCTCTAAACCGAAGCGATTTCTAAAGCCCATTCCGCCATCACTTACAGGTTTATTTATAGCATATAAATTTGGACTTCCGCAGTGGCTTGTAGTCCAGCAAGGCCACGGCAAGCCGTAGTATTCGCCCTCTACAGGAGTGCCCTTTTTACCCATAAGTGTTTTTTCATCGAATTTATCCCAGTTTTCTTGATGTTTTTTCAGCCTTTCAGGAGTCCAGCCCGTAAGTCCGATGCTCTTTACTATGCTTGCAATTTCTCTAGTAGCGGCTTCAGGCCACTCAATTTTGCCGCTTTCATCGCGAATAGTTCTAGTTAGCTCGTCATAAAATCCTATGCGCTTAGCAAGCTCAAATAAAATTTCTTGATCTGGCTTGCTCTCAAACAAAGGCTCAACAGCTTGAGATCTCCATTGACCGCTTCTGTTTGTAGCTACGACCGAACCGCTTGTCTCAAATTGAGTAGCAGAAGGAAGCAAGAATATATTATCTTTTTTGTTTGTTATGATACCCGCTTCATTTACAAAAGGATCGGCTAGTATTAAAAGCTCAAGATTATCAAGTCCTTCTTGAACTTTAGCTTGCTGAGCGGTAGATGTGATACCGTTTCCTATTACAAACAGAGCTTTTAAGCTGGTTCCAGCGTTATCTATCGGATCGTTTCCGTTCTTTCCGTCAAGCGGTCCCGCCCACCAGCGAGCAAGAGTAAAGCCCGGCTTAAACATCCACTCAGGTTTTACGAAATTTCCTTGCAACCACTCGTAATCAACCTTCCACATCTTAGCAAAATATTTCCAAGAGCCTTCATTCTTAGAATAATATCCAGGCAAGCTGTCAGGAGCGTTTGCCATATCGCTTGCGCCTTGAACGTTATCGTGTCCGCGAAGGATGTTACATCCGCCGCCGCTTACGCCCATATTGCCAAGTATTAGCTGAAGTATAGGAGCTATACGAGTGTTTGAGCTTCCTATAGTATGCTGAGTTAGACCCATAGCCCACACGACGGAACCCGGTTTGTTTTTAACAAAAACTTCCGTTATCTCTTTTAGTGTGCTAGCCTTTACTCCCGTTACGTCCTCAACCACTTCAGGAGTCCATTTTTTAGCCTCTTCACGGATAAGATCTATACCGTAAGTTCTATCTTCTATGAATTTTTTATCTTCCCAGCCGTTTTCAAAGATCAAATGCATCATTCCATACATAAACGGTATGTCCGTTCCTGGACGAATTTGAGCGAAATAATCAGCCTTTGCCGCAGTTCTTGTATATCTAGGATCTACAACTATTAGCTTAGCTCCGTTGTTTTCCTTAGCTTTTAAAAAATGTCTAAATCCCACAGGGTGATTAACTGCCGGATTTGCGCCTATTATAAATATAGATTTCGCGCTTTGGATATCTCCAAGGTGGTTTGTCATAGCGCCGTAACCCCAAGTATTCGCCACACCGGCGACTGTTGCACTATGTCAAATTCTAGCTTGATGATCCAGGTTGTTCGTTCCAAACATAGCAGCGAATTTGCTTATATAGTAGCTTTGTTCGTTGCTAACTTTGGCAGAACCCAGAAACATCACTTGCTCTGGATTTTCCTCTCTATATTTTTTAAGTTGAGCGCCTATTCTGTCAAGAGCTTCTTCGTAGCTTATTCTTTTCCACTTTCCGTTTTCTTTAACCATAGGGTATTTAACGCGACAATGAGAGCGAACCATATCGATCATATCGCTGCCCTTACAGCAGTGTCCGCCTGCACTTACAGGGTGGTCTTGAGCTACTTCTTGACGAACCCAAACGCCGTTTTCAACTTCTGCTATAACTCCGCATCCTACGGAACACGCCGTACAGACGCTTTTTACAATGCGAGAATTAGAAAATGGATTTTTCATCTCCTCGTTGCTTGCCTCTCTAGTTACTCCGCTCGCGGCAAGTCCGCTAACAGAGCCAATAGCCGTAGCAAGCGACGCCATCTTGAGAAACGATCTACGACCGATTCTGTTTGGCGCAAGTGTGCTAGGTGTATTAGCTTGCGACATATATTTTCCTTTTTTAAAATTTCTTAGATTTTATTAGTTTGCTTGTTTATAATAAAATTCCCAAGTTTTGCTTCTTGTATAAAGCACCTCGTTTTTCTTACTCTTTCCGCTTTTTAAATTTGAGCCGGCTGCATATGCCGCCCCTGCGGAAGCTACGGCAACGCTACCTGCAACGCCGAGCTTTTTTAAAAACTCTCGTCTGTTTTTCTCCATCAAATCTCTCCTTGTGATTTTAGTTTTCTAACTCTATTTTTCTCTCGTCTAATCATCTCAGAGCGTGCAAGCCCTGAGCTTTTTTTACTAAGTTCGCTATCATTGATAGGTCTTGGCACATCATAGTAGATTCTTTCAAACTCTATGAAATTTCCAAGCAAAATCGCAACGTCTTTATAGATTTCAGAAGCATCGTGCATAAATAGCTTATCGCAAAATTCATCTATGCAAGGGTTTATAATATCCTTAAAAAGCTCAGCCGAAATCTCTTCATACTCGCTTTTTCCATCTATCACTCTTTGTATAAATTCGCTCATAAGCGTAAATACAAACCCTACACTATCTTCGTTTTCTTTAAATTTCTTCTCATCTCTTCTAATATCTGTTTTTAGAAGCAGTTTTTTGATCTGAACACAGGCGTTTCCGACCTCATAGCCCTCATCATAATACGAAAATGTATTTCTAAGCGGCCTTGGCGGAGAGTGAAATATATCATCATACTCCTGCACTACGCTTTGCGGATTAGGCTCACTAAAATTTAAGCTAAGCCTCATAGCTGCAGCATTTGACTCCTCGTCCAAACTAGCCGCGCTAATAAGCCCAAGCATCTTGCTTACGCCGTCAAATCTATCTTCTTTAAAGCTAAATGCAAAAAGCCTTGAAAAAAGAGAATAGTAAAGCGCTCTAGCAGCAGCTATATCAGAAGCGTTCGCCACAAAAAATCCTTTTAAATCATCTAGTCATCGAGCTCTCACGCTTTTTGACAATGAAACTATACTACCAAAAAGCTTAGCTAATATACTTAAAAAAATATAAATTATAAAAATTAAAGTTGCCTTAAATATGCCTTAACAGCATAATGTTTAAATTGCGAATTTTGGGTAATCTTTATAAAAATTTAAGGAGACAGGATATAGTGTATTTTGATAACAACCAAAGCAAAATTTAAACTTTGGCAGTTATCAAAAAATGTTGAATTTGAAAAAATTTAAGGACTAATTTCGTCTTTTATACTCTTCGTAACCAAATTCTCTAAGCGTTTTTATCTCGCCGTCTTTTGTCAAAAGGAGCAAATCAGGCAGCTTAATGCCGTTAAAAGTCGTATTTTTTACGATAGTGTAGTGAATTTGATCTTCAAATATCACCCTATCGCCAATCTTAAGCTCTTCATCAAATTTATATTCGGCATTGCCGGCGTCAATTCCGACGATATCGCCTGCAAGACAGGTATTGCCGCCAAAACGATAGCTAAATTTACCGTTTTTACTCTCGTTTCTAACGGCGGGTCGATAAGGCATTAGTATAGTATCTGGCATATGCGCTTCTGCGGAAGTATCTAAAATAGCGATATTCTTTTCGTTTTCTACGATATCAAGGACGCTTGAGATCAAAAATCCCGTCTGCCAGCCGACCGCTTCTCCGGGCTCAAGATAGACCTCAACGCCGTATTTTGCACGGAAATTTTTAATCAAATTTATAAGAAGCTCGATATTATAATCTTTTCTGGTTATGTGATGTCCGCCGCCGAAATTTATCCATTTCATCTTAGGTATAAACTCGCCGAATTTCTCTTCAAACGCCATAAGTACAGTCTCTAAGCTCTCGGCGCTCTCCTCGCAAAGAGCGTGAAAATGAAGTCCCGTGATGCCATCAAGTAGATCGGCTCTAAAATTCTTAGCCGTTATGCCTAAACGGCTAAATCTACCACATGGATTATACATATCAGTAGGCGCAACCGAACTTTCAGGATTTACTCTAAGTCCGCATTCAACTCCGCTTTTTAAGGCTTTATCTTTAAATTTTTGCCACTGATTAAAGCTATTAAAAACCACATGCTTTGAGATAGCCAAAATTTCATCAAATTCCTCATCTTTAAAGGCCGGGCTGTATGTGTGAATTTCGCCTTTTATATAGTCTTTTGCAAATTTCGCCTCATGCAAGCCGCTGCAAGTGGCTCCATCAAGATACTCACTTACGATATCCATCACGCCGCTTAATGCAAAGCCTTTAAGAGCTACTAAAATTTTAGCTCCGCTTTCATCTTTAACACGCTTTAAAAGCTCTAAATTTTTACGCAATAAAGCCTCTTCGCAAACATAAGCCGGAGTTTTTACGGTATTTAAAATTTCATTCATTTTTATCTCTGGTTTTATAAATTTTTGATTATAAGTATATCCAAATTTAATAATTTTAAGTAAAATGGCGAAAATTTTAAAAAGGATATTTATGGTAGAGGTTGAATTCTTGGGACCTATAAAATTTGAAAACATAAAGCTTGAAGCCTCAAATTTGGGCGAGCTAAAGGACGCTTTAAAAGGCTATCATGAGCTTGAGCTTAGCGAGTGGCTTAAAATTTGCGCAGTAGCCGTAAATGACGAGATAATTAGCGAGCTTAACACCCCTCTTAAAGACGGAGATAGAATTTCTATCTTACCACCTGTTTGCGGAGGCTGATATGCAAATTTACGAAGGAAGTTTGGATGTAAATCAAATCACAAATTCTTGGTACGATGAGTTTAAGGATAAAAACTGCGGAGCTTTGATAACTTTTGTGGGTATCGTGCGCGAAGAATGCGGTATAAGCGCGCTTAGCTTTGATATATATGAGCCGATTTTAGCTAAATGGCTAAAAAACTGGGAAGAAAAAGCCGCAAAAGAAAACGCTTATGTCCTCTTTGCGCACTCAAAGGGCGATGTAGCAGTTCATACAAGCTCGTATGTAGCAGGAGTCGTAAGCCCTCAAAGAAAGGTAGCGCTAAGGCTAATCAACGAATTTGTCGAGGACTTTAAAGCAAACGCTCCTATCTGGAAATACGACGTGATAAACGGCGAGAGAATTTACGCTAAAGAGCGAAGCCAAGCGATAAAAGGCGCAGGGCTTTTGGCTTAAAACTGCAAATATTCCAGACGGAATGTATGTAGTTTAATCGAAATTTTAATACCTGCAAAGGAACATACGCAAAAAGTATATGACTGAAACGGGTATATGAAATTTCGATTAAAATCCGGCCCGAGCTAGGGAATTTAAACCTACCTTTTAAAAAGCCCGACATAAACGGCAAAAACAAACCCCGCTATCACGGCATAAGGCGCATTTGCGGTTATTCCGCTTGGAGAGCTTGCCAGCATAAAGTTATGAGCAAAAGCAGCTCCCGTCATCATCCCAATAACAAATATAACAGAGTTTAAATTTCCCGTTCCCATCTGCACTAAATGCTTGCCCGGACACCCCTCGCTAAGGCTAAAGCAAAGCCCGGCAAGTGCCATTCCTAAAAAATTCCATATATAATCATTGTGCGCGATAGGCTGATCTTCAAAGCCGAATTTATACTGCCCAAGGGCTAAATTTGCAACGCTTGCAAAAAATATAATACTAAGCAGCCCCGCAAACATAGAAAAATCGCCCTTATAGATGTGTCCTATCGCTCCTACGCTACAAAATTTGCTCTTATGCATCAAAATTCCTATCAAAACTCCCGCGCCAAGCGATATCCAAACGGCTGCGTGCATTGAGCCAGGACCCTTTACAGAGGCAAAAAGCGCACCGCTTTCGCCAGCTTTAAAGCCAAATATCAACGCAGCAAATAAAGCCGCGGCAATAACCACAGGCAAAATTCCAAACGCCTTGCTAGTAACTGCTCCGCCATCAAGCTTGTAGCCCAATTTCTTAAACATCACGCCAAAGCTAACTCCTACTATAAGTCCGCCAAAGCCCGCTAGTGCGCTTAAATCGCCTCCGCCAAGACGCAAAAACGCCCTCCATGGGCAACCAAGAAATACAAGACATCCGATCATCGCAAAAACGCCCAAGAAAAAGCGCAAAAACGGCGAGGATCCCGTAGTTGGAGCAAATTCTTTCGTCCAAAGCACGCTTGCTATAAACCCGCCTATGACAAGCCCCATGATCTCAGGACGCATATACTGCACGACGCTTGCTCTGTGAAACCCAAGCGAGCCCGTTATATCTCGCAAGAAGCAAGCTGCACATACGCCCATGTTGCCCGGATTGCCAAAAAATACAAGAAGAGCTGCCACCACGCCAAGCGCTCCGCCGGCTACGATTTGCCATTTTAAAGTGTTCATGAAATTTCCTTGAGGATAGGTAAAATCAGCCTGATTTCTTAAACTTTATTTTAGCTTGTGAAAAATAAAAAGGTGATAAATTCCATAGCCATTTAAGGCTAAGATGATAAAATATGCAAAATTTGCGCTTTGCGTAAATCAACTCGTTATTTAAGACAAAAACGAGATTCTAAGACTATTAATGCAACCGCCGGAAGGAAAAAAATGAAAGAATTTATGAGTTATGAAGCAAGCTTGGACATACTGCGCTCCACGATCACGCCTTGGGATAAGATTCAAAAAGTAGCCATTACCGAAGCGCTTGATCGCCATATCGTCACAGATGTAGTTGCAGCCGATAACTACCCGCCAAAACCGACTTCGGCTATGGACGGATATGCATTTGCCTGGAGTGAAAATTTAAATGAGCTTGAGCTTATCACCGATCTTCCAGCAGGAACCGATAAGGACATAAACGTAAGCGGCGCAAAATGCGTAAAAACCTTCACGGGCTCGCTTATGAGCGAAGGAACCGATACTCTTATACCCGTTGAAAACGTCGAAGTAGCAGGCTCTAAAATAATTATAAAAAAGCCCGTAAACAAGGGCTTTGCCGTGCGAGAAGTGGGCGAAAGCTATAAAAAAGGCGAAATTTTAATCAAAAAAGGCACCAAAATCGGCTACGCAGAAATTGCATTAATGGCCGAACTTGGGATGTTTCACATAAGCGTATTTGTGCGTCCTAGAGTTGCTATACTGGCAACCGGAAGCGAGATAAGAGATCTTGGCGAGCCGCTTTTAAACCCTGCTCAAATTCACAGCTCAAACCATATCGCAATCGCCCAAATGGTGCGCAAAATGGGTGCCGAGCCTATCATCTGCGAAATTGCAAAAGATAATGCAAACACCGTAAAAACAGCCATAATCAATGCCTTAAAAAGTGCGGACGTACTTGTAACCACGGGCGGAGTCAGCATGGGGGATTACGACTTCGTAAAAGGCGCGCTGAATGAAAATTTTAAACTAATAATAGATGGAGCGGCGATTAAACCGGGCAGGCATATAAAAGTAGCAAAAAGCGAAGACAAATACATATTTGCGCTTCCAGGATTTCCATATTCGGCGATGGTTATGTGCGTGCTTTACGTGCGAGTTTTGATAAATTCGTGGTTTAATCTGCCCGAGCCAAAGATAACTGCGATAATGGATGAGGATTATAAAAAACGCTCTCCGTTTTTGGAATTTACGGCTGCAAATTTAGTAAATCGCGACGGCAAAATTTACCTAAATTTAGAGGGCAAGAAGCTTGGAAGCTCCGCGATCGTAAATAACCTGCTAAATGACGCCGCGCTTTTAATCATCCCAAAAGAGACCGATTTTATAGCTCGTGGCGAAGTGGTCGAAGTTCTAAAGATGGTTTAACGAAATTTTGCGAGAGGTTAAATTTGGCTCTTGCGCAAAATTTGCTTGAAATTAAGTTTTGGATTTTAAAAGATTCCAAAAGACTTTATGGAAGTCTTAAATTTAAATAATTGGCTAAAATTTTCGCGCTTGTAAAAGCAAAATGCAAATTATATCCGCCAAGCATGCCCGTAACGTCTAAAACCTCGCCGATGAAGTATAGGTTTTTAACGCTTTTACACTCAAAATTTTCATCTATTTCATCTGTGCTAACGCCGCCTTTAGTAACTTCTGCGCGTTCAAATCCAAAGGTTCCCGCAGGTGCAAACGGATAATCAAACAGCTTTAAAATTTTAGCCTTCTGTTCTTCGTTATATTCGCCAAAAGCCCTATCCTCTAGCTCGTTTGCCTTTAAAAATTCAAGCGTAAATCGCCTTGGAAGCGGCAAAATCGTAGAAAGTTGCTTTTTTGTACGGCTTAAAAATTTCGTATCAAAATTCGGTAAAAAATTTATCCTAACAGCGCCTTTGCTCCAAAACAAAGATGCGCTTAATACGGCAGGTCCGCTAATGCCTTTGTGAGTAAATAAAACGTCCGCGCTAAATTTTCGCTCGCTTAAAGCCGTTTTGTTATCTGAATTTGGCTTATCTTGGTCTTTAAATTTTAAACCGGATATATTTTTTGTATTTAAAGAAATTTCGGCATTTAGGCTAACGCCGCTTAAATTTTTAAACCAAAATTCATCCTTTTGAACCGTAAAACCGACCAGCGCGGGGGCGGGTTTAACCACTTGCAAGCCGAAATTTTGAGCGACAAGATAGCCTATATCGCTTGCACCAAGAGCTTTATAACTAAGTCCGCCGCTTGCTACCACAAGATTTTTGGCTCTAAATTTCTGCCCGTTGTGGGTTAAAATTTCAAAAATTTCATTTTGAGAATTTAACAAGTCGCCATAAACGCCCACTTCGCAATTTTTAGAATTTGAAATTTTAGCAGCACTCTTTACGTCGCAGTTATAAAATATCTTCGCTTTGTTTTGCTCAGACGATCTTAAAAGCACTCCCAAAACGTCTCTGGCAGAGCTTGCGCAAAAAAATTGATTTTGCTTTATCTCTTTAAATTTAAGCTCTGCGAAGAATTCAAGCACATCGCAAAAACTTAAATTTAAAAGCGCTTTAGCGATAAATTCTTCATCGCCAAGATAGTTTTGTGAGCTTATGTAGCGGTTTGTGATGTTGCATTTGCCTCCACCACTTGCTAGAATTTTTTTGCCTGCGCAGGAGTTTTTTTCTAAGATCGCAACTTCCAGTCCGTGCAAATTTGAGGCTAAAAACAGTCCGCTAGCCCCTGCTCCGATAATTAAAACATCGTAAATTTTACTCAAATTAAAACCAAAATTTAGTTTTTGATCCTATCAAATAAAGCGGCTTCATCTATCATTTTAGAGTTGTATTTGATAACGTAATTGTTTGCGGTTTTGTAACACTCAACAACTTCGTCGAAATTTGAAATAGCCTCTAAATTTACGTTATCCTCAAGCCCAAAATAGATATTTTTAAAGATAACGGGATTATCAAGCCATCTTAAAAGCACAAGCCAGATCACGCAAAGCACGATAAAAACGATGCAAAGCAGGTTTAAATCATAATATTTCAGCAAAGCTCCCGCCCCTATGCCGCCTATGAAAGTTCCCATAAAGCCGGATGAGTTAAACACGCCAAGAGCGGCTCCCTTTTCGCTTACTTTGGCAAATTTTGAAGCGATTGACTGCATGATAGGCTCGTGAAGGTTAAACCCTACGAAAAACAGCACCACACCGATACAAAACACAAGCTCGCTCTTTGCCAATGCAAAAAAAAGATAAGAGGCTATGAAAAATACAACTCCTACTACCAAAAGATGCTTGCCAAGACCTCTTTTTTCGCCTATTGCTCCACCAAGCCCCATCGCAATGAAGCCAAACACGGTAGAAACTGCGTAAATTTTCCAAAGCTCGTCTTTAGAGCCTCCAAAATCATGCACTAAAACGACGGGAATAATGAAAAAAGCCACAGACATAAGCATTTTTTGCATGAAATTTGTTAGATTCATCAAAAATAAATTTCTATTTGATATGAGCTTAAAAAACGGCGTTTTCTCTTCATAATGCTGAATTTTAGGGTCTTTTGGCACAGCAGTATATAAAAGCACTATACAAAACGCAGTAAGCGCAGCACTTAGATAAAAGAGGCTTGAAAGTCCGAATTTCGCACTCATGCTAGGAGCGATAAGCATCGAAAGAGCGAAACTTACGCCGATAAATACGCCCATTATCGCCATCGCCTTGCCTCTAACTTCTTCTTTTGTATTATCGCTTATCATCGCGGTAGCAACGCCCCCGATAGCGCCCACACCCTGTATAAAACGCCCCAAAATCATCGTATATATATCGGTTGCCTGCGCGCAGATTAAAGCTCCGATAATAAAGATCACAAGCCCTAGACAAAGAGTGATCTTGCGCCCGAATTTGTCCGAAAAATAGCCAAAAGGTATCTGAAAAATCACCTGAGTTAGCGCATAAACGCCTATTAAAACTCCTACAAAAAATTCGCTTGAGTACTCAAGCTCCAAAGCATAAACGCTGATAACAGGCAGTATGATAAATATCCCAAAAAATCTGCTTCCGATGATAAAAGACAGAGGCAAAACGCTTTTTAACATAAAATTTCCTTGATATAAAAGAGTGATTTTACCCTAGATAGGCTTAAATTTTTTATCAAAATTAGCTAAAATATGAAAAATTTTGCCGATTGCGGTAGCCTACTTGCAGGAGAGCAAAATTTAAATTAAGCCTTGAAATTTCGCATAAATTTGAGCGATTTACCGTACCCGCACGGCTAATAAAAGGCTAAATTTATAATACGCCAAAAGATAAGTCGCAAAAAGGATAAAAAAGTGAAAATAGTTCTAGCCACGTCCAACAAAGGCAAGGTTAAAGAGATAAAAGATTTCTTAAAAGAGTATGAAATTTACTCGCTTAACGAGATTTGCGAGCCTTTTGATATAGCTGAAGATGGGACGAGCTTTAAAGAAAATGCGCTTATCAAAGCAAGAGCCGTTTATAATAAAATTTGCGAGCTAAATTTGCAGGATGAATTTATAGCCCTAAGCGATGATAGCGGCATTAGCGTAGATGCGCTCGGCGGCAAGCCGGGAATTTACTCTGCCAGATTTAGCGAGCTTGCAACGGACGAGGCAAACAGAGCCAAACTGATATCCGAACTAAAAGCGCTGAATTTACATAGCTCGCGCGCTTACTACACGGCTTGTATCGCTATAGCTAGTAAATTTGGGGAATTCAGCGCGCATGGGTTTATGCACGGAACTGCGCTTACCGAAGAAAGGGGCAAAAACGGCTTTGGCTATGATGCGCTATTTATACCAAACGGCTTTGATAAAACTCTTGGCGAGCTTGATGATAAGATAAAGCTTGAAATTTCTCACCGATCAAAAGGGCTTGAGTTAATTAAATTTGTGCTAAGGAGCATTGAGAAGAAATTTATATAATACATCTTTGCGCTTTGTACAAGGCGCTTTTGTAGATTAAAAAGTCAAACGAGAAGGAGCGCTTTGAACTCTTGATTAAATTTTAAATTGAGGCAAATTTATGGCGATACTATTTTGCCTGTAATTTTTACTAAGCTTTAAACTTATCTTACATTACATAATTTTTTGATAAAATCAAAATAAATTTCAAAACTAAGGAAAAACATGGCACATATTTTAATTATCGGAGCCGGTGGAGTAAGCCAAGTAGCGACCGTAAAATGCGCGATGAATAGCGATGTTTTCACGACTATCACGCTTGCAAGCCGCACAAAGAGTAAATGCGACGCTATAGCAAAATTTATCAAAGAGCGCCTTGGAGTTACGATAAATACGGCTCAAATCGACGCTGATGATACCGATGCGGTTGTAGAACTCATTAAACAAACCAAAGCCGATCTGCTACTCAACGTGGCGCTTCCGTATCAGGATTTGACACTTATGGACGCTTGCGTAAAAGCTAAAATTCCCTACATAGACACCGCCAACTACGAGCATCCCGATACTGCTAAATTTGAATACAAACTCCAATGGGCAAAAGACGCTGACTTTAAAAACGCAGGCACGATGGCGCTTCTTGGAAGCGGTTTTGATCCTGGTGTAACAAACGTATTTTGCGCCTATGCACAGCAAAATTTGTTCGATGAAATCCACGAGATAGACATCCTAGACTGCAACGCAGGCGATCACGGATATCCTTTTGCGACGAATTTCAACCCGGAGATAAACCTGCGCGAAGTTAGCTCAAAGGGCAGGTATTGGGAAAAAGACGAAAGCGGCGAAGGTAAATGGATAGAAACCGAGCCTATGGAGATAATGTTTAAGTGGGACTACCCGAAAATCGGCGTAAAAGACAGCTATCTGCTATATCACGAAGAGCTTGAGAGCCTAGTTAAAAACATCAAAGGACTTAAGAGAATTCGCTTCTTTATGACTTTTGGACAAAGCTATCTAACTCACATGAAATGCCTTGAAAATGTCGGCATGCTGCGCATAGACGAGGTTGAGCATAACGGAATGAAGATAGTGCCTATCCAGTTTCTAAAAACCCTACTTCCGGATCCCGCCAGCCTCGGTGCAAGAACGAAAGGCAAGACAAACATCGGCTGCGTCATAAGAGGCATAAAAGACGGCAAAGAGCGCCAAGTCTATATCTATAACGTATGCGATCACGAAGAGTGCTATAAAGAGACGGGTGCGCAAGCCGTTAGCTACACGACGGGTGTTCCTGCTATGATAGGTTCTATGATGGTTGCTAAAGGAATTTGGAATGGCAAAGGTGTATTTAACATGGAAGAATTTGACGCTAAGCCTTTCATGGACGAGCTTATGAAGCAAGGTTTGCCATGGGAGATAATAGAGATGAAACCCGGCGAGCGATATGAGGTTGAGAGGAAAATATAATAAATTTAGGGCTATATTTAGCCCTTTTTAAATTTTTATTTAACAAAAAACAATTTAAATTTTTACTACGAAATCCCCTTAAAATAGCACTTTCTATAGTAAAATAAAACAAAATTCAATTTTATATTTAGAAATTATTAAATTTTATTCTATAATTGCCGATTTAGAAAATCGAAAATAATAAACTAAAAAGGATGGTATTTGAAAAAATCACTAAAAAACAAATTACGAAAAACTCAAATTTTACTTTTGGCTGTTCCTCTTACTATGTTTCCTTCCGATTATTTTTATGGAGTAGAAAGATCTTATAAAATTATAAACCTACCAAATGCATATCAAAACAACCCGCGCATATCAGGAAATGGTGTTGCAGTTGGTATTGTTGATTCGTTCTTTTACACAAATCATCCAAGCATAAAAAATAAAGATATTGAATTATTTAACGTAGATCAAAATAATTTAAACGATATAGGAGACGGAGAAAAACAAGACAGCATTAGGCACGGAACACACGTAGCGGGTATTATACTTGGTAGAAAATTAAGCGATGAAGACCCTTACGGAATAGCACAAAATGCAAAATACTACGGAGTAGGATATGTAAATTTATACTCAAAATATAAAGGCAATCTTTATGATGATTTAAGAGGAAAAAACATAAGCATTATTAACAATAGTTGGAGTTCACAAAGATATCCAAGTATCGGAGTTGGAGATATGTCGAATGGCTACAGTGCTTTTAACGAGAATTTGGATGCGGAAAAATTGGCTCAAATAAATGAAAAAAGCCCGGGGGTCGCAAGCCTAATAAGACTTTCTAAAGAGGAAAAGACTCTAATAGTAATGGCAGCCGGAAATGACGGTATGCTTGCTCCAAGCTCAACGGCTATCGTCCCATCTTACGATAAATCAATTAAATCATGGGTGGTCGTAGGGGCTCTAGGTCCATTAGATACAAACGTGGTTGATTCTGACGGCAAAAGACAAATAAAGTTTGTAAGCGGCAAATGTGCGCCTAGATTTAAAGACTATGAGTGTGACAGTTTTGCTAAATTTTCTAACGCCTTTAAAGGAGCTTCTTACTACTCTATAATAGCTCCGGGAAAAGATATAGAATCTGCAAATTCATATTACAATCATCCGACTTTACTTAAAGGCAAAGATGAATTTTTTGTTATGAGTGGGACATCTCAAGCTGCGCCTATGGTAAGTGGAGTGGCAGCCTTACTGCAACAAAAATTTCCGTTTTTAAGCGGAGTCGATATGGCAAATATAATCTTAAGCACCGCAAACGATAATGTGATACTACCAAAACTTACCGTAAAATCCTTTAATAATAAAGGGCATTACCATATTATTTATATAGACAATGATATTCCAATGAAAAATAATGAAATAGACATAGAAAAGGTAAAGCAAGATCTAGCTGATATCGGATATACCAAAAGAGATATTAATACCTTTTTTAGACCTACAAAACTTTTTCCGAAAGACGGTATTATAAGACTTGACAAAAAAGATTTGATAGGTCAAGGTGTCCTAGATGCGGATAAAGCTTTAAAAGGTTTAGCGGTAATTGATGCAAATAGATTTGATTCAGAAAATATAGTTGAATTTAACGGAGAAAAACAAGCCCTTTATACCATTGATACAAAAGGACACGATGGAGAATTTACTAATGATATAACACAAAGGGTATGGGATAGCAGCTTGCATGTTGCAGATGCGTCAAATTCTCCCGCTGCGGACATTAAAAATATGGATAAAATAGGTTTTAGAAAAATAGGCGAAGGAACACTGACATTAGCAGGAAATACCGACTATAAAGGCTTAACTATAGCTTCTGGCGGAACCCTAAAGATAAAAGGCGAGATGACAAATAGCAATCTTTGGGCAGTAGATAAAGGCAATCTTGATCTTGAGGCAAGTTCAAAAATAAAACAAAATGTCTATGCACAAGATGGTGGAAATATAAATTTAAAAGGTGCGGACATCACAGGAAATGCTGTCATCTATAAAAACGGAAAGCTCATAACATCTAGTCAAAATGATCATAATATACGTGGCTCGGTTGTCGCGGACGCAGGAAACATAGAGCTTAAAGAGGGAAAGCTCATAACACCTAATGTGACGCTCAGAAATCAAGGCGTCTTAAGCGGAGAAGGCACTATAAAAGGCGATCTTATCAATGAAAGCGGTATAGTTAAAGCAGGCTTTAAGGACGGAAGTCTTGCGATAGGAAATTTAAACATAGAAGGCAAATATACTCAAAATGCAAATGGCGATCTTGAAATAGGATTTAATCCTCAAGCAAGACACACTAGCTTTAACGCAAACGGTTATGATATTTTAGGCGGAAAGCTTATATATACGCCCGTTTATGATAAAAACAGCCAAGATACGTTTGCGAACAATTTTGAAGTTATCGTAAATCTAGGCAACCTTCCAACAGATAACTTGACTATAGACGTAAAAGATACAAATTTATTTGATTTTACGGTTAAAGATAAAAACATTATAAAAATAAATAAAAAACAAGATCCTTTAGCTGAAAACAAGAACGAAGAAGACTTTAAAAACTCGATCAATAAAATTTTAGACATAAAGCTAGGTAAAGATTTTGAGAAAAATAATCCTCGTGCAACAGAGTATAATAAGTTTTTTAAAGATCTAGACAAAGCAAGCAAAAGTGAATTTGCCAAAACATTAGATAGTATTGAAAATTCGCCTGTTCCTAGTGATGCCAAAGATAATCTATGGGCGCAAGAAAAACTTACGCTAGATAATACAAATTTCTTGCTTTCAACATTTTCTCCTATGCTTTTACCAAGCGAGCCTATGGCATCATTAAGCTCTGACGTAACCGATCAGATAGCATATGATGCGCTCCAAGACAGCAGAAGAGATACTCAAATTTCTTTAAATTCAAACTACATAAAACTAAATCATGATGAGTATAAGAGCAAAACATACTCTACAAATTTACAAGCCAAAAAGCTGATAGATGAAAATTTACTTGGCGGCTCAATAGCTCTAGCAACCTCAAAAAGCACGCACAAATACTCATCAAGCGAACAAAAAAGAATTTCTGTAGGTATAAGCGGCCTTTTAGATCTTGGCAACAACTACTCTTTCATAGCTCAAGGAAATTTAGGCATAGGATTTAACGATCTTACAAGATATATAGTAGGCTCATCAAGCGACTTAAAAGCTGACTATAAAAGCTATTTAGCATCATCTCAAATAGGAATTTTAAAGAATTTCAACTTTGAAAATTTATCTATAAAACCTGTTGCGACATTAAACTACTCGACAGTAATGCAAAATAAATTTAATGAGCAAGGCGGAATTTTTGCAAAAACCTATGATAAAAAGAGACACGAAACCCTATCAACATCAATTGGGCTTCATACAAGCTATCAACTATCGCTAAATGATTACACGAAGTTAAATTTAAACGGCTTTGGATACTATACTCTAAGATTAAATGACGAAAAAATAAATAACAAAACTCATTTCAGCGATTTTGCAGACAAAAGCTTTGATCAGAAAACAACTGCGGGCAGACACAGTGTGTATTATGGAATGGATGCCGAACTAATACACAAAAGATACTTTACTCGTATAGGTCTATCTAGCGAACAGGGTAAAAATTATTCACAAATCAATGTTTTATTAAGCGTTGGTATGGAATTTTAATAGGCAATTTAATTGCCTATTGCCCCCCCCCTACTCCACTTTTCCTTTTTCTTTGATCTCTATTTTATATCTCTTGTATCCAATTAGGTCTCACATTTAGCGATAGAATTTCAAACTGAGATTGCCATGGGAGATAATAAAGATGAAGCCTGACAAGAGATATGAGATAGTAAGAAAAATATTTATTTTAAGAAGGCTACGCTTTGTAGCCTTTCTTCTAAAATCTTATAGGTTCATCACTTAACATAATATCGTTAAATTGATTAAAATTAGTATATTTTAACTTCTTACCATAAAACGAATTTATGGAAATTAGACTCTCTATAAAGACTGCATTATTATTTAGCTCAACCGCGGATTTTAATTGAGCAAAAGAACTATCCATCTTTAATACCATATCATTCTTATAAGTATCTATTAGATCTTTTATCCTTTCATTATCTTTTATAAGCTCAGGAAGTACTTCATCAACCAAAACCGAAATTTCTGCTTTTTTTGCCCGAGACTTTTGAAGCTCGGCATAAACCCCAAAAATATAACTTAGTGAATTTTCTATAATCTTTAATCCTAAAACAACAACGGTAGCTGAAATCACTACAGTAAAAACACCCGAAAGTACGCTAGCTATATCTGAAGGCATAAATGCTATTAAATACTGCATTATCATAGTATCTATAGTTTCAGCCATTAGCACCATAAGTATCGAAAAAATGGATTTAACTATATTAACTATAAGATCTTGAAAGTTTTTAATTTTACCTTGCACATATAAAAGGATAGCATTGTACACGGACTTAGCAGCCGTTCTTAAATTTTCCCATAAATACATAAATTTCGTATGTAAAGTTTTAAAACAACTAGAGATAACGTTTACAAGAATATCGATCACTGCAAACCCCGCGCCATTAATGAAGCCGTCTTTTAGTGATTTTAAAACGCTTTGAAAAAGTCTAGAAATCCTAGATAACAAATCACTTTTTCCACTCTTGCAATAGTCTTTTATTTCATATATAACACCACTTCCGAGAGTCTGTAAGGCTAGTGCAACGGCTCCACTTATAGCAACTCCTGCACTATTTTTAGCCATATATTTTATATCTGTTTTAATAGTAAAATTTCTTGCGTTTTCTTTTTTGCTAGTTTCGTAATCAACCATTCCCTTCTCTATTTTTTCAAGCATCATCCTCGCTTCTTTTATAGCATTCTGATCTTTGCTTTTTTCTATTATTTTTTTGTAATGATTTATATCCTCTTGATATCTATCCGAATTTACAACAACCTTTAAACCTTCGGCATTCATATACTTTTTATTTTTGCCCTTTAAGTCATTTGATTTAGATATTACTTTTGTTCTAGACTTTCTTTTTAATTGGCTATCTTTACTCTCAAAACTCTTATGTTGCATCTCTCCAAAAATATCAACCTCATCCCCATCAAGAGCTTTTACTATATCGCTTTTTCTAATAAGAGAAACATCTACCAAAGGATCATTTGCTTTTGTTATTTCATCATGCCTGATATATCTTAAATCATTTTTATTTTTTGCGTTCTCTATATTTCTCATCCCTACATCCAATGATTCAAATAAGAATCCGTGAGAAGTAGTATCATTTTCTCGGTTTTTGTTTTTTACTCTTTCCGAGTCATACACTTCTTTTGTATCTATACGCATTCTTGTAGCTTCAACACTTTGAGCATAACTTGAAGTGTCAAAAATATTCAGTCCAAATCTAGCTAAAGTCTGTGTTCCTATCTCATCAATTATCTCTTCATATATCGCTTTACTCATGATGCATCCTTTTAAATTTAAAGGGCTTTATGCCCTTTAATTATACTTATCGTTTATATCTTTTAGTTGTTTTAATAACTTTTCGGCCTTGCGTTTTGTTTTCCGTATAGCTACAGAAATCTTACCGTTTTCTTCAAGCAACGGAACGGATATTAAATTTTTTATGCTCTGAGCAAGCAACACTGTGTTATGAACTAGGTGCTGGTCCTCTTTAGAATAACTTGCATAGTTGTTATTTATAGATACTATATTTTCTAATTCACTCAAAAACTTACTAAAATACTTCTCGGAAAGCTCATTTAAAGTAATTTGTACAGTATTTGCAACATCTTTTACATGAGATAGTTCAAGTATAGCGGTTTGATTTGTCTCCGCTATACTTTTTGCTTCTTGTAAATTAGAATATGCGTTATTTTTAGCAGTTTCGGCCTTAGATGATAAAACCCAGCCTGCAACAGCCAAAGCAGGACCCGCAACAAGACCTCCTAAAACCATTGTTCCTCCTGCCATGCCAAGCCCTCCTGTAGCCAAAGAACCTCCTCCAAGCCACGCCAAAGTAGCATTCGTTGCAGCTACTCCGCTAAGTGAACTTATAGCAGTGCCCGTGCTTGCGGTAGCCAAAGCTCCGGTTAAGCCAAAAGCACCAAACCCAGCAGCAGCACCTGCTCCAAGAGCTGCCGCTCCGCCAAATGCTGTCCGGATATCTAGTATCTGGCTTTTTAATTCCTCAAATTCTTTGCTACTTATATCCATTGCGCTATCAAATTTCAAACCGCCTTCAGGTTCATAATTTTTTATCCTAGAAAATATCTCTATAAAATCTATCATATACATATCAAAAACTTCTTTTTTGTATTCGCCAAGCCTAACTATAGAAGTATTTGTAGCCTCTCTTGATGTATTGAGATTTTTTTGAGACTCTTCAAAAATATTTCTTGCTCTTTCATTATAGTTTTTTGCATATTTCGTATCCGAATAAGCATCATAGCCCTTTTTTGCCCCAAAGGCTGCTGCTGCTAAACTAGCTCCACCAAAAAGTACAGGTATTAACGGTAATGGCATTTTTATCCTTTAAATCTCTCTTTTAAAATTTTACAAGCAGTTTCATTTATATCGTAAAATTCATCTTTACTAAAGTATTTATAATACTCAACTTGATACATCTCATCCACTCTACAAATAGCGGGCCTAGCATCGTAAATCTTACATAAATTATTGGTTTTATCTAAATTTATGCAAGAGCCGTCTTCACATAAAAACTTAGCAAGCTCTCTTATTCCTTGTATATTCACACAACAAAGACCGCAGCTATCGCATTTAAACATAACTATCTGTCTATAATCTTATTTAAAATCAAACTATAATTAGTCATATTTAAAGACCAATTGTCACAAAGCTCTATCACCTCATTACTAGCTTTTAGCTTCTCTTGCATAATCTCTTTTATAAGTATATTTTTAGGATTTAACGAATCGGCTTGAATATACATGTTAGCTTCAAGATAAAATTTGATATCAATATCATCTATAATATCCAAAATTTCCTCTCTAAATTCATCCGTATCGTCGTTAAAAAAGGCATTTATATCTTTAGATTGTTCAACCAAATCATCAACCAAAGTATCAATTCCACTTTCGTCTATTAAATCTTGTAATAATTTATTATTAGTCAGAATATTTTTACTATCATCTAGAACGATAATGGCTACAAGTTTTAAAAAATTTTGTTTCTTATACTCGTCAAATTTACTTAAAAACATCTACTCTCCTTTTGTTTTTTCGTGTATTAACTCTATATCTTGAACTATCTTTAGTCCGCTTGCAATACTTAAGGCGCAACTCTCTATAATAGGCACTTCAAAATCACCTTGATACATCTTTTGTTTAAGTCTATCTAAGATATCTTGTTCTATGGGCGTAATGACCCCATCCGAATAAACAAGAGAAATGAGTTCAAAGTAGATCTTTTTGTAATCAACAGTGTTAGTACTGCTACTGTTAAATATATTGTCTATTTTACTTTTATACTCTGCCTCATCATCGTCAAAAGCTTCTACGATATGATCATATTTTGCCGTTCTTTGAGGCATCTCTATTTGCATCTCATCGCAGTACTGCCTTAGTAAAGCCGACTCCTCTTCTTCTATCTTTCCATTTGATTTAGCGCAAATTATGGCAAATGCCAAAAATTTTTCCTTACTGTCATCTCTCATATTTTTCAAAAACATTTTTTTCCTTTTTTATATAATCTTCAAGCTCTGCTAAAAGTTTATTCTTTAGTTCTATTGGCTCCAATATACTAATATAAGGAATCCAATACCTAAGTGTCCCCATAAAGTCTTTCAAAAAAGCTACTTTTGCTTCAACTACAAGATCGCCATTTTTCAAGTGTCTTACTGCCGACTGCCCTTTAAAAATTTTACGCCTAAGAATAAATTCACTAACCTCCTTTTTTACTTTTAGTTTTATATTAATCAAATTTTCACTTATAAATTGATCGCTGTTTTTCTCTATAAAATTTTCTATATCCTGATTTTTCTTAAAATTATTGCCTCTCCTTAAATTAATTATTTTTGAGATTGCATAATTTTTTATCTTACTGTTTTCAGTCGCTATAAGATACCAAACTCCATTAAAACTAATAAGCTTATATGGTTTTACATTTCGTTCTTTTTTCTTGTATATAAAATGGGCTATATTTGAGCAGGAAATACAAATTTCAAGAATTTTAAATATATCAGAGTTTATATGCTCATAAGAGAATCCGACAACTTTTTTATTGCTATCAGATAAATGGTTTATAAAATTTTTACTTGGATAAAGATCCTCTATGCCGCTTTTTTGGCTAAATTTAAGAAGTTCATAATTTTTTAACCTATTATCGCAATCATCAAGATAATAAAATCCGTCTTTAAATACAATAGATAAATTTATAAGTCTGTTATTTAAATCTCTTTGTATAGTACGTTTTGAAACACCGAATTCATCGGCAAGTTTAGGAGTATAGAGCTTTTTCCCACAAAGAAGTTCTGAAATTATATAGGCTAGCCTAAAAGCTAACTTGTCGCTACCCCCCCATTTTTTTAATTCCTATACCCACAAAACCTCTTTTTAAATTTTTAAAATATTATACACAACCCATACGACAAGTTGTGTCGCAAATATCACTTTATTTTTAGAATTTAACTAAAATATTTGTCCTTTTAAAACCAATATATAACTGCCTAAATTTATCGCTTATTTTTAGATTTATCACTTTCTTGTAGTTGTTTTTGGGTGTTTATATTTTGTAGCTTCTCTCTTAAAAGATTAAAAATTTCATATTTTGATTTTTCGTATTTGTCTAAGATTATCGCGTCGTTTTCACCGATTGGTTGTATAAGCCCGTCAGCGGCTTCCCTATCAAGCCTTCCTCTTTTAAATTTCACGTTTAAAACCTGAATATCTCGCTTTTTATCCACAACGCGAGTGCTTATCTCATCGATATCTTTAAAATAAAATTTATGTTGTTTAGAACCCTTTTTTACGCCAAATCCGTCATCAAAAATTTCTATAAAACTCTCTTGAGCTATCTTTTTCAAGCAAAAAACGGCACATACTAAAGTTACTATCATGGTAAAAATCGCAGAAGCCGCAAGTTCATAATAAACATATCCCAAAAAACCCGCCACAAATAGCAAGACAGACATTATAAGCGATCCTATAGCGCCCTTTTTATTCTCTTTTATCTGCATATTTTTCCTTTTTGTTTCAAAAATTTCGCGTTTAAAAGCTAAAAATTAAAAAATGATTATATCAGAACAAGCCCAAATTTAAAGCTTTCAAACCGACACTAAAATTTAGCCGCTAAGCTAAATTCCGCTATAATGATATCGCTTTTAAAAAGCTGTTTTTAGCATTTGCACTCTAAATTTCAGGAGTAAAAATGAATGCAAAATTTATAGTTTTATCTCTTTTTTTGCTGCTTGCAGGTTGCGACAAAAAAGCGGGCGACACACATTTTAACGGCTATTTAGAAGGTGAATATATCCACATATCGCCTTATTTTAGCGGACGCATAGTAAAAATTCACGTAAAAGAAGGAGAGATTATTGATTCGGGCAAGTTGCTATTTGAGCTTGAAGATACTTTGCAAAAAGCGAATTTAAACATAGCTAAAGCGAATTTAGCCTCACTTGAAGCAAAGCTTGAGGATCTAAATTTAGGCATGCGAAAAGAAGAGATCGAGCGTATCAAAGCCAAGCTAGACGAAGCCAAAGCGGCAAGTTGGCTTGCTGATAAAAACTGGCAGCGAACTAAAAAATTAATAGCCAAAAACTCGGTTTCTAATAAAGAAGCAGATATCGCAAAAGCCGAATTTGAAAGAGCAAGAGCCGTAGTAAACGAGCTTGAAGCCTCTTTAAAGATCGCAAATTTGCCCGCCAGAGTAAATCAAATAAACAGCCTAAAAGCGGACATAAATGCACTTAAAGAAGATATCAAAGCCAAAGAGTGGCAGCTAAATGAAACCAAAATTTACGCCCCAAAAGCGGGCAAGATCGAAGAGATTTTTTATAAAGAGAGCGAGTGGGCGTTAAACTCAAAGCCCGCTATCCTGCTACTTCCTACAAATGAACTAAAAGCCAAATTTTTCGTGCCGATCACTTATATCGGCGAGTTTAAAGAGGGACAAAAGATAAAAATCGGCTGCATTGGATGCGAAAATTTAACCGCAACCGTTAGCAAGATAGCCTCCAAGCCCGAATACACCCCGCCTATCATATACAGCGAAAACACCCAAGATACGCTTACGTATCTCGTTGAAGCCGTGCTTGATAACCCAAGCGAGTTTTTGCACCCCTCACTTCCCATTAGCGTAAGGCAAAATCAATGAGCGAGTACGCCATAGACGTGCAAGGGCTTTCAAAGAGATTTGGCAAGCGCGTGATAATGGACAACGTAAATATCAGAGTGCAAAAAGGTAGCGTTTGCGGATTTTTAGGACCAAACGGAAGCGGCAAGACGACCACGATAAGAATGCTTTGCGGGCTTTTAAAAGCCGATAGCGGAAGCGGGCAGTGTCTCGGATATGATTTTTTAACGCAGTCTGACGCCATAAGGCTAAACACGGGCTATATGACACAAAAATTCGGCTGGTACGCTGATCTAACCGTTAGAGAAAATTTAGAATTTGTAGCGAAACTTTTTAAGATCAAAAATCAAAAATTTGAGATAGACAGGACGCTTGACGAGCTTGGTATTGCAGCTAGACAAAACCAAAGTGCAGGCGCTCTCTCAGGCGGCTTAAAGCAACGCCTTGCGCTTGCGATGTGCCTTGTGCATAGCCCTAAACTGCTCTTGCTCGATGAGCCTACCGCGGGCGTTGATCCAAAGGCTAGAAGGGAGTTTTGGGATATCATACATCGCCTTGCAAACGACGGCGTAACGGTGCTAGTTTCAACCCACTACATGGATGAAGCCGAGCGCTGCCATGAGCTTATCTACATAGCTTACGGCAAAATTTTAGCCCAAGGCAGTGAAAATGAAATCATCTCCAAATACAAACTTGACATCTGGGATCTAAGCGGCTCGCGCGCAGCTGAAATTTCAAGGCTAATAGCCTCAAGCAGAGCGGTTCATACAGTTTCTGCTTTTGGAAACAGCTATCACATAGTAGTGCGAGATGCGAATTTGCTCCAAAGCGAGATAAAAAATCTTGGATACTCAAACGCTCAAGCAAATTTAAAGCCGACAAAAACGAGTTTGGAAGATATATTTATCCATCTTTTAAACATTTTTGAAGATGAGCGTGCGTAGGAAAATTCATGCAAAAATTCTCAATCCTTAGAATTCACGCCGTAGTTATCAAGGAATTTCGCCAAATTTTAAGAGATAAAGGCACACTCGCTCTTATCATCATGATGCCGCTTATGCTCATGCTGCTTTTTGGCTATGCGATCAACAACAATCCAAGAAATTTGCCAACCGCACTTGTCATAAATTCGCAAGGAGAGCTTAGCAGATCGCTTATTAAGGCCATGCAAAACACGGGATATTTCCATATAAAGAGCGTTACGAGGGATTTAGAGCTTGCAGATGAACTGATGAGAAAAGGCAATGTGCAGTTTATTATCCACTTCCCGCATGATTTAGAGCGCGATCTGACAAGAGGCTTTGTGCCAAAAATTTTAATCGACATTGACGCTACCGATCCTGCGTCATCGGCTCAGGTTTCAAGCGCGCTTATAAGAGCTTTTAACCAAGCCATCTCAAGGGATAAATTTAGCACAGAACATCAAAACAGCGAATTTGAGCTGATAGTTCATACTAAATACAACCCTGAACTTTTAACAAGATATCAGATCATCCCGGGGCTAGTGGGCATACTTCTTACGCTTACGACTATCTTGCTGGCGGGAATTTCGATGACCAAGGAGTATGAGCGCAGTACGATGGAAAATTTGCTCGCGACACCGCTATATCCGACCGAGGTGATGCTTGGTAAAATTTTGCCCTATCTTTTTATCTCGTATCTGCAAATTTGCGTGCTTTTGTTTATCGCGCGATATCTTTTTGAGCTTCCCATCATAACTAATTGGGGCTCTCTTATAGCCTGCTGCACTCTTTTGATGCTTGCAAATTTGGGAGTTGGATTTACCTTTAGCACGCTTGCTAAAAATCAGCTTCAAGTTATGCAGATGACTTACTTTTTCTTTTTGCCTTCACTACTACTTTCGGGGTTCATGTTTCCGTTTTACGGTATGCCAAAGTGGGCGCAAATTTTAGGAGAATTCTTTCCGCTGACGCACTTTTTACGTATGATTAGAGGAATTTGGCTTAAAAACGCTCTTATAACAGACTACGTCTATGACGTGATAGCTATGTTTGTATTTTTATGCGCTAGTACTGCTTTATCGCTATATAGATATAAAAGAACGCTTGATTAGATTAAAGCCCAAATTTGGGCTTTAAATCATTTTTCAACAGCAAGCTTGAGGCTAACTTCAGTTTCACTCCAAGTTTTACCTGCATAAAGAGCCTTACGCATCTACTACTTTAGCCATTATCGGCTCTTTTTTAAATATCTCTATACTCTTTGCAAAATCGGCAAATTTATCGCTTTTAGTCGATTTAAACTCAAATTTCTTACTCCGGGTCGTCACTAAATTCGTTATTTTTAAAAATTTTATAAAAATCAACAAACCATAAAACAAAAGCGATTACGATCAAAGTCGCCGGCAGATGTATATAAAATCCACTCCAAGCATAGGCAAAAAACCCTCTAAAAATTCCCGCTGCCACGACCAAAGCAAAAGCTATCTTACTAAGAAGCAAAAACTCAAGCTCCTGTCCGCTATGACGAAGCCCGGCGATATTAAAGATAAGCATAATGCTAAATATCATGCCGTTAAGCGCAAGGATGTGAAGCATGTTTGCCTCAAGTCCAAGACCCAAAATTCCGCTTATGCCAAAGATAGCGTAAGCAGCCGCCACAAGAAGCTGCATAAGGTAGTAAAAAACGATGAAATTATGCCTTAAAAGCTCTTTGTAGTGCCACTCCTTAAGCTTGGCAAACACCGCTGCGCCGCACGCTAAGGCAGCGTAGCTTATCGCGCCGCTTGATTCAAAAAATACACTTAAAATTAAAAAAGCGCAAACGCAGCAAATCGCGATATTTTTATAGACTAAATTTGGCACAAATACCGCTTCTTCCATATCGCTTTCGCGCTTTATCGCCTCGCGTCCAAGCACCATACTAACGCGAAATGATATAAGCAAAATAGCGATGATATGTAGATGAATTTGTAAATTTAAAAATTTCTCCTCGCTACTTACGAGATAGCAAATTTCAAAGAGCAAAATTCCAAGCAAAAAGCCCATAACTCCGAACTGATCGTCGTTTTTATCAAGCCAGATCATATAAACGCAAAGCATCACCAAATACGCCCAAAAAATCGCCATAAAAAGATGAGCAAACCACAAATTTATAAACGCGCAAAAGAAGCTAATAGCAAAAATTCCAAACAAAATATAAGCGTGAATTTTAAGCGACTTAGTAAAATTCGTCCAATCCGTAAGCCCCGTGAGCAAAAATCCAGCATAAGCAAGCGCGCCCACAAGGTGTAAAAATATAAATTTGTGAAGGCTTATAAAATCAACCGGCGCAAAAAATATAGCTCCGCCAAGCGCAGCGCAAATCGCACTTGAAAGGAAAAATATCCGCATAGGATAGGTAAAAAAATCATTAATCATAGTAAATTTTCCCCTTGAAATTCTCGTTTATCACGGCATTTAAATATTCAAAGCTTCTGTCTTCAAAGCATTTTTCAAGCTTTAGCTTGCGCTCGATGACTGCACCCTTGCTTTCAAGGAAGCAAATTTCATCGCTCATCTTGGCAGCTTCCATCCTATCATGCGTCACAAGCACTACGCTCATGCCGTTTTTCACGCGGTTTGCGATCATCTCCATCAAAATTTCTTTCATATCATAATCAAGCCCCGAAAACGGCTCATCCATCAAAAGCAGATCAGGCTCGGTCACGATAGCACGCACGAAAGCGACCCTTTGGCGCATTCCGCCGCTTAATTCATCGGGATATTTTCTGGCGTCTTTTTTGCCAAGACCAAGCCTTTCAAAGTAGCTAAGCACCAGATCTACGTCAGGTTTAGCCATAACCAAAAGGACGTTTTCAAGGGCGTTTTTCCACTCCAAAAGGCGGTTTTCTTGGAAAAGATAGGTTGTGCGGGCGAATTTGTTGATTATGCGCCCTTTTCTTGGCTCTATAATACCGGAAATCAGCCTAAGTATCGTGGTTTTACCGCACCCGCTCGCACCAAATAAAGTTACGACCTCTCCGCTTTTTATCTCAAGGTTAAAATTTCTTACGACCTTATCGCGCAAAATTTCATATTCTACATTTTTAAGTTCCAGCATTATCGCTCCTTAGCGCTTCCAAGGCATCAAAGCGATTTTTAAAGGCTCGATAATGAGGTATTCAAAGAGCATGATAAGAGTGATAACAAGCACCACGTAAGCCATCACCTCGGTCGTATCAAGCATAACACGCGCACTTGCTATCTTTGCGCCCATTCCTTCATTTGCTCCCAAAAGCTCCGCCATAATGACTATCTTAACACCCATCGCCACAGCCACACTTAGCGAGCTTATGATATACCCCGTAAGATGCGGGATATAAAGGTGGCGAATTTTCCTAACAAGCCCAAGATGATATGCGTCAAACATCTCTTTTAGCTCTTCACTAACGCTCATCATACCTACCGCCGAGCTTGCAAACGTTAGCGGCAAAACGGTTATGATGATGGTAAAGATAGTGCTAAAATTTCCAAATCCAAACCAAAATATCGCCATCACTATCCAAATGATCGGCGGCATGGCTAAAAGCACCGTTATAAGCGGCTTTAAAAGCGCGGCAAAGCTCTTATAAGCACCGGCAATAAGCCCAAGCGTGATACCGATGATACATGCAGTTCCCACGCCCACAAACGATCTAAACAGCGTTACATCAATCTCACTTGCCTTGTATTCAAGCAGAAGCGAATACGCCTTAAGAAAAACGACCTTCGGTGCAGGCAGCATAAATTCGCCGAATTTCTCGCTACCAAGCTGCCAAAGAGCGATCAAAAGACATATCGTGGCAAATCCGCTAAATCCGCCCCAAAGATAATCAACCACGCGGTTTATCGCCGCGCGATCTTTTTTAACGTTATCGATTAAAATCATAAAAATAGGCTCTTATCAGGCATTTTTCCGCCTAAAATTTTTGGATTTAGCTCAAACAACACTTCAAAAAAGCTCATCAGCTCATCAGCCAAATCGCTTGCTTTAGTTACGGTTAAATTTGAGCGCTCAAATGCGTTTGCAAGAGCGGGTTCCGGCGCAGGCAGATACTGAGCGCCGATCTTAGCGGCACTTTGCTTGTTTTGTAAAATCCACTTAAGAGCGTTTTGCAAGTCGTTATGAAATACCTCAAAAACCTCTCTGTTAGCATTATAATAATCCAAACTCACTATAAGACCCGCTTGCGGGATATATGGCTTTATGCCAAAGCTCTCGCCCCACATTTCAGGCAGTTCAAAGCCCACGCTTACATCCACGCCCATCTTTTTGCCCTTAAGTATGGCAGCCGAGCTCATAGGCTCGATAGATAGTGCAGCGTCATAGTCTTTTTGCAAAAACAGCCCAACCGACTCAGGCGGAGTTTGCACGTAGGTGATGTCGATCTTTGAGATGTCTATGCCGCGCTTTTTGCAAATGGCGCGAAAGACGAGATCTGGCATATCGTTTTTAAAAGGCATGATGAGTTTTTTACCGACCAAATCCTCTATGCTTTTTATACTTGCGTCTTTAACAAGGACGTTTTGAAGTCCGTTTGTCATGATGTTTAGCATGCCAAATTTTATGCCTTGGTTGGCTAAATTTACGCCCACGTTACTAGGTGCGGCGGTTAGCTTCATATCTCCGCTTGCCACACCTGCGCGAAGCTGGTCGGGGTTGCTCCAAATTCGCAGTTTCATATCGTGAGTTTTATTAAGCTCGCCTTGCATAGTCGCAACCGCAAGCATAGTGCTTGGGATGGCAGGCATTCCCCATATATCAAACCTCTCTTTTGCAAACAAATTTGGAGCAAACGCCGTTACTCCAAGAGCTGCGCCTAAACCTAAGAAATTTCGTCTTTTCATCTTTTATCCTTTGTGTTGATCTGAATTTTTAACTAAAATAAAGTCGTAAAAGCAAAGTATCGCGAGATGATTTTTTGAGCTTTGAAGCAAAATTAAGCAAAGCTAGGCAAGATAGCCTGCTGCAGTGAAAATTTTGCAAAATCTCAAAAAAGCGCTTGCGAGACTAGCTTTTATCAAAAGCTTGAGTGAAAACTCACAAACACCGTTCTGCCTGGAGCATTCACCCTCCTTGGATCAAGAGCTGCGACATGATCGCCGCTTATAAACTCCGCATACTCTTTATCAAAGATATTATTTACGCCAAATCTTAAGCCGAATTTATTTCTAAATTCAACCGCACCGTAAACGTCTATGAGCGTAAACGCTTTTGCCTCTTTGCTGTCTATGCCAAGTCCGGTGCTTTTATCAAAATCGCCTCTGTTTTGCTTTGCCACATATCTAAGCGCACTTCCTAAACTAAAGCTTCCAAAGCTTGCGTAGCTCTTGTAATCAGCTGCCAAATTCGCTTCAAACGGGCGAATTTGATAAAGGGCTCTGCCGTCTGTTTTGTTTTGTCCGTAGTTGTAAAAAAGCGCCGCTTTTAAGCCGAAATTTTGCAAGAAATTATAGCTTGCGCTTAAATTTGCGCTGTAAATTTCAGCATCAACGTTTCGAGAGATAACGGCGTTTTTGTTCATCGGCATAGTCGCTTTTGAGTGCCTGCGATCATAGATGATGAGATCTTTTACGTCGCTTGCGATAAGATGAGCTTTAATCGCAAAGCTATCCTCGCCCTGCTTTGAGCTTAGGTACTCTTTGAAAAACTCGCTTTTATACTCAAGTCCCAAATTCACGCGGTTGTGGCGCTCGGGTTTTAAGAACGGATTTGATATCCAGCCGTTATCAAGCGGTCCGTAAAGAATGTTAAAGCGCTCCATATTTGAAGGCATCCTGCTAATGCTCTCAAGTGCCGCGTAGTAAAGATCCTTTTCATTTGGGCTAAATTCGTATTTCAAACTCGCGCTTAAAGCCTTATGCTTGATGTCACCGTCTAAATTTTCGCCGTAAATTGACTTAACCAGCCCTTTTATCGTTGAAATTTGAGGCATAGGCGCTGAGTATGCGTTGTTCGCCGCGCGCAAATTCGAGCTCATCCACTCGTAGTTAAGCGCCAAATTTAGCTTGTTTGCTTCGTTAAATTTATAAGATATCTCGTCAAACACTCTCACGCTTTGGTTTTTAACATCACCGAAGCGATATCCGTTAAATACCCATTTGCCGCCCATAAATGCGTATCTTTTGCCCTCATGCAAATCACGCTGATAGCTAGTGCCTATCATGTTGTGAAAATTGCCAAAATCAGCGTCATAGCTAAGCTTCGCGTCAAAAATTTTCCTCTCTACTTCGACTTTTACTTTTTGAGCCGAATTTCTTAGCTCGTAGTTGTTTGCGTCGCGGTTGATATCTCTTAGCATAAGCTCTAAATTTAGCGTATTAGCAAGACTTTCTTCGCCTAAACGAGCGTTAAATTTCGCTATCTTACGCTCGGTTTTAACTGCGTCCATCGCGTGATGAGGTTCTTTTTCGTTATCTATATTATCACGCAAAAAAGTAAAACGAAATTCGCTTATATCGTTTGGCACAAAGCCCAAAATAGCGCTTTGACCTTGTCTTGAGTAGCCAAAATCAACTTCATTGCCACCACCGTCTTTGTAGCGGTTGCCCTTTGAAAAATTTGCGTTGAAGATGGTGTAGAAATTTGCCCCACGGTATTTAAAAAGAGTCGAGCTATAAAAATCTCTACCGGAAAATCCGCCTGAAACGTGAAATTTATCCATCGAATCATCAAGCAGGTCGGTTACGAAAAAATACTCATCCCTATTCGTACGATCAAACTGATGTGCGGGAAATGCGCTTTGAGCGATATTTGGCGTATATGGCTTAGGTGGCGCGAAATCTTTTAACGGAGCGATATTATCGGGGTTTGCGCTATTTGCTACAAGCAAGCTAGCCAATGCGGCACAACTTAAAACTACTCTCATCTTGCGTCCTTTTTGTATGAAATTTATGAGAAATTTGATTTCTTTTGATTTTGATTAAGTATATCATTATTAAGCAGTTAAAGATATTGATATATATCAACCCTAAAATATACACTAAAAGCCGAATTTGAAATTTAGCTCGATAAATTATAAGCGTAATCTAAAAGGATAAAGGCTTGCAAAGAGAGCTTATCCACCCTCTCTACAAACAAAATTAATAAAAGAAGTTGATTATCTGAGTAGCTATCTTATCTTCTACAAAAGGCATGATGTAGCTTGGAGAATATACGTTTTTATCGCTTTGCACATCAAGTATGGTGCGTTGCTCACGCTCTTTTGTAGCGATTGAGACGCTAACCGTTGCCTTGTAGATATAGTGGCGAGTATCGTAATAATCATCATAAAAAGGATCTCCAAACACCATGCCAACTCCTGCTGAGCTCCTACGTCCAAACGAGCCAAAGCCGTAGCCTAAATTTATAAAGACATTAGGATCTTTTCGCTCCACTCTCTCAAGCATCATAAAATCCCCAAGCAAGACGATATCCGCACGCTTTTTATCAGCTACGGGCACGAAGCCCTTACTTACAAATTTCTTCCTAACCGTCTCTTCAAGAGTGTTTTGATGTCCCGATGAGTTTTTAAAATTTATAAAGACCGTTTGGTTTGCGTCTAAATTTGTAATAAATACCGGCGCACTAGAATTTAAGTATAGTTTTGGCGTGCTGTTTGTGCTGCAAGCCGCAAAGAAAAAGGCTATAAATAAAAGGAGTAAAATTTGAACATACCTCATCTCAAATCCTTTGATTTTATGATTTTACATAAAATTATAACTCGCTGCGATTAATGAAAGATAAAATAAAAGCTAAATTTTAAAGGATAAAAGAGAAGAAAAAGGGGCAAATTTGCCCCTTAAATTTAGATAGAAAAGCCTGTATTGCGAAGTGTGACGCGTTTGCGATATACGTTTGCAACTTCGGTTGCGTCTCCAACTAAAAGAGCGTTTGTCGCACAAACCGCCGCACACATAGGCACTTTACCTTCTGCGATACGGTTTTGTCCGTATAGTTCGCGCTCTTCGTGAGAATTTGTCTCTGCAGGACCACCCGCGCACATCGTGCATTTATCCATCTCGCCCTTGATGCCAAACGCCCCGTCTCTTGGAAACTGCGGCGCACCAAACGGACAAGCATATAAGCAGTATCCACAGCCTATGCACTTGTTTTTATCATGAAGAACGATACCGTCCTCGCGGATATAAAAGCAATCCACAGGACAAACTTGCTCGCAAGGAGCGTCCGTGCAGTGTTGGCATGCGATGGTTGTTGAAACCTCCTTGCCCTCAACGCCGTCATGCAGCGTGATAACCTTACGGCGGTTAATGCCCACAGGAGTTTCGTGCGCCGAAGAGCAAGCTACTTGACAACCGAAACAACTTATACATCTGTTGTTATCTACGAAAAATTTCATTCTTGCCATGGCTTACTCCTTACGCTTTTTCCAGACGGCATAGACCTGCGTTATACTCTGAAATTTGAGTAACAGGGTCAAATCCGTAGTTTGTTACGATGTTTGAAGGCTCGCCTATCGTATATGGCTTAGTTCCTTCAGGATAGCGGTGGCTTAGATCAACGCCTTGCATCACGCCCGCGAAGTTATAAGGTAAGCAAATTCTATCTGGCGTAACGCTTCTGTTGTGATAGCATTTTACCTTTATCTTGGTGCCTTGCGGAGAGTGAATCCACATCATATCGCCGTCTTGTATGCCGTATTTAAGCGCTAGTTCAGGGTGAACGTTAGCAAACATCTCAGGCGTGATAGCCGCTAGATATTTACTTGTTCTTTCAAGCATTCCCGCACCGCTTAAATTCACCAAGCGCATTGAGCTGATGATAGTAGGGAAATCCTTGCTCCAATCTTGCTTTTGCTGCTCTGATTTAAATTTCGTCTCAACGCGGAAATTTCTAGCCTGATCGTCGATAGCAGGATACTTTTGCACCAGATCCCATCTTGGTGAGTGTATCGGCTCTCTGTGTTTTGGAATTTGATCTATAAATTCCCAAACTATAGCTCTTGCTCTTGCGTTTCCATAAGGAGCAACGCCTGCTTCGCGGCATTTTTGATTTATGATACCGCTATAATCCATAGTCCAGTTTTCACCGATCTTAGCCTTTTCTTCTTCGGTTAAGGTTATGCCAAGCACCTGCTCGATATTATCCTTAGTGATTTGAGGATAGCCGCCTTTAACCTTAGAACCTTTTAGCTGAACGGCTTCAGATGCGATTTGAGAAACGCCGTTATGCTCTAGACCAAATCGATTTCTAAATCCGCAACCGCCCTCGGTATAAGGCTTATTTAGATCATAAAGTATAGGAGTTCCCGGATGCTGCTTATCCCAGCAAGGCCAAGGCAAGCTGTAGTATTCGCCTTTTACGTCTCCGCCTATTCCTATTAGCGTATCAGGATCGAAATTTTCCCAATTTTGCTGATGCTTTCTTAATCTTTCAGGCTGCCAACCTTGAAGCCCGATAGTTTGACCCATTCTGGCTAGCTCTCTTGTAGCGTCATCAGGCCACACGAAGCTATCTTTTACTACTTCAAGATCATCATTCATCTTTAAGGATTTGGTGTAATCCTCATAAAAGCCCCATTTTTTAGCAAATTCAAACATAACCTCATGATCAGGCTTGCTCTCATAAAGTGGATCTACAACTTTCGTTCTCCATTGTGCAGCTCGGTTTGTAGCCACAACGATACCTTCGTTTTCAAACTGAGTCGCAACAGGAAGGATATAAATTCCGTCTTTTCTGTCGCTTAAGATAGCAACTTCATTTACAAACGGCTCTGCAATAACTAGCAAATCAAGTTTATCTATCGCCTCTTGAATTTTTGCCAGGTGAGCCATAGAGGTAATTCCCGTTCCTTGAACCCAAAGCACCTTAAGCTCGCCGCTTGTAAAAGTATTTTCCTCTTTTAAAACGCCCTGCCACCATTTTGAAAGCGACCAGCCTTTTTCATTTCTCCAGTTTCTATCTTCAGGATTTTTAGGATCGTGGTAATAATACTCCTCAAATTTCGTTCCTTTTATAGGAGTACCGCCTTTTTTAGGCTCTTTGGTTGAAACGGCAAATCGTTTTACGAATTCGTCAAATTCTACGCCCCAACCCTTACAAAAGTGCTTCCAAGCCTTATCGCCAAGCCCGTAGTATGTAGGCAAGCTGTCGGCTAGGTTGCCCATATCGGTTGCACCTTGAACGTTATCGTGTCCGCGGATAATGTTACATCCGCCGCCCTCTACGCCCATATTTCCAAGCACAAGCTGAAGGATAGGCAAAATTCTCGTATTTGAGCTGCCAATACTGTGCTGAGTCATTCCAAGAGACCATGCGATAGAAGCCGGCTTTGTATGAGCGTAAATATTTGCTACTTGCACAATCAAATCGGCAGGAACTCCGGTAACGTCAGACGTTACTTCAGGTGTCCAGTGCTCGGCCTCTTTGCGAACTTCATCTATGCCGTAAGTTCTATCGGCGATGAAATTCTTATCCTCCCAGCCGTTTTTAAATATGATATGAAGCAGTCCATAAACAAAAGCTATATCCGTTCCCGGTCTAACACGCACGTATATATCGGCTTTTGCCGCTGTTTTTGTGTAGATAGGATCTACAACTATCAGCTTTGCGTTGTTTCTATCTTTAGCTTGAAGGAAGTGCTTCATGCCTCCGACTGGATTTGCAACTGCGGAATTTGCTCCAAACACCATAATGGCTTTTGAATTTGCCGCCACGTCTCCAAAGTGGTTTGTCATCGCGCCATAACCCCAAGTATTCGCCGCTCCGGCGACTGATGCGCTATGTCAAATACGTGCAACGTGGTCTATATTATTTGTGCCCCAAAATGCTGCAAATTTTCTAAAATAAAACGACTGCTCGTTGCTAAATTTCGCAGAGCCTAAAAATTCGACACAATCAGGTCCATGCTCTTTACGAATTTCAAGCATCTTATCGCCGATCTCGTTAACCGCAGTCTCCCAGCTTATGCGCTCCCACTTGCCGTTTACCTTTTTCATAGGGTATTTGATGCGTTGCTTGCTCTTGGTTAGATCGATTTGATCTATGCCCTTACAGCAGTGACTGCCTTGAGATACGGGATGATACATCGCCATATCTTGACGAACCCAAACGCCGTCTTTTACCTCTGCTTCTATACCGCATCCGGCAGAACATATCGAACAGATGGTTCTAACTTTTTTTGAGCCCTCAAACGGATTTTTTATCTCTTCGTTCGTGGCTTTTCTAAAGACTTCATTCTCTCCAAAAGCGACCGTGCTACCCGCTCCAAGGGCTGCAAGCTTAAGGAAAGAGCGTCTTCCTATACGTGAATCACTCATAGTATTCTCCCTTAGTAAGCGATTTTATAGTAGTACTCCCACTCTTTGCTTTTTTGATAAAGCACCTCTTTTTTGCTTGACTTACCAAGCACTACTCCGTTAGAATCAGCTTGTAAGCTAGCCTTACTGCCGCTATTTGCGATAGCAGCAGTAGCTATCATCGTGCCGCCCACGGCGCCAATTTTTAAAGATTTTTTTAAAAAATCTCGTCTTGATCCCTCCATCTTTTCTCCTTTCAGCTTTTAAATATATAAAAGCAACTTGTCTATATTAAAAAGCAAAATTCAATTTAAAATGTTCAAAATTAGCATATTTATAATTGGAAATCGCTATCAAATAACGTTAAATAGCTAATTTGAGCCACATAAATATTAACTATGCAAATTTAGCATATCTTATAATTGGAAATCGTAAAGAACTGATATTAAATAATATTTTTTAAAAATCTTTAAAAATATAAAAAAATAATAATATTTATTCAAAGATGAAATTTCAGCATCAATGCCGAAGCAGTTAAGCGGACGAAAAAGAAAATTTAAAATTTAAAGTGGCTAAATTTGATAAAAGCCCTCAAAAAGAGAGCTTTTGTAATGAAGTGTTATTTTTTAAGATCTTGTAAATTTATTATATAAGGCACGCTTCTAACGCCTGCCGCAAGGTATTTCGTGCGAAGATCATCCATCGTTTTAACCTCATCATCGCTTACTGCATTATCCGCTACTTTATAATCTTCAGCGAAATATTTTCTTAGAATTTTGATCTTTTCGCTATCGGTTTTTGCCTTAACCGCATCTTTATATATCAAAAAGCTCTTTTGAAGAGCTGATTTATCATGTACAGGAGTTAGGATTATATGGACATTTGCCTCTTTTAGAGTCGTCTCGATCTTTTCAAGCTCCATTCTGCAGTATGGGCATTCAGGATCTGAAAACATAACATAAGTAGGCTTTTTAGAGTCATTACCAAGCATTATGATATTTTTCTTTTCTTCTTTATTAAACTGAGCTGCGATATTTTTAGCAGTTATCTTCTCTTTCATCTCGGCTTTATAAGCTTTTTTGTTTTTTAGATCGATGATGTCAGGAAGAAGCAGATCGCCCTTGGTAAACATTATCTCATCTTCGCTAAGTTTGCCGTTGCTGATATTTACTACAACCATCTCGTATTCAGGATTTTCGGCTAGTTTTTGACGCTCCGTAACCTTAAACATAAGTCCAGGCTGAGCAATTGACTTATAAAATTCGATTATCTGCTCATTGCTGGCAGCAAATAGACTTGTAGCCGCAACTACAGACGCTAATATAATTTTTTTCATTGTTTTACCTTTGTTGAAATTTCGCTCGATTATAATAACTTTTTTTAAACGGATAGAAAATCACCCCTTCATCACTCTATCATTGCCGTTTTTTACGATATCAGGCATAGTATCGAGGTATTCAAGATATGCGATTATGTATTTTCTGCTTAAATTTAGATGATCTTTTGCATTTGTTACGTTTACGAAGCCTTCGGTTTTTATTATCTCTTTAAGCTTACTAGTCGCTTCGTTTAAAGCCTTTGAAGTTACGAAAAGATTATGCGCAAGCCTTACTACTCGCTTTATGCCTGTTAGTTTTTTAAGCGCGTTATCTCCGCTAAGCCTATCTATCTCAAGTTCGTCATAGATGTTATAAGGCGCGGCTGGAGCTAAATTTGAGCTTTCCAAAATTTGATAAATTCGCTCTTCAAGCCTTACTTTAAGCTCTTTGACATCAACCCCTGTTTTTGTATAAACGCCTTCATTTTGAGCTATGAGGCTGCTTTTGCAAAGCTCGTCGATAGCCTTTTGACATAGCTCCTCGCTCGCCCAAGTTAGCTTTAGACTGATACTTGAAGCCGAAAATATCGCATAAGGATTTTTTTCTATCATAAATTTTATAATCTCTTTAATGCGAGAAATCGCGCTTATATCGTAGATATTTAAGGCTTTTTCATCTACATAAACGCTTGGAATTTGCTTTGCTATATTAACCGCTTCTTCGTGAGTTAAACCAAATCTTTGATAAGAGGAGATAATGCCAAAGCCGTTTTTATGCGTGTCCTTAAGCAAAGTAAAAGCGTTTGTGAAATCTTTTTTAAAAAGATGATTTAAAAATAGAATTTTTTGCGCCTTTTTAAGCGGTTCATTTACCGAATTTAAAACCCTACCGCCGCCTATCACGCGCGAATTTGCAACCAAGACGAAAGGCTCGTCAAATTTTAAAAACATATCCTTTTCAAATTTAAAAGTTACAAAACAACTATCGTCTTTTTGGCTCAAAATAATCGCTTTTGCACTTGCGGTTTGCGCTCCCACGCAAAACGTCACGCTTTCATTGTGAGTTAAATTTTTTGCATTTACGAAGCAGTCAGCCTCCCTAAATCCCCTAAAAAAGCTTTTTTTGCTTAGAAGCTGTCCTTTTTTAAGCTCATTTAGCTCAATACCTGTTAAATTTAGCGCTACGCGGCTGCCTTCATACGCGACATCAACGAAACTATCATGAATTTGCACGCTTCTTACAATCGCTTCTTTGCCTGAGCCGTAGTTATAGACCTTTTCGCCTTTTTTTACGCTTCCTTCTATGATAGTTCCTGTTACTACGCTACCGATTCCTTTTAGACTAAAGACCCTA
This sequence comes from Campylobacter canis, assembly GCF_045504005.1. Classification (NCBI taxonomy): domain Bacteria; kingdom Pseudomonadati; phylum Campylobacterota; class Epsilonproteobacteria; order Campylobacterales; family Campylobacteraceae; genus Campylobacter; species Campylobacter canis. The sequence goes on along the minus strand of NZ_JBJJXH010000001.1, from coordinate 70,798 downwards.
TCGATGTAGTAGCGAAATACGCCGTGTTCGCTTTTGTTTTTTGGCTTTAGGGTAAAGAGATAATCTCTTAATTCGGCTATGCTTTGGGCGTCTTTTATACTAACTGCAAAAAATTCTAAAATTTCAAGATTTTTTAGTCTGCTTATAGCCTCTGTAACTTCAAATTTAACCTGCTCTATCCTGCTTTCATCTACCAAATCACACTTTGTTACGGCGATAATCAAAGACTTTATCTGAAGCAAATTTAAAATTTGCAAATGCTCTAAACTCTGAGGCATAAGCCCGTCGTTTGCGGCAACTACAAACAAGCACGCATCAAATCCATACGCCCCACTTATCATCGTCTTAACCAAGCTTTCATGTCCCGGAACGTCGATAAATGCGATATTATCTTCGCCTCGCCTTAAATTTGAAAAGCTAAGATCGATAGTTATACCGCGCTTTTTTTCCTCTTCAAGCACGTCGCCTTCAAAGCCGTTTAGCTCTCTTATAAGTGCCGTTTTACCGTGATCGATATGCCCTGCGGTTCCGATTATGAGGCTATTCATCGCACTCTCCTAAAATTTCGTTTATCGAATTTATGAGTCTCGTTTCATCCTTATGCAAAACGCTTCTTAAATCAAGCAAAAACGCCCCATTTTCAATCCGTCCGATGATATTTTTAGCTCTAAATTTCGCCTCGTTTAAATTTGCGTTACCGCGCACTTTAAGAGCAATGCTCGGTATAGCCTTATTTGGCATAGTGCCTCCGCCCACAAAAGTTTTGGTTTGCACCACTTCAAGCGGTTTTTCAAGAGCAAAATTTATCCTAGTCGCGGTATTTTCAAGCTCGTTAATGTCTTTATAGAGCTGGTTAATTGTGGTTATAAGATTAAATTCTTTATTTATATAAGCCTTTACCGATTCGCTTAAAAGCGATATTATCACTTTATCCACTCGAAGCATTCTAAGGAGTTGATTTTGCTTAAGCTTTGCTATTAGTTCGCGTTTGCCAAGGATTATACCGCACTGAACCGAGCCAAACAGCTTATCGCCGCTAAAGCTTAGTAACGAAACATCGCTAAATTCCCTCGCATTCGGCTCATTTTTGCCTAGATTATAAGGAAGCTCGCCGACATATCCGCTTCCAAGATCGTAATAATCAATTACTTCATGCTTTTTAGCCAAATTTAAAAGCTCGTTTATACAAACATCCTCGCTAAATCCGACTATATCGAAATTTGAGCGGTGCACTTTTACGATCATCTTGGTGTTTTCACCGATAGCCGCTTCATAATCTTTTAAATTTGTCCTATTTGTAGTGCCGACCTCGCGCAATAAAGTTCCCGAATTTGCCATCACTTCAGGTACTCTAAAGCTTCCTCCGATCTCAACCAGCTCACCCCTGCTGATAACCGCTTCACCGCCTTTTGCAAAGGTATTTAGCACGAGAAAAACGGCGCTTGCGTTATTATTTACGACGATTGCGTCTTCAAAGCCAAAAAGCTCCGCTAAAAGCGAGCCGACGTAATCGTATCTGTTTGAGCGAGTCCCTCTTTCAAGGCTGTATTCTAAGTTAGAATACCCCGTGATGACGTCCTTTGCGCGCATCAAAATTTCTTCATCTATTACGCTTCTGCCTAAATTTGTATGCACAGCAACGCCTGTTGCATTTATCACGCTTTGCAAAGATGAAATTTCAAATTTTGCGTAGCGTTTTAGGATATTTTTTATAATATCTTGCAACTGATCGCAAGTTTTATTCGCTATGATTTTTTCACGCTGAAACTCAAGTTCTTCTCTGGCAAATTTGGCTACGAAAGCTGGAATTTTATCTTTAAATTCGGGCATTTTTAAAATTTTATCTATCTGCGGTAGGCTTTTAAATTCGCTCATTTCAACTCTCCAAGTAATTTTGTTTTACTACGAGGATTGTATCATAAATTTTGCAAGAGATTTTAGCTTATATATTAAAAATAGATTTTTAAATTCAGTACTCATTAATGACATAAGTATTAAAATGCAGTAGTTTTTGATAATGGAGAATATTAATGAAAGAATTTGGCTTTTACAACGATTTTGACGACTCTTTGATGCTAAACGAGCAGATTGAAATAGCAAAAGAAGGCGAGTATCTGATCTCAAATTCGGATAAATTAAAGGCTGATATCATAGCCCCTGAGATAAATTTTTATCTCAAAAACAGTAGCGATAGCGTACTTGACAAAGCCAAAAACACGCTTTTATTATACGAAGCAAGAGCTCACGGATTTGATCTTGCAAGAGATGTCGAGCATGAAAAAGAAGTCGGCAAAAACGTCGTCATCGTAAGCAACACAGGATGCGAAAATTTGGCTGAAATTTTAAAAGAAAACGGATTTAAGGTTATTGAAATAACGCACTTTGAGATGAAATTCGTATATGGTGCGGCAGGCGAATTAAGCGTGATAATGCTAAGAGAAAATGATGAGTTTGAAGTTGATTGCGATTTCTTGCTTGTTGAAAACGCAAGAGATTATATGCTTAAGCAAAGCGGCTGCTACGAGATAGCGGGCATGAGCGATGAGAACGTGCTAAATTTTATGCTTGAAAAAAGCCCGAAATTCAAATACAAAACCCATATTTTTTATGATTCTACCATTTGTCAATACCATGAGCGCAGACAAGAAATTTGCGGAAGATGTGCGGATGTCTGCCCTACGGTTGCGATTTTAAAAGAGGATGCGACAAAACATCTTGTATTTTCTCACATAGACTGTCTTGGATGTGGCGGCTGTATCAGCGTATGCCCTAGCGGTGCGCTTGATTACTCATATACTCCGCGTGTTGCGTTTGCAGAAATAGCAAAGATGTATAAAGGCAAAATCGCGCTGATCGTGCCTAAGAAAATGGATCTAGCCAATTTAAGTCTGAATTTGCCTGCGGGCGTGCTTCCTTTTGCCATAGAAGGCGAAAAATGGCTACATGAGGCGCACTTCATGACGCTTTTGCAAGAAAGCGGAGCAAGCGTGATATTTTATACCGATTTCGTAAGTCGCGGCTCAAAAGACGCCATTGACATAGTAAATCAAATTTATGAGATCAAATTCGCCCGCAAAGCGGTCTATGTCGCCATGAATGAAAAAGAGCTTAAAGACGCTCTTAGCAAAGCGACTCTAATAGAAGGCTCACAGCATTCGGTTGCCGAATACGCAATGCCAAAAAGAGAAATTTTTGGCAAACGACTTGAGTGGCTTGTCGGAGATGAAAATTTAGGAGTAGTAAAAACGGGTGAGAACATAAGCTACGGCACGGTTGAGATAAACCGCGACACATGTACGCTTTGCTTAAGCTGCGTGGGCGCATGTAACGTAAGCGCTCTCGTTGCGGACACCAAGACGAATTCCATAATGTTTAACCCGAGCATATGCACCAACTGCGGATACTGCGAGGTAAGCTGCGCCGAAAAAGACACCATAGTACTTAAACGAGGAGAGATAGAGCTAAAACCGGAATATTTCGTATATAACGAGCTTGCACGCGACGAGCTTTTTGCCTGCATAGAGTGCGGCAAAGAGTTTGCGACTAAAAAAGCCGTTGAGAAAATCGCCTCTATAATGGGTCCGAAATTCGCCTCCGATCCGATAAAGCATAAGACGCTTTACTGCTGTGCGGATTGCAAAGCCAAAGTGATGGTACAAGCGCAAATCGAGATGATGCAAAAGGATATTTTCAATGGATAACAATATCACCAAAGCGCGCTCATATTTTTACGAATTTTTAGCCTTTCCGCTGTTTTTTAATACTGATAAATCAAAATTTGAAAAGTGGCTACAAAAGCTTGAGTATCTAGCTTCAACACCGATCTCCGAGCAATCGGACGAGGCGTTTGCTCATCTTAAGAAATTTGATTTTGAAACGTTTTTGCGTGAGCAAAACGACGTGCTTTTTGACTTTGCTTACTCAAATATCCCGCTAAACGCCTCGTTTTACGAAGAGGGTCGTGATGACGGCGCAGCAAGGCTTAGAGTGATAGAGTGCCTTAAGCTAAGCCCGTATAGACGGGATGTGCAAAACTGCAAAGATAGTGAGGACTTCATCGGTTTTGTGTTTTTGGCGATGTCAACTTTTTTAAACGATGAATTTAGCGGCGCAAAAAACATCAGCGACAAGCTATTTTCAGGGGTTATAAATAATTTTGTAGATGAATTTGCCTTGCTTTTGCATAATCACAAAAATTCAAATTTCTTTAAAGCCTACGCTCAGATAATAGAAATTTTTATGCAGATTGAGCGTACGATACTTTCTATTGAGGCGCCTGCTAAACCTATCGGCGATAGCGTAGCGGTGGCTTCGATGAAAAAAGAGCCGTTTCAAAGCAAGATGCCTACGGCAAAAACCAAGCTTCACTGGGAAGAATTTACTCCCGTTATACAAAATGAATTTTAAGCTATCCGCTTAAAATTCATCACTTCAAAAGCTTATAAAAATTCGCTCTAGTAGAAGTTCGCATAAGCTTTAATATCAATAATTTATCTTAAAAAGAGATTTTGTAAATTTTAATTTTATTTAGCGATAAATTTATTATGTTGCTTTTAGAGAAATTAACAACTCAGTAGTTTGAGCCAAATTTAGCTCTACTGAAATTTAAATTGTTATTTAATACAAGCCAAACTCAAGCCTTGCAAAGCCCAAATTTAAATATCTCGCACACCACGAATCACTTGCGCTTTAAATTTTACATTTTGGGCTGTTTTGAACGAGATTTTAAAAGTCTTGCCTCTTTAAAAAATATTCTAAGCGATTTTCGCTCTTTAGGCTCTATCTTGTAGCTGATAAACTCAAGGTACCATTTTATATCTTCTTTGCCGATACCTCTGCTTTTAGCATATGTCGCTAGTATGTAGTTTGGAATTTTGATTTTTTGGTTTAAGAATTTCTTGGTTAGCCTTTTGTATCTACTGAAATTTTTCGTGCATGAAAATCTGCCAAATACAAAAGGTAAATTTGTCCGCTCATGCCACAGCCCGGCTAAGTCGTAAAACCGCTCGCCGCCTTCGCTAATATAAGCTTTAAGGGCCCTATCGCCTATGATAACCTCGCCTTTGACATCTAAAATTTTAGCAAGCAAATTTGAAGATGCGGACGCCGGATCGCTCTTTGGAAGAGAATTTTTGCGTACCAGAACGCTTTTTACATCGCGTTTTGCGACTATGCCGAAATTAAGCTTTTTATATCTTTTTTGATAGCTCTCTATGCTAGAAACGACTGCGGCATCGACTCTGCGAGCGCGTAAATTTTTATTTAAGCGACTTGGAACTCCCTTTTTAAATTCAATCGTTTTTTTGGTGTAGCTTTGAAGTGGTGAGCGCTTAAGATATATGTGAAAAGGAAGTAAATTCAGATAATCAATCTTGCCAAAGATCACAAATTTCCTTCAAAATTTCAGGAGAAACCTCCTGAAATTTACTCCTCTATAGGCTCGTTTTGAAGTAGTTTTACGTATTTTTCGACGCACTCTTTTATATCATCGTCATTTGCACTGAACGAGCCGCCGTTTATAAAAATTCTATTAAATATCATCCCGCAATAATCAGCCGTGATCTGTAGAGGCAAAAGCACTTCGCTAACGGTATGCTTGATACTGCCCTCTTTTGAATAGGCAGCCTCTGCGCTTCCTAAGCTAACCACTATCTGAAGCTCTTTGCCTGCAAGCTTATTTCCCGTGCTTCCATACGCCCAGCCGTAAGTAAAAATTTCATCTATATAAGCTTTTAGCATAGCAGGAGTCGCAAGCCAAAACATCGGAAACTGAAAGACTATCCTATCGGCACTTTCTAAAATTTTTTGCTCCTCTTTTACGTTAAAAGCCTTTGTATCATATCCGTAGATAGCTTCTAAGTGTCTTACGGTAACATCATTGATAGTTTTTGCAGCCTCAAAAAGAGCCTTATTCATTCTTGAATTTTGATAATCCGGATGTGACATAATGACAACGGTTTTCATTACTATTCCTTTCAGGTGTATTTAATTTATCCGTTTTTAACATATAAATTTAGATTAATTATATCCACAATATCTTTACTAACGGCTTTAAATTAGCTATATAAACCAGATAAATTTAACCCAAAAAATGCTACTGATTACTTCGCTTCTTCAAGTACGAAAAATTCGCCCATACTGTTTTGAAGCAAAGCATTTTGCCCCTTGATATGGATGTTTACTCTTTTATTATCAGCCACTAAAAACAACCCCTTAGGAGTATCTTTCTTCTTAAGTTCATAAACATCTCCGTCGCTATCTTCCATAGTTGCGGTCTGCCAGCCGTCGCTGCTTGTTAGTTTAACCGCGTAAAATACGCTTGAAAACTGCCTTTCTTCGACTTTGGCACTAGATTTTGTCGCGCTAGAAGCAGCACAACCTGCAATAAAAACAGATAAAAGTAAACAGGCTAGAAAATTTCTCATTTTATTCCTTTTTATAAATTCATTAAATTTCACGAAAATATCTGCTTATAGTGTGTTAAACACTCTATCTCCCGCGTCGCCAAGACCCGGAACTATATAATTTCTCTCGTCAAGTTTCTCGTCTATCGCCGCGGTAAAAACCTCAACATCAGGATAAATTTCACTAAATCTTTTTAGCCCCTCGGGAGCTGCTATGATAGAGATAAATTTGATATGCTTAACGCCGTTTTTTCTTAAAAATTTGACCGCATCTATAGCCGTACCGCCCGTAGCAAACATCGGATCTATGATTATAGCAACGCGATCTTTGGCGTCCTTTGGAAGTTTAGCGTAAAAAAACTCAGCCTCAGCCGTCTCTTCATTTCGCTGAAAGCCCAAAAAGCCCACGCTTGCATCAGGAATCAGCGTAAAAACACTATCAAGCATACCAAGAGCGGCGCGCAAGATCGGGCATATCATGATTTTATCGGCTAGCTTTTTAGCCGTCGTATCGGCAACGGGGGTTTTGACGCTAACTTCACGCAAACCAAGATCTCTGGTAGCCTCAAATATCATCAAGTGGCTTATCTCATCCACAAGCATTCGAAATTGAAACGGCTCTGTCGATATATCTCTTAAAATGGCCAGCTTATGCTCTATGAGCGGATGAGAGATGAGCTTAACGTTTTTCATACTATACCCTTTGCAAGTCTAGTCGTATAAGCGTTTATATCGAAATTCTCAACTCTTGCCACGCCGTCTTTGATAGCGGCTTTTGCAACGGCAGGAGCAACGGCCGTTAAAACACGCTTATCAAAAGGCTTTGGTATGATGTAATCCTTACCGAATTTTAACTCATCTTCGCCTGAAGCTCTACAAACCTCCTCAGGTACAGGCTCTTTTGCCAAGTCGGCTAAAGCGCGGGCAGCCGCCATTTTCATATTTTCCGTTATCTTTCTGGCTCTTACGTCAAGCGCTCCGCGGAATATAAAAGGAAAGCCAAGCACGTTATTTACTTGATTTGGATAATCGCTCCTGCCCGTTCCCATCATGACATCGCTTCTTACTTCAAGAACTTCTTCGGGGAAAATTTCAGGCGTCGGGTTTGCAAGAGCAAATATAATAGGCTCTGGATTCATGCTTTTTACCATATCTTTTGTAAGCACTCCCGGCTTACTAAGACCTAAAAACATATCAGCGCCCTTAACCGCATCAGCCATAGTTCTATCGCTTGTTTTTATCGCAAATTCTTGCTTTTCGGCGGTCAGATCGTCTCTTTCATCATGCACTACGCCCTTGCTGTCTATCATCACTATATTTTTAGCGCCAAGCAGTCTATACATCCTAGCGCAAGCTACTCCCGCAGCGCCTGAGCCGCTTACTACGATCTTAATCTTTTCTATATCTTTGCCTGAAATTTCAAGCGCGTTTATAAGACCCGCACTTGTTATCATCGCCGTTCCGTGCTGATCGTCATGCATTACGGGGATATCAACGGCTTCTTGAAGCTTCTTTTCTATCTCGAAGCATTTTGGAGCTTTGATATCTTCTAAATTTATACCGCCAAAGGTAGGAGCAAGCGCTTTGCAAATTTCAACTATCTTATCCGGATCTTTTTCATCAAGCTCGATATCAAAGGCATCTACGTTTGCAAATTTTTTAAACAAAACAGACTTGCCTTCCATGACGGGCTTGCCTGCTACAGCCCCTATATCGCCAAGTCCAAGTACTGCCGTGCCGTCGGTTATGACGGCTACTAAATTCGCTTTATTAGTGTATTTATACGCAAGTTCATTATCCGCCTCAATCGCCTTGCAAGGCTCTGCAACACCGGGAGTGTAAGCCATAGATAGATCCCTTGCGCTCTCGCACGGAGTTTTTACGTTGATCTCTATCTTGCCGCCAACGTGATAAGCTAAACTCTCCTCTTTCGTTACATGTGTCATTTCGTTTCCTTGTATTTTATGATATTTTCTATTCTTTTTTTTATCTCCGCGCTTCCAAGTACTTCAAGCACTTCAAATATCGAAGGAGAGACGCTTGAGCCCGTTAAACTCACTCTTAAAGCCTGAGCCAGATCTTTTAATTTCAGACCGTTTTGTTCTAAAAATTTAGTAGTTATCTCCTCATAGCCTGCAGCGCTTAGATCATAAGTTAAAATTTCTTTAAATTTAGCCAAAATTTCAAGGCTTTGCTCGGTTATAAATTTGCCAAAAGCCTTTTCGTCATAAACGCTTGGCGCATTAATGATAGTCTTTGCGCTTTCACTCATCTCAAGCAAGGTTTTAGAGCGCTCTCTTAGCGAATTTAGTAGAATTTCACCCTTTGGCATAGCCTTAAAATCCACTCCAAATTCAAGCATATCCTTAGCCAGCCTATCGTAAGGCAGAGTTTTGATGTAGTGAGCGTTTAGCCACTCAAGTTTTTGCGCGTTATATGTGCTTGAGGATTTGTTTATATGGTGCGGATCGAAGTATTTAAGCATATCTTCCATGCTAAAAATTTCATCATCTCCATGACTCCAGCCAAGTCGCACTAAGAAATTTAAAAGCGCTTCAGGCAGATAGCCCATGCGTTTATACTCCATCACGTCCGTTGCTCCGTGACGCTTGCTTAGCTTCTTGCCGTCTTCGCCGTTTATCATCGCGACGTGAAAAAATTTAGGAGGCTTAAAGCCCAGCGCATCGTATAAAACGATCTGCTTTGGAGTGTTTGAGAGGTGATCATCGCCTCTTATAACGTGAGTTACGCCCATAAGTATATCATCTATAACTACCGTAAAGTTATATGTAGGCGTGCCGTCGCTTCTGGCGATAATAAAATCATCCAAGATATCTTCGGCTCTAAATTTAACTTCGCCTTTTATGCCGTCATCTATCAAAATTTCACCCGTTAAAGGCGCTTTTATGCGTATAACAGGATCGATTCCTTCAGGCGGCACACCCGTAAAGTCGCGGTATCTGCCGTCATATTTAGGACGCTCTTTGCGCGCTTCTTGTTGCGCTCTAAGCTCATCAAGCTCCTCTTTGCTCATATAATCCTTATACGCCTTGCCCTCTTCAAGCAGCTTTTTAACATACTCTTTATATATATCAAAGCGCTTTGACTGATAAGTAACCTCTCCGTCATAATCAAGCCCGCACCAATCAAATGCCTCTTTTATAGCGACGGTAGCTTCTTCGGAGTTGCGTTTTAAGTCGGTATCTTCGATACGAAGTAGAAATTTCCCGCCGTTTTTCCTAGCGTAAAGATAGCTATAAAGCGCGGTTCTAAGTCCGCCTATGTGTAAATACCCTGTCGGACTCGGGGCAAATCTCGTAACTATCATAATTTTGCCTTTATTATCAATCTTAAAAATTAAAATGTTATAATTGCGGATAATTATATTTACTTTAAACTTAAATAAGGGTTTTATATGTCTAAAAAGATGTTTTTTCTGGCTTTTTTACTCAGTGCAAATTTCGCTTTTTCGCAGCAACTCGTAAACGGACTGGCGGCCATAGTAGAAAACGAACCTATAACGATGTATGAGGTTTATAAAACTTCGCAAATTTTAAAAACAGATGAAAAAAGCGCTATAAATTTTTTGATTAAAGATAGACTTGAGCAAGCACAGATAAAAGCTTTAAACATCGACGCAAGCAGCTTTGAGATAAATGAAAGAATGCAAAAAATTGCACAAGAAAACGGTGTAAATTTAGCCGATCTTAGCAGCGTACTATCGCGTCAAGGCATAAACTATAGCGATTTTAAAGAGGATGTCGCAAAGAGTATCAAACAAGAAAAGCTCTACCAAAACATCTTCAAAGACGCAAAAGTAAATGTTAGCGAAGAGGGAGCGAGAGCCTATTTTGAGCAAAACCCTAGTCAATTCGTAAAATTCGCAGAGGTTAAAGCAACAAGATATATATCAGGACAAAGAGAGCTTTTAGAATCTATTCAAGATTCGCCACTAAGCGTAAATCCTGCCGTAAAAACCGAAATTTTAGAACTTAAAAGCGAGCAAATTCCGCTTCAACTAAGACAAATTTTTGAGATGACAAAAGACGGTTCATTTACTCAAATTTTCCAAACGCCAAGCGGATTTGAGATGTTTTTAGTTAGTTCAAAATCAGGCGTAACGATGCCAAGATTTGAAGACGTAAAAAACGAAGTCATGAGTAGCATATATAGACTCGAAGAAGAGCGCGTCATAAGCGAATACTTCAACAAACTTCGCGCCAGAGCAAATATAAAAATGCTTAGATGAATTAATGCTTTTTAATTCATTTGAGTTTATATTTTTCTTTTTGCCATTTACATTTTTTGTATATTTTTACCTGAATGCCAAAAAACTGACTGTTTTAGCTAAATTGTATTTAGTTATAAGCTCTTTATTCTTTTATTCATGGTGGAATATTACGTACTTGCCAATCATAATAGCAAGTATGCTTTTTAACTATTTGATAGGGATTAATTTTAAAAAAAATCGATATAAAAAAATTCTGTTATCGACAGGAATTGCTTTAAATTTAGCTCTTTTAGGATACTTCAAATATGCTGATTTTTTTATAACCAATTTCAATAAAATAAGCGACAAAGAATTCGATTTGCTTTATCTAACGCTTCCGTTAGCTATATCTTTTTTTACATTTCAACAGATTTCATATTTAATAGACAGCTACAAAGGCGAAATAATAGATAAAGATCCTTTAAATTACGCTCTTTTCGTTAGCTTTTTCCCACAACTTATAGCAGGTCCTATAGTGCATCATAAAGAGATGATGCCACAATTTGCAAATATAAAAAACAAGATAAAAAACCAAAAAAATATTGCAAGTGGAGTTTTTATATTTTCCATAGGGCTTTTTAAAAAAGTAATCATTGCAGATAAATTTGCAATATGGGCAAATAAAGGGTTTGAAAACAGCGAAATGTTAAGTCTTTTTGAGGGATGGACGACTTCATTAAGTTATACATTTCAGCTATATTTTGACTTTAGCGGATACTGTGACATGGCAATTGGTCTTGCCCTTATTTTTAATATCAAACTACCTATAAATTTCAACTCCCCATACAAGGCAACTAATATACAAGACTTTTGGCGAAGATGGCACATAACGCTAAGTCGTTTTTTAAGAGATTATGTCTACATACCTCTAGGTGGCAACAAAAAAGGAGCTTTTAGAACCTATGTCAATCTTCTTGCAACTTTTTTAATAGGAGGTTTTTGGCATGGGGCGGGATGGACTTTTATTTTTTGGGGATTTTTACATGGAGTTGCGCTTGTCGTTCATAGGTTTTGGAGCGGTCTAAACATCAAAATAAATAAAGCTATTTCATGGTTTATTACATTTAACTTTGTTAATATCGCATGGATATTTTTTAGAGCAAAAGAGTGGGATGATGCGATAAATATTTTAAACGCTATGTTCTTTGGAGATGTTTTATTTCAGTTTATTAAAGATAATAGAACTAATAGTATATGGGTACTAGCAGGGATAATTATGATATTAAGTTGCAAGAATAGTATAGAACTACTTCGTAATTTTAAAATCAACAAAAAAACTCTTTTATTTACTATTGTTTTACTTGTCTATTCACTTCTATCTTTTAATAGAATAACAGAGTTTATATACTTTAAGTTCTAAAGGATAACAATGAGCTCTAAGAAATGGATATATCTTTCAATAAGCATTCCTGCTTTATTGCTTTTTATTATTGGAATTTTCAATTTCATTATAGACCCTTTGCAACAATACAGAAAAGCCGGGTTTTACAATGTATTTTTTAGAGATGAAAGACACTTAAATCCAGGCCTTGCAAAAAACTGGACTTATAACTCAATATCAACAGGAAGTTCTGTAACAGAAAATTTTTTAATTTCCGACTTAGCCAACATTATCAAAAATCCTATCAAGTTACCAATGAGTGGGGCAACTGCCAAGGAGATCAATTTAATACTAAATTTAGCGTTAAGCGAAAACCAAAATATCGGTGATGTTCTAATAAGTCTTGATATATTTTCTATGAGCGGTAATGAACATAGAACAACAATACCTCCACCTCTTTATCTATATAAATCAAATTTTTTAAACAGTGCTAAATATTTATTATCACTAGACACAGCAAGAACATCTTTTAAATTTTTAAGAGAAAATCAAAAAAACAAAAATAATCCAAAACTTCAATATGAAACCATGTATCAATGGCAGCATGAAAAAGAAGATGATTTTAGCAAGAAAAAAGCAGTAGAACACTGGAGGAAAGATAGCAATCAAAAATTAAAAAAATTTGAATTAACAAACGGAAGTTACAAACTAGAAATACTAAAAAAATCATTCAATTCAAATTACTTATCTTTATTTGAACATTATAGCAATGTAAATTTTGTTTTGTTTTATCCGCCCTATTCGGTCTTAGAATTCAAAGATTGGCTTGACTATGAAGTTATTGAAGATATATTAGAACTAAAAAGATATATATCGCAAAAAACAAGCAGATATCAAAATGTAAAAATTTATGACTTTCAAAACAATCCTGCTTTAACAACACATTTAGATAACTATTCAGATGCTATCCACTATCATCAGAAAATTAATACTTTGATAATAGAAGAGATAAAAAAAGACAATTATCTTATAGATACAGAAAATTATGAAACAGATCTAAAAAATTTCATAAAATATGTTGAAGAATTCAAAATAGAAAGATAGTCCCTGAAAGGACTATCTTTTATCTTGATAAGTAATTCGTATCGTAATTATTGTTGATAAAATCTTTGTTTTCCATCATTCCTATATGAAAATCTCTAGTAGTTTTTATACCGTGTATGACAAGCTGCTCAAGAGCCACTTTCATCTTGTGGATTGCTTTGTTTCTATCCTCATCCCACACGATAAGCTTGCCGATCATGCTGTCATAATAAGGCGGTATAGAGTAATCCTGATAGATATGGCTATCCATACGCACGTTTCTACCGCCCGGACAGACATATTTGGTTATCTTTCCCGGACTTGGCGCGAAAGTGTTTGGATCCTCAGCCGTTATTCTGCACTCTATCGCGTGTCCTTTTAGGTTGATACTCTCTTGGCTAGGAAGCCTCTCGCCCTCTGCGACTTTTATCATAAGCTCGATGATGTCAAGTCCACTTACCATTTCGCTTACGCAGTGCTCAACCTGCAAACGGGTATTCATCTCGATAAAGTAAAAGTCCAAATTTTTATCAACTAAAAATTCAAACGTCCCCGCACCCTCATAGCCTATGGCTTTTGCCGCTTTGATTGCGGTTTCGTGAAGTCTTGCACGGGTATTTTCATCAAGCAAAATAGCAGGGCTTTCTTCGATTAGCTTTTGGTGTCTGCGCTGCATAGAGCAATCACGTTCGCCGACGTGAATAACATTGCCGAATTTATCGCCAATGATTTGAACTTCGATATGGCGTGGGTTTAGGATGTATTTTTCCATATACATTGTTCCGTCGCCAAATGCACTCATAGCCTCGCTTTCAGCCGACCAAAACGCCTTTTCTATATCTTCTTCTCTCTCAACCACTCGCATACCGCGACCGCCACCGCCCGCAGCAGCCTTTAAGATAACGGGATAGCCGATTTTTTTGGCTAGCTCTTTGGCAGCTTTAGTATCTGAAATAGCTCCGTCAGAGCCCGGTATTACAGGCACTCCAGCCCTTTGCATCATCTGCTTTGCTTTACTTTTATCGCTCATTAAAGCCATAGCCTCTACGCTAGGCCCTATAAATTTTAGATTGTGATGAGCGCAAATTTCAACGAAATTTTGATTTTCACTTAAAAAACCGTATCCCGGAAATATCGCGTCAGCTTCGCTTATCTCAGCAGCGCTGATGACTGCAGGGATGTTTATATAGCTGTCGCTTGAACGCGGTCCGCCTATACAGATAGCTGCGTCTGCGTATTTCACATAAAGGGCGTCTGCATCGGCGGTAGAATAAACCACGATAGCCTCTTTGCCCATCTCTTTGATAGTTCTTAGTGCGCGCAGTGCTATTTCACCGCGATTTGCGATTAAGACTCTTTTGATTTCCATTAAATTTTCTCCACTCCAAATAGCGGCATCGCAAATTCAACAGGCTGTCCGTCTGAAACCAACATCTCGGTGATAGTGCAGTCAAATTCCGCTTCAATCTCATTCATTATCTTCATGGCTTCTATGATGCCTATTACATCGCCTTTTCTCACCCTTTGTCCTACTTTTACAAACGGCGCCGCACCGGGGCTTGGAGCTACATAAAATGTCCCTACCATAGGCGATTTGATACTCTCTTTTGGGCTTGTAGTTTGCTTAACTTCAGAGCTTACTACTACATTTACGGGTGTTGGAGCCGGAGCAGGCATTGGAGCGGGCGCGGGCTTAGGAAGCTCGCAACAATCGGCGAATTTTTCAAGCTCGACTTCAAAATCTCCGCTTTTAATCTTGATACGATTCATATCCATTTCGTTAAAAAACTCGATCAACTCTTTGATGTCTTCTTTTTTCATAAAGCTCTCCTAAAAATTTTAAGCTAATTAGGGTATTGTATCAAAAAAATCTAAAACTTCAATTTGTTTAATCTTATATTCATACCAACGGGCTTTAGTTGCATACTCAAGGAGTGACAAATAGTGACATTTAATACAAAAATCAGGCTATAAACCAATATTAATTTTTGATTTTAAAATAAAATTTAGCCTAAATATTGAATAATCAAATTTTATATTAAATTTAAGGAAATTTCTTGGCAAAGATAGCTATAAACGGTACAAGAGGCTTTGTGGGCAACTACTTGACTGATTTTTTAAAGTCAAAACACGAGATAGTGCGCATACCAAGAGGAATTTATAACGACATAAAACAACTGCAAGACAAGATAGAAGGATGTGATGTCATAATAAATTTAGCAGGTGCCAGCATAGCTAAAAAATGGAGCGAATCATACAAAAAAGAGCTTGTATCAAGCAGGCTGGATACGACGATAAATTTAGTAAAAGCTATGCAGAATTTACAAAATAAGCCAAAAATTTTTATCAGTACTTCGGCTGTGGGCATATACAAAACAGGCAAAGAACACGATGAAAGTTCGCAGGAATTTGACGACGGGTTTTTAGGAGAGCTTTCTAAAAAATGGGAAGAAGAGGCGCTTAAAGCCAAGCATCTAGGCATCAAAACGGCTATTTTTAGGATATCGGTAGTTATCGGCAAGGGCGGTGCGCTAGAAAAGATGCTTCCCGTTTTTAAACTTGGTCTTGGCGGAATTTTAGGCGACGGCGAACAAGGATTTACATGGATAGATATAAACGATCTGGCAAGAGCTTATGAGTTTGTATTATCAAACGAGCTTGAAGGCATATACAACCTCTCTTCGCCAAATCCCGTATCAAACAAAGAATTTACCGACGCTCTTGCCAACGCTCTAAAACGACCGGCTTGGTTTAAGGTGCCAGAATTAGCACTTAAGCTTAAATTCGGCGAAGGAGCTAAGATACTAACCCAAGGACAGAAAGTATATCCTAAAAATCTACTTCAAAACGGATTTAAATTTAACTACGCAAAGATAGAAGATAGCCTAAAGCACGCCTTAAGTTAGCTAAATTTGACTTACGCGCCGGTCTTTCTTACTTCAAGCAAATTTATAAATCCAAACATTGCTAGGCTTAAGACAACCAAAATAAGGCTTAAAATGAGCGCGCGTTCGTTTTCTCCGTCATAAACGGCGTTAAAAATCGCAAGCGAAACGGTGTCTGTCTTGCCTACTATATTTCCGCCCAGCATGAGCGTGATACCAACTTCGCCAAGGCCTCTTGCAAGCGCTAAAACAAGGGCTGAAATGATGCTTTTAATGACGTTTGGCATGATTATGAAAACTGCTATTTCAAATTTATTCTTGCCAAGGCTCTGCCCCGCTTCAATAAGACTTTTAGGCAAGCTTTCAAGCGCTGCGGATACGGGCTTAACCAAAAGCGGAAGCCCTGCTAAAAACGAAGCTATAACAAGAGCGCTGAAACTAAAAACTATCTGCAAATTTAAAGCCTCTCCCAAAAACGAGTTGCGCCCCAGCAAATAAAGCAACAAAAATCCCGTCGCAATCGGCGGAAATATCAAAGGAAACATAACCAAAGCCTCAAGAGCCGGCTTAAATTTGCCCTTATAAAATGCTAGAAAATATGCTATCGGAAGTCCGATCAAAACAAGGCAGACAAAGGTTATGCAAAGCGTTTTGGCACTTAAAATCAAAGGGTGAACCAACCAAGAAAACTCGCTCAAATTTTAAACCTTTTTAGTTTTCATACATAAATTTAGTTTGACAAAAGCTAGAAATTTTATCTTAAATCTTTTATTTGTAACGCAAATTAATTTAAATTTACCAAGCCGCGTAAATCTATTTTTAAACTCTCTTTTGATTTTAAATTAATCAAATTTACAAATTCCACTCAGCTAGCAAATCTTAAATCCTTAAATGCTATATAAATTTTGCTTTTAGAAGCGACAAATCAAAAGATCAAGCACTCACTTTAAACCGAATTTGGCAAAAATTTCCTTTGAACGTTCGCTTTTAAGCTCATCTATAAATTTAGCGCAATCTACGTGTTTTTCACATGCCGCAAGCTTAGCCGCACTTATAAAAACGGGGCTATAAAGACTCTCATCTACATAAATCACCGAACCGAATTCATCTCTTCTAGCCTCAGCTTCGGTTGAATTTATAAATCCCGCATCAACTTCACCGTTAAGCACGTAAGCCACAACTTGAGGAACGCCCGCTACGGCAAGCATCTTTGAACTCATCTCTTTTTCTAAGTTCGAATTTTTAAGAAACTCGGTAGTGCGAATTCCGTAAATGGCCTTTTTAGCATCAGGCATCGCGATACGCTCAAATTTCAAGATATCCTTGATATCATTTATCATTTTTTCTTTGGGAGTTACAAGAGCCAAAGTGCCTTTTCCAAGACGTTCGTAGCCCTTTATCTCAAGCCCGCTTTTGTTTAAAAATGCCTCATCGCCTACTATCACCGCCATCTTGCCTTCTGCTGCTTGGATAGTGATTTGCTTGATGTTCGCAAAAGCTGCTTCAACATTTACGCCGTCTTTTTTAAGGTTTTCGATAACTGCCGTTACGGGCTTTTTGTATCCGCCGCCCGCACCCACAAGTAAAGCATCCGAAGCAAGTGCAAAGCAGACAGTAGCCGCTAAAAATAAAAATTTTTTCATGTCGATCCTTTTAGTTTTAAAATTTCGCAAATAATATAAAATATATACTTATATACTAATAAAATAGGCTTTATATCGATATTAATTTAAATTTTATATTTTAAATTTACAAAATACTTCATGCGGCGCGAATATGATATAATTAACAAATTTAAAATAAGGAAAAAAGATGGGTCTAAAAAGCGATAGATGGATACGAAAAAAAAGCTTAGAAGAGCGCATGATAGTGCCTTTTTGCGAGGAGCAGGTAGGCAAAGGTGTCGTAAGCTACGGAGTTAGTAGCTACGGGTATGACATAAGAGTCGGAAATGAGTTTAAAATTTTTACAAATGTCGGCGGCACGGTCGTAGATCCAAAGAATTTCGACGAAAAAAACGTAGTTGATTTTGTTGGCGATGTATGTATAGTTCCGCCAAATTCTTTTGCACTTGCTCGCACGGTCGAGTATTTTAATATGCCTGATAACGTACTGGCCATCTGCCTTGGCAAGAGCACCTACGCACGCTGCGGTATCATCGTAAACGTAACGCCGTTTGAGCCGGGGTTTAAGGGACATATCACGATTGAAATTTCAAACACGACCCCGCTTCCGGCTAAAATTTACGCAAACGAAGGCATAGCGCAAGTTTTATTTTTAGAAGGCGATGAGCCGTGCGAAGTGACATACGCCGATAAAAAGGGCAAATATCAAGCTCAAGAAGGCATAACGCTACCTAGAATTTTAAAATAAATTTTGGCTTTAAAAGCAGGTTTTAAATTTTAAGTTAAAAGTGTAGTTTAGCTGATAAAAACCGCCAGATGAGCTAAATTTTGGTATATATTTTGCTTAAGCTTTATAAAATAAACTTTTTAGGAAATAAAGATGTTTAACGGAAAAAATATTTTAATCACCGGCGGAACGGGAAGCTTCGGCAAGAAATACACCGAAATTTTGCTTAAAAATTTTAAGCCAAAAAGGCTAATTATATACTCAAGAGACGAACTTAAGCAATACGAAATGGCTCAAGTTTTTAAAAATCCCGCGATGAGATATTTTATCGGTGACGTGCGAGATGAAAAGAGGCTTAAAACCGCGATGGACGGGGTTGATTTTGTTATTCACGCAGCCGCGATGAAGCACGTTCCCATAGCCGAATATAACCCGATGGAGTGCATAAAAACAAACATCAACGGCGCTCAAAACGTCATTGACGCAGCCTTTGCTTGCGGAGTAAATAAAGTGATCGCACTATCAACGGACAAAGCGTGCAATCCTGTAAATTTATATGGGGCCACAAAGCTTGCTAGCGATAAGCTATTTGTCGCGGCAAACAACATAGCAGGCAGTAAAAAAACTCGCTTTAGTGTCGTAAGATACGGCAATGTCGTGGGCTCTCGAGGCTCGGTAGTGCCGCTGTTTAAAAGGCTCATTCAAGAAGGCGCAAAAGAGCTTCCTATAACGCATGAGCAGATGACGAGATTTTGGATTACTCTTGAGCAAGGGGTAAATTTCGTTCTTAAAAATTTCGAGCGCATGAAGGGTGGAGAAATTTTCATACCTAAAATTCCTTCAATGACTATGCTTGATCTTGCACGCGCCCTTGCGCCTGAACTTAAAGTCAAAATCATAGGCATAAGGCCGGGAGAGAAAATGCATGAAGTGATGGTTGGAAAAGACGATGCGCACCTAACCTACGAATTTAGCGACCACTACGTGATAGGCCCGTCCATTCAGTTTGCGACTATACAAGACTTTTCGACAAATGCGCTTGGCGAAAGAGGCAAACTTGTAGAAGACGGGTTTGAATACAGCTCAAATACTAATAAAATTTGGCTTGATAAAGAGGGTCTTTTGGAGATGATAAATGATAGCTTATAGCAAGCAACAGATCACAAATAGCGATATAGCAGCCGTTTGCGAAGCTATGCAAGCGGAAATTTTAACAGGCGGAGATAAGGTGGCTCAATTTGAAGCGGCCATTTGCGAATATGTCGGAGTAAAACACGCAGTGGTAATGAATTCGGCAACTTCTGCGCTTCACGTCGGATATCTTTCTCTTGGCGTAAAAGAAAACGACGAGGTCATAACTACGCCTTTAACCTTTGCGGCAACGGCAAACGCAGCTTTAATGGCGGGAGCTAAGGTTAAATTTTGCGACATCAAATTTGACGGAAATATAAACGAAAACAAGCTTTCTGAGCTAATCACATCAAAAACAAAGGTCATAGCTCCCGTTGATTTTGGCGGAAATAGCGTAAACATAATAGAGATCATGAAAATAGCTCGCGTAAAAGGTATAAAAGTGCTTGATGACGCCTCACATGCGCTTGGTAGCACCATAGAAGGAGTTAAAGTAGGCTGCCATGCAGACGCAAGCGTGTTTAGCTTCCATGCGATTAAGCCTATCACTACTTTTGAGGGCGGTGCACTTGTAACAAACGATGACGAGATAGCCAAAAAAGCGCGTCTGTATAGAAGTCACGGAATTTCTAAAACTGAACTTTGGCACAGCGATATGAGCCTGCTTGGATACAACTACCGCCTAAGCGACGTAGCTTGCGCGCTAGGGTTAAGCCAGCTTAAAAGACTTGACGAGACGATCGAAATTCGTGAAAATATCGCTCAATTTTACGATGAAAGATTTGATAAAAATCCATATTTTAGCCTCATAAAAATCCCTGAAAACAAAAAAAGCTCGCGTCATCTTTATCCGATCTTGCTTTTTAGCAATCTTTGGAATTCAAAAGAGGAAATTTTTAAAGAGCTTCATTTAAGAGGTGTCGGCGTGCAAGTGCATTATAAACCGACTTATCAGTTTAGCTTTTATACCAAGCTTTACGGAGAGATCGAGCTAAAGACGGCGGAGGATTTTTACAAAGCCGAACTTAGTTTGCCGTGCCACCAGAGCATGAGCATGGATGACGCAAAATTCGTAGCCGATACTCTACTTGAGGTGCTTAGCGAATTTGCAAACCAAAGGCGCGATATATGAATCTTTGCGTCATACCCGCTCGCGGCGGAAGCAAGCGGATACCGCATAAAAACATCAAAGACTTTGCGGGCTTACCGCTCATTGCTTACAGTATAAAAAGCGCGCTAAATTCGGGCGTTTTTGACGAAGTAATAGTAAGTACAGACGATAAGGATATCGCAAGAATTTCGCTTAAATTCGGCGCAAAAGTGCCGTTCATGCGAGAAGGCAATTTAAGTGATGACTTTGCGACTACAAGCGATGTCATAAAAGACGCCTGCCTTAAAATGGGCGAAAATTTTAAAAACGTCTGTTGCCTTTATGCTACGGCTCCGCTTTTAACGGCTGAAATTTTGCGTGAGGCTTACAAGAAATTTCAAGATAATAAGTGTGAGTTTTTATTTTCCGCTTGCGAATTTAGCTTTCCTATCCAGCGTGCAATCAGGCTTGATGAAAAAGGCGCGGTAAGTATGTTTTATCCGCAGCATCTAAGCACTCGCTCGCAAGATTTAGAAAGAGCGTATCACGACGCAGGACAGTTTTATTTCGCAAAACGAGAGGCTTGGCTTGAGCAAAAGCCGATATTTGCGGCACATTCTAGGGCATTTATCCTGCCAAGACACTTGGTATGTGATATAGACACGCTTGCAGATTTTGAGTTCGCGCAAAAACTTTATAAAATCAATCATGAGCTTTGAAAAACTTGCAAATTTAAAAACCTTAATTAGAGCCGACAGCTCCGCAACTATCGGGCACGGACACATCAGGCGAGATATTGTTCTTGCAAAAAAATTCAAAGACATCGGCTTTGCTTGCATAAATTTTGAAGGCTCGCTCATAAACGAGATAAATTCCCCTGTTTTTACTCTTAAAACAAACGATTTAGATGAGCTAATAAGCCTTATAAACGCTCATAAATTTGAACTTCTTATCGTTGATCACTACGGCATTAACTACGAAGATGAAAAGACGATAAAAGAGGCTACGGGAGTTAAAATTTTAAGCTTTGACGATGAGTATAAGCGCCATTTTTGCGATATTTTATTAAACGTAAACATATTTGCCAATGCTAAAAAATATGAAAATTTACTGCCTCCCGCTTGTGAAATTTGGTGCGGGCGAGAATTTATGCTGGTAAGAGATGAATTTTATCAAGAAAAAAAGATAAAGAGAGAGAAAATTTATGACGTTTTTATCGCGCTTGGTGGAACGGACAGTAAAAATTTGAGTGCAAATTTAGCGCTTAAACTACTTGAAAAAAATTTAAAAATCGCCCTTGTTACAACAAGTGCCAATGCAAATTTAAACGCGCTTAAAAAGCTTGAGAAAAGCTATAAAAACTTAACTCTTTTTACCGACTCAAATCAAATCGCAAGGCTAATGAACGAGAGTAAAGAGCTTATCATTTCGGCAAGCTCTCTTGTAAATGAAGCGCTTGTTTTAGGCGCAAATTTCAGTGCGGTTATAGTTGCAAATAATCAAAAACAGATGTATAAATGGCTTATAGAAAACGGATATAAAGCCTATACAAGCGAGGAGATATGATCCGTCTTATAAATTTTACCGAGCTTACAAAAGAGCAAAAGATGATGGTTTTTGATTGGCGAAACGATGAGCGAGTAGCGAAATTTATGCGCTCAAAAAATATAAACTTAAACGAGCATCTTAAATTTATCGACGGATTAAAAAGCGCTTCTGATAGACTTTACTTTTTGGTCGAAGAAAATGGCGAGTTTATCGGTGTGATCGACTTTATAAACATAAGCGATGAGCAGTGTGAATTCGGACTTTATGTAAATCCGAATTTAAAAAATCAAGGCTCAAAATTAATGCAAATTATAATTAACTATGCGTTTAGCGAGCTAAAGGTTTTTAGGCTCAATTCATGCGCTTATAATTTCAACAAAAAAGCCATTGCGCTTTATGAGAAATTTGGCTTTGAAATTTATGACAAAGATGATCAAATGAGCTATCTGAGGCTTACAAAAGCGAATTTACAAGGTAAAACAATATGAAAATAGGAAATTTTGATACGGATAAAAGCGTATTTATCATCGCCGAACTCTCAGCCAACCATTCGGGAAGCTTGGAGACAGCGATTCAAACCATAAAAGCGGCTAAACGCGCCGGAGCCGATGCGATAAAATTACAAACATATACTGCCGATAGTCTTACGCTAAATTCTCAAAAAGAGGATTTTATAATACGAGGCGGGCTTTGGGACGGGAGAAATTTATACGAACTTTACGAGCAAGCTATGACTCCCAGAGAGTGGCACGAGCAGCTTTTTGACACCGCGCATAAGGAGGGCTTAATCTGCTTTTCAAGCCCATTTTGCAAAGACGATGTGGATTTTTTAGAGAAATTTAACCCACCCGCTTATAAAATCGCCAGCTTTGAGGCGGTTGATTATGATTTTGTAGAGTATGTTGCTAAGAAAAACAGGCCAATCATCATATCAACAGGCATCGCAACTCACGAAGAGATCAAGGATATCGTGAAAATTTGCAAAAATACGGGCAATAACGAAATCGCTCTTTTAAAATGCGCTTCAAGCTATCCTGCACCGTTAAATGAGATGAATTTACTAAATATACCTACTATAAAAGATGAATTTGGCGTGGAGGTCGGCTTTAGCGATCATACCCTAGGTATCGTTGCACCCGTTGTAGCGGTAAGCTTGGGAGCACGCATAGTTGAAAAGCATTTTATCCTAAACAAAGACGTAAGAAGCGTAGATGATGCGTTTAGCCTTGATGAAGCGGAATTCTCGCAGATGGTAAAAGCGGTGCGAGACGCTGAAGCCTTGCTTGGCAAAAAGCAGTTTATCTCAGGTGGCGAAAGCCGCAAATTCGCTCGCTCGCTTTATGCAAGTAAAGATATAAAAGCGGGAGAAATTTTTAGCGATGATAACGTAAAAAGTGTGCGTCCAAGCTATGGGCTTCATCCTAAATTTAAAAAAGAGCTAATAGGAAAAACGGCAAAAAGAGATATAGAATTTGGCGAAGCGATAAAACAAGAGGATCTATAAAAGGAGATAAAATGAGCAAAAAAATTGATAAAAAAGAGCAAATAGGCAAAAGTAGTATAAGCACAAAAGAGGCTAAACACAAAGCCGACAGTCAAGCAGGGCAGATACAAAACCCTATCTTTGAAAAAAACCTTCAAGCGTTATTTCAGCAAGATGAAATTTTAGCCGCTAGGCTCTTTGCTATGGGTGCTCAAGACAAATACGAAGTTTTTATAGGAAAAGACCCTCTTGATATAAACATAATCGACCGCAAAAGCTTTAAATACATATACGAAAATCCCGTAAAAGACACGCACGATATGCTTGAAAGTCTTGAAAAACAGTACAAGCGCTATCCGATTATGTATTTTTACGGACTTGGCAACGGAATTTTATACAAAGCACTACTTTGCAATGAGACACATCAAAGAATAATAGTCGTCGAGCCCGAGCTTGAGATAATTTATATAGTGTTAAATTTAATCGATCTTTCAAACGAACTTGCAAGCGAGCGACTGACACTGTTTTACTCGGAATTTGCCAATTATTCGCAGTTTTATTATCTTATCGCAAAGGTTGAATTTAACAGATACGCAAAGCTTTACGATCTGCATATACATACAGATTTTTATGATAACTTTGCCGATGATTACCAAAGGATCAACCAAGAATTCACTAAAGCCATCTCTCAAATGGTGGTAAACAACGGAAATAGCATTGACGATATGCTTATAGGCATAAAAAATCATATAGAGAACTTGCCGACTATGATCACGGGATACTCTTATGTAGATCTTGTTAAAAAGCGCCATAATCTAATGGATACTGCTATAATAGTTGCCACGGGACCTAGTCTTGACAAGCAACTTGATACGCTTAAAAAATTCGCTCCATATGCTACCGTAATCAGTCTTGATGCCTCTTATCCTATACTATTAAAGCACGGCATAAAGCCCGATTATGTAACATCTATCGAAAGAGTAGTTGCTACTTCAAGCTTTTTTAAGCACAAAAACAAAGAATTCGATAAGGACATATACTTTATCGTAGCTTCGCTAACCCACAAGCAAACTATAAAAAATATCTTACCTAGAAGACTTGTGCTAACAATAAGACCTCAACCTAGCGAATTTATCTTTAATCTAAAAAAATACGGCTATCTTGGCATAGGACACTCCACGGCAAATCAAGCATATCAGCTGGCAAGAGTGCTAGGGCATAAAAATATCGTTTTGATAGGGCAGGACTTGGCATTTGCTCCTGACGGCAAAAGCCATGCGACGGGTCACGCATTCGCTCAAGCAGAAGAACACCTCTACACTAAAGCTTACGGCGGAGAAGGTGAAGTAAGGACTACTTACGTTTGGGATAAATTTAAAAATCAATTCGAGAAAGATATAGAGGAATCCAAAAAAGAAGATATCGCGACATATAACTGCACCGAGGGCGGAGCAAGGATAGAAGGTGCTATCGAAAAGCCGTTTTTAGAGGTAATGGATAAGCTTTGTAAAGACAAAAAAGTAAAAAATTTACCAAACATCAACGAAGTAAAAGAAAAAACCGCAAACAGATATCTTTTACAATCATATAAAGTTATAAGCGAAAAAATAAAAATTCAAGAACTTGCTAAGTCTAAAGTAGAAGAAGTGTTTTTAAAAGTGGCTCCTAAAATAGACAGCATACTAAAAATTAGGGACGAAGGAAAAGTAACCGAAAAGCTTTTTGATAAACTAGTTAAAATTTCAAACCAGATAGACAAAGCAAAAAATGTAATAATGAAAAAAAACTACCAAAAATATGTAGACAATATAGTTTCTATGTCTATTTACTATCAAGAGCTAGAGCTTGCTAAGATTTCAGTTGCACCAAGTGAAACACAGCTAGAAAAAGTAAATAAGCTCATAGAGTGGATTGAAATTCATAAATATTGGCTATTTTCAGTTGCAGGCGGACTAAATGCCGATATAGAAACTACTAAAAAAGCTTCAAGAAATTTGATAAAAGAGCTTAAAAAACGAGGTCTTATAGAAAAATCAAATTTAGGTAAAATCAAAGATAATTTTAGATTTTAGGCATATTAAAATTTCAAGTCGGACATCCGACTTGAAATTTGAGTTTTAACAACTAAAGTAACTTAACACATTTTGAGGAAGCCTTAAGGCTAAATATTTTACAACAAAACAGAATTAATCCTGCACTGCTTATAAATTTAAAGCTTTTGTAAAGCTGTAAGTAACGTTTTTCCAGCTAAGCGGGATAAAATCCCGCTTAGCATAGAAATGCCTAAGGCTATTGTAATAGCCTTAGGACATTTTGTTGAACAGCGTTAGCTTGACTCATTGCATAACTTCCTGATTGAGCTAGGATGTTAAATTTAGAGAAGTTAGCTGATTCAGCTGCAAAATCAACGTCTCTTATTTGAGATTCTGCGGCTTTTACGTTTACTTGAGTAACTGTTATATTATTAACAGTCGCTATTAATTGGTTTTGAACAGAGCCTAGGTCAGAGCGGATAAAGTCAAGCGTGCGTTGAGCAGACTCTGCTATATCCATAACAGCCATAGCGCCGCGTAGAGTCATAACGCCTGCGGCTTGATTAGATGTCATAGCGCCACCGTTTAGATGTCCTCTTTGAAAGCCCATAGCTGCAGCTACGGTTTTATCTATCTGTCCTCTTATCTCCCTTAACGAAACAGACCTCTCTGCACCTCCGTTACTATTTGCATTCTGTGAAGCACTAAAGGCGACAGAGAAAGCACCCTCTTTGCCAGCACCTGTAGCGCCTTTAACTTTGATATCTCTACCGTCAAGACGAACTAGGTTAAGCCTTCCCATAAAAACTTTACTCAAAGAAGCACCTGCTTTACTAAGATTCTGAGCTGCAATTCCATATCCAAAAACGGTAGACATTTTATCTTTATTGGCTGCACCATTTTGTTTGGCAGAAGTTTGTATGGCTCTACCGTCGCGACTTGTTAAGACAAGCTTGCCCGTATCTACAGAGGCCTCTACTCCAGTTTGATCTTTTACCGCATTGATAGCGTTTACAAGAACTCCGTTGGCATCTCCCTCTTGTATGCTAAGGTCGCCTATAGTGACACCATTTATAGCAAATTCTTTAATATCTCCTGCGGCTATAGCCGTTTTACCCGTCCAAGTTACGTCATAAGTAGCTCTTACGCCCGTCTTATCCGAAACTTTATTTATATTTTCGGCCAATTTACCAAGACCTTGTCCAAGTCCCGAACCTAGAGTTGCGCCCTCAACTTTTACGTTATTAACTCCGTCAACATTTAAGAATGTAAGACTAACTTTTGTTCCATTAGCGGCAGTTATAAGCTTAGAGCTCTCAAATCTCGTTAAACCGATCTTATCAGATGTAGTAGCACCGATAGAAGCCTTAACTGTTTGGTTTGAGTAAGCACCGATTTGGAACTCTTTGTTAGAGAATGTTCCGTTAAGTAGCTGCTGACCGTTGAAAGAAGTCGTATTACCGATATTATCAAGCTCTTCCATAAGGCGAACGATATCGGCTTGAAGTGCTTGGCGAGATTGGCTTGTTTGTCCGTCTTGAGCCGATTGAGTAGCTTTAACCTTGATAGTCTCAAGAATTTTTAGCTGCTCGTCCATGGCTTTATCTGCAACTTGGATGATACCGATAGCATCGTTACCGTTTGCTATAGCTTGACCTAGAGCGCTTGATTGAGCACGAAGGCTATCTGCGATAGCAAGACCTGAAGCGTCGTCAGCTGCAGTTTGAATTCTCAAGCCTGAGCTTAGTTTGCCAAGAGAATTAGTTAGCATTCTGTTATTGCTAACTGCGTTTGCGTGTGTGTTAAGTGCATTTATGTTAGTGTTAATGCGAAAACTCATTTTAAATCCTTTTAAGTTTAGTTACGACTTCATGTCGCACAAAAACTATATCGTGAGTTTCAAAAAAAAGTTTATAGGGGGAATGAAAAAAATTAAATTTTTATTTTTATGATAAATTTTTGCTACAATTAGCCGATGAATTTTTAATAAGGTTATAATAATGAAAAATTTAATCATCGTAGAATCACCCGCCAAAGCAAAAACTATCAAGAATTTCCTAGGCAAAGACTACGATGTTATAGCCTCCAAAGGGCATATCAGGGATCTTCCCAAAACAACTTTTGGCATAAAGATAGAAGATGATAAATTTACTCCCGAATACAAAGTAAGTAGCGATCACTCCAAAGTCGTAAAAGAGATAAAAGAGCTTGCTAAAAGCGCTGATAACGTCTATCTGGCAACCGACGAGGATAGAGAGGGAGAAGCCATAGCCTATCATATCGCAATGGCGATAGGCAAAAAACCCGAAAGCCTGCCAAGAATCGTATTTCACGAGATAACCAAAACCGCGATAAACAACGCCTTAAACAGCCCGCGAACTATAAATATGTCAAGCGTAAATGCGCAGCAAGCCCGCCGCTTGCTTGATCGCATAGTGGGATACAAGCTCTCTCCGCTTTTAAATTTAAAAATCCAAAAAGGGCTAAGCGCAGGCAGAGTGCAAAGTGCGGCTTTAAAGATAATAGTAGATCGCGAGCGTGAAATTCAGGCGTTTAAACCTATAGAATACTACACGATAGACACAAAATTTAAAAAAGATTTAGAAGCCGAGCTTGTTAAATTTGAAAACCAAAAGATAGAAAAACTTACGATAACGAATTCAGATCGGGCAAAATTTATTGTAGAAAATTTAAAAAACGACAAATTTAAAATTCGTGAGATCGAAAGCAAAGAGCGCAAAACCGAACCAAGCCCACCGTTTATGACCTCAACACTTCAACAAAGTGCAAGCAACAGGCTTGGATTTAGCCCAAGAAAAACGATGATGATAGCTCAAAGCCTATATGAAGGCGTGCAAACCCATCAAGGCTTCATGGGCGCGATAACATACATGAGAACCGATAGCTTAAATTTAGCCAAAGAAGCAGTTGAAGCCGCACGAGAGATCATTAAAAGCGAATACGGAGAGAAATACCTGCCAAGCAAGGCTAAAATTTACGCTACCAAAAGCAAAGGTGCACAAGAAGCTCACGAGGCGATACGTCCTACAAATTTAAGCTTCACTCCTGAAATAGCGGCTAAATTTCTGGAAAAAGACGCGCTTAAGCTTTATACGCTTATATACAACCGCTTTTTAGCGTGCCAAATGAGCGCAAGCATAAGTCAAACGCAAAATGTCTTTGTGTCAGGCGATAAGGGCGAGTTTAAGATAAGTGGACGAAAAGTGCTATTTGACGGCTTTTATAAGGCTTACGGGGATTTGGATAAGGATAAAATTTTACCAAATTTAAATATCGGCGACGAGATGAACTTGCAAAGCATATCAAGTAGCCAGCACTTCACCGAACCGCCTAGTCGCTACTCGGAAGCGGGGCTTGTTAAAAAGCTTGAAAGTCTAGGAATCGGTCGCCCAAGCACATACGCACCGACCATATCGCTACTAACTTCGCGCGATTACGTAAGAGTGGAAAAAAAGCAGCTCATACCAAACGAGATAGCATTTACGATGATGGGCGTGCTTGAAGAACACTTTAGCGATATCGTCGATAGCGAATTTACGTCTGTTATGGAAGAAAAGCTTGATAGCGTAGCTGAAGATAAGGTTGATTGGCAGAAGCTTTTAAGCGAATTTTACTATCCGTTTATGGAGAAGATCTCAAGCGGCAAAACAAATATAAAAAGCCAAAAAGTAGCAACTCCGATCGGCGAAAAATGCCCTGAATGCGGAGGCGATTTACTTCTTAGAAAAGGGCGATTTGGTGAATTTATAGCTTGCGGAAATTTCCCAAAATGCAAATACTCGCGCAATATCAAAAAACAAGAAATAAACGAGTCAAGCGACCAAGTAAAGCCGAAAAAAGAGCTTAAAAAGCTTGATGTGCCTTGTCCTGAGTGCGGAAGCGATCTTGTCGAGCGCATAAGCAAGCGTGGTAAATTTTACGGATGTTCGGGCTATCCGAAGTGCAATTTCATCAGCAAATACGAGCCGACAACCGAAAAATGCGACGAATGTGGCGGTATGATGGCAAGAAAAGAGCTTAAAAAAGGCATTTTCCTAGAGTGCGTAAAGTGCAAGAATAAAAAGCAAATAGAGGGATAATCACTAGCCCATCCCTCTATACAAAGAATTTCGAACGAGTAAAACTAGTATTAGAGACTTTGCCTGATATCTTAAGCCGCTTTACCGCTTGAGCCGCCTCCGCCAAAATTTCCACCTTTGCCGACACGATAACCAAGCTAATATCTCTTTTTACGCTTAAGATTAATCAAAATTCAAACGGCTAAATTTTAGCCTATTCAAAGTAGAGATTTAACTCAATTTTACAACCAAAAAGCCAAAACAAGGCACGTTTAAACAGATAAAAGCTTTGATTTTGTATAATGTTAATTTTTATAAAATCAACAAAAAGAGAATTTATGAAACAAATTATGCTATGCGCGATCTGTTCGCTAAATGTCGGCAACTGCTCGGAAGACTGCGGTTACTGCACGCAAAGCGCAAAGATAGACGCCAGAATAGAAAAATACAAATTAAAAACAATCGAAGAAATCATCTACGAGGCTAAAATCGCCTCAAACAACCACGCACTTGGCTTTTGCCTAGTAACTTCGGGTAAAAATTTAAACGACACCAAGCTTGAACTTATCTGCCGCGCGGCAAAAGAAATTTCAAAAGAGCTTCCGAATTTAATGCTGATCGCATGCAACGGAATGGCAAGCTACGAAGCGCTTAAAGAGCTTAAGAGTGCGGGAGTTTTTAGCTACAACCACAATCTTGAAACCAGCCGCGAATACTTTGCTAAAATTTGCACTACGCACACTTGGGATGAGAGATTTGAGACGAATTTAAACGCCAAAAGGGCAGGATTGGCGCTTTGTTGCGGGGGTATATATGGACTTGGCGAGAGTAACGAGGATAGAGTTAGCTTTAGAAATAGTCTAAAAGAGCTTGATCCGTTTTCCACGCCTATAAATTTCTTTATCCCGCACGCGGCACTTCCTATAAAACAAGAAAAACTAAGCCAAGATGAGGCGCTAAGAATCATAAAAGACACGAAAGAGGCTTTGCCAAACGCAAGAGTCATGATAGCAGGCGGCCGCGAAGCGGTGCTTAAAGAGCGTCAATATGAAGTTTTTGACTACGGCGCGGAGGCTATCGTGATAGGAGATTATCTTACGGCTAAAGGTGAAGTTGCAAGCAGCGATATAAAAGAGCTTACAAAAAGGAGATATAGCTTTGCCACACTCTGCCACTAGCGGTCTTAGCATACTAATAGCACTTGCTTTTATAGTATTTACCTCGCCGTATTTTTCTAAAATTTTGCGTATCCCAATCGCTCCGGTTGAGATCATTTTAGGTGCGGCTGCGGGGTATTTTGGACTTATAGGGCACAACGACATATTTCACATAGTTAGCGAAGTCGGGTTTTTCTACCTGATGTTTTTAGCAGGAACCGAAGTTGATCTAAAGATATTTTTTACAACCGATAAAAAAATCCTAAAATCAGGGCTCATATACATAGCACTCCTCTATCTGCTCTCATCTATAATTACGTTTAGCTTTGATCTAACACCGCTTTTTATCCTCATCATACCGCTTATGAGCGTGGGTATGATATTTACGCTGTTTAAAGAGTATGGGAGAGAAGAAAAATGGCTAAATTTAGGCATGCTTGTCGGCTCCATAGGTGAAGTTGTAAGTATAGTTCTTTTGACGTTTGTTGGGGCATACCTGAAATTTGGTGCCGGAAGCGAGCTGGCACTTTCTATCATTTACCTTGGAGGATTTTTACTGCTTAGCGCATTTGGCTTTAAGATGCTAAATGTGCTTTTTTGGTGGTATCCTCAGCTAAAAGTCATGCTTATGCCTCATTATGATAACGCCGAAAAAGACATAAGGCTTTCTATGGCGCTATTTTTCGGCATTATCGCACTTATGCTTTATCTTGATCTTGAGATAGCCTTTGGAGCTTTTGTCGCAGGCACATTTATAGCGACATTTTTTGATCACAAAAAAGACCTTCCGCATAAGCTTGCAAGCTTTGGATTTGGCTTTTTGGTACCTACATTTTTCATATATATCGGCTCTACTTTTAAGATTGACGCTTTATTTATGGACGGTATCATCAAAAACGCGATGCTGATAGTATCGGTAATGATAGGTTTTAGGATGATAGCAAGCCTTGTATTTTTAAATTTGCTCGGGTTTAAAAAGACCATGCTTTACGCACTATCTCACTCTATGCCGCTTACGCTTTTGATAGCCGTTGCTACCATAGCTCACAAATCAGGCGACATAAGCGAGGAATTTTACTTCTCTTGTATCCTTGCAAGTCTAACTCAGGCTATAATAGTGATGATAAGTATAAAAATTTTGATGAATTCCCAAAAGAAAAATTTTAGAGCAATCTCAAAGGAGTAAAGATGTCAAACACCGTCACGCTTACGGACAACAGAAACGGCAAGAGCTACGAATTCCCGATTTTACAAGGCACTATGGGCCCTGATGTCATAGATATATCGACATTTTTCAGCCAAACGGGTATGTTTACCTTTGACCGCGGATACACTTCAACCGCGATGTGCCGCTCGTCTATCACCTATATAGACGGACTTAAAGGCGAGCTTATGCACCGCGGATACGATATAGCCTATCTAGCCGACAACAAAACCTTCCTTGATGTCGCGTATCTGCTTTTAAACAAAGAATTGCCTAACGCAAAAGAGTATGATGAATTTAGACTCGAGCTTAAAAAGCGCTCCTTTATACACGAAGGCATGATGAAAATTTTTGACGCTTTTCCGGATAAAGCTCACCCTATGGCGATCTTGCAAGCTAGCGTTTCTGCGCTTAGTGCGTTTTATTTCGATCATCTTAATATGGACAAACCCGAAGAATATCATGAAATGGCTATGCGAATAATTGCCAAAATCCCTACCATAGCCGCGTTTAGCTATCGCTACTCAAGAGGGCTTCCTATTATTTATCCGAATTTAGACCGCGGATTTACCGAAAATTTTCTTTATATGATGAGAAGTTATCCTTATGAGCACGTGAATTTAAAACCTATCGAAGTAAAGGCTCTTGATACGGTTTTCATGCTTCACGCCGACCACGAGCAAAACGCCTCAACCACGACAGTTCGCACCGTAGGCTCAACACACGCTCATCCGTATGCGTGTATATCGGCAGGCATCGGAGCTCTTTGGGGATGGGCGCACGGCGGAGCAAACGAAGGTGTCATACGCCAGCTTGAAGAGATAGGCTCGGTAGCAAACGTAGAAAAATACATCGCACGCGCAAAGGATAAAAACGATCCGTTTAGACTCATGGGCTTTGGGCACCGAGTATATAAGAATTTCGACCCGCGCGCAAGAGTGCTTAAAAAGATGTGCGATCAGCTCTTTGATGAGATCGGCATAAATACCGAGCTTTTAAAAATCGCCAAAAAGATCGAAGAGATCGCACTGAGTGATGATTATTTCATCTCGCGCAATCTTTATCCGAACGTGGATTTTTATTCGGGACTTATACTAAAGGCGCTATCGATTCCAAACGATATGTTCGCCGTTATCTTTGTGATCGGGCGCACACCGGGCTGGATAAGCCAGTGGATAGAGCTAAAAGAGCAAGATACGATTAAGATCGTTCGTCCTAGACAGCTTTATGTCGGAGAAACAAACCGAACGCCGAAGTGATTTTTAAACCTGTGCAAAGCACAGCAACTTATAACGTTGCCCTAGGTGGGGTTAAAGGGGACGGAGCGGGCCTTGTAACTCTGAGCAACCGCCCCCTTGATAAAAATCAAAGTGGGCAAAGTTTAAATTTTAAGCTGATTGCCTTATGCTATATCTATAAATTTGGATTAAAATGAAAGACCTGAATTTTTTACTTGAGCTAGCCAAAAATGCCGCCTTTGAGGGCGGAAAAGAGATTTTAAAATTCTACAAAAGCGACTTAGATAAAGAGCTAAAACAAGCGCTAATGCAAAATATACCGATTGATAAAGATAATTTGCCCTTTAAGAAAAGCAAAATTTCAAACAGCCCAGAGCAAAACGACTCGAAAGAAAAAATAGGCTATGAAATTTACATAAAGCCCGATAAATCACCCGTTACTCAAGCCGATCTTGCTTCAAACGATAAAATTTTTGAAATTTTAAGCTCAAGCGGTCTGCCGATTTGCTCGGAAGAGAAAATTTTAGATAAAAATGCAAATGAATTTTGGCTTATAGACCCGCTTGACGGCACAAATGATTTTATTAGCGGGATAGGTGAATTTTGCGTCTGCATAGCTCTTATCAAGGATTTTAGACCGATTTTAGGCGTGATTTATATACCGATATCAAACGAGCTTTTTTATGCAATCAAGAATCAAGGATTGCACTACGAAAAACTGCCAAATTTCAGCTCTTATCAAGATCAAAATGCACAATTTTCAAAAGAAAATTTAAAAAACGTATCAAACAAAGCGAGTAAAAGCTTAATAACCGTTAGCAGGTATAGCAAAAATAAAATCCCGAATTTGCTAGCCCAAAGCCTAAATTTAGAGCCCTTTAGACTAAGTTCCGCTATCAAATTTTGCAAAATAGCCGAGGGCGCGGCTGAAATTTATGCAAGATTTAGCCCAAGCTGTATCTGGGATAACGCGGCAGGTGAAATTATAGCTAGCGAAGCGGGTGCCGTGATGATAGATCTAAAAACTAAAAATTCGCCGCTTTATACCGTGCAAAATCTAAAAAGCAACGAATTTATCGTGATTTCAAACAAATTCTTAGATAAAAAAGATGAAATTTTAGAATTTATAAAAGAACACATACATAAATAACTTTATTTAAATATATCAAACAACGTTTCCACAATACCTTTTAAAAAAGAGGCTCCAACAAAAAATGCAACTATAATCATAATAAGTTCAGGAGTACCCGCCAAAACGCTACTAAAAAGCGATATGCCTAATAAAATACCAATAAAACCACCAAAAATATAATTCATTACTATCCTTAACTTTAAAAAGCTATGACAAAAAATCATAGCTTTTAATTTTTATTATGACTTCTTCTCCGTAGGTTTCATTTTAAATCCACCATTGCTAGTGCGAACTTTAGTGTATCCTCCAAAACTTTGACCTACTTTTTGATGAGCTCTAGCTGATGAGTAGCTTTTTGTGCCAGAGCTTTTGGCTGATGAACCCTTAAACGCCATTTTGCCTCCTTTTTTTGTTTAATATTTATCCTATAGGATAAAAAATGCTTAATGAATTTAAGAACTTTAGTGATGATGAAATTTTGAATTTTTATAAGAAAATATCGCAAAATATAAGAAATTTAAGAGAAACTAATGGCATATCCCAGCTTGATTTAGCATTAAGCATAGATATAAAATCGGTCGCCTTTTATTCAAACTGCGAAAGCAACCGCTATAATAAACACTTTAATTTGGAGCATATTTATAAAATTTCAAAAGTATTAAAAGTAGAGATAGCTGAAATTTTAAAAGTTTAAACTCTAACGATATTTTTAAATAAATATTCACCCCTCATCAAATTTAACACGCGGATTTATCTTTAGCTCATCAAATTTTACAAACTGATTTTTAAGGTATTTTTCACGCCCTGCTCTAGCTATCATGGCCGCATTGTCAGAACAAAATTTAAGTGGTGCAAGCAAAAGCTCGCAATCAAATTTAAAGCATAAATTCTCAATTCGCGAGCGTAAATTTAAATTCGCGCTTGCTCCGCCCACTACGCCAAAACGCCTGAATTTTAGCTCGTTAAATACTTTCTCAAGCTTATTTAAAATATGCTCGCAGGCTGCATTTTCAAAAGCGTAGCAGATGTCGCTGATATCTTGCTCGCTTAAATTTCCACTTTCTTTTAGCTTTTCTATCTCAACCCTAACCTGATTTTTAAGCCCTGAAAAGCTATAAGCCGTGCGAGGATCAAACAAAAGAGGAACCGTGAATTTAAACCTGTCTTTTTGCACACATCGCTGCGCTGCATTTTGCACTTCAACTCCGCCCGGATAGCCAAGATCAAGCATCTTGGCAACCTTATCAAAGCTCTCGCCGAAGCTATCGTCCATCGTGGAAGCAAGTAGCTTGATATCTCCCTTTTCATCGATGTCAAGTATCATTGTATGGCCGCCGCTAACGAGCATCACACCAAGCGGAAAGCGCGCCTCTTCTTCTAAAAAAAGCGAATAAATATGCCCTATGAGATGATTTACTGCGATTAACGGCACGTTTAGCGAGATACTAAGCGCCTTTGCCATACTCACTCCACCCACCAAGCTTACGGTAAGTCCGGGCTCGTTTGTAACGGCAATTGCCTTAATATCCTTAAAATTTGGCTTTATCTCTTCAAGCAGCTTTGGCAAAGCGGCAGTGTGCAGCCTTGCGGCAAGCTCGGGCACCACTCCGCCAAATTTGGAGTGCTCTTCGTCTTGAGATATCTTTTTATGATATATGAGCTTTAAATTTTTGATATCAAAAAGCGCGATAGAGCTATCATCGCAGCTACTTTCTATCCCTAAAATCATTTAACAAATTCCACTAAAATCATACCGACAAATTTATCCTTCTTGCCTAACTCATAAATTTCCACACGGTAAATCTTGCCGCTTTTGTCCAAAGAAAAAGATGTCATCATATTATTTTTACTTACCTTATGCCCCGCTTCATCGGTATTTTTTGAAGTATAGCCTATAATATTGACACGCGCTCCTTCTTTTTGATCTATCTCAAAGAAATCTTTAACTAAGATTTTACTACCCAACTTAACTATACGCCTCTTTCCGTCAACATCGACCAATATCTCATCAAAAGAATTTGAATACTCAAAAAATTCGGGAGTTATACTTGTCAAAAGACGATTTCCGTATCTGATTTGATAACCGTTTTTATACTCTATGGCAGCAGTTATAGGATTTGATGCATTTAATTCTAATTTCTCATTTTTTGGAAGAGGGATAAATTTGATGCTAGATCTAGGATTTTTAAGACTGAGGATAAATTTATCATTAAAAAGACTAACATCTATAGTTTTTTCTATCGCATTTTTAACGCTTTTAACGCTAATGTCAAAAGGCCTAGTGAATTTTATACCCATCATATTCATATACTCTTCTATGGCGAGAAGATGATAGTATGTTCTTTGCTCTGCATTTAAGTTTTTACTAGCTTCATTTGCAAACGCGGACTTACCTTGAGTTATAGCATAGTAAGTAAGAGATCTTAACATCTCCATATCACCCTCTTTAGTCTTTGTATTTTTCACGTGATACCTGTGTTCTTTATTAAGAAGCTTGAGATTTATTGACTTTATTACAGACTCGGCTATACCTTGCAAATTTTTATAAACTCCATTTTCTAAAAAGGCTTGATCTATAATTACAGTATTGCCCCATTTATTTGGATTTCTATCTTTATCTATAAATTCATCCCTATAAAAACCGCTTCCATCATGCAAATTTAAGATCAAAGAAACATTTTTATCTCTAATTAATTTTTTTATATCGGTTACGGCTTCATAGTCAGGATCATTTTTATCGATATATTGAAATTTTCTGTTCATATCGCCTTTTGTTCCCCGACTTCGTTTTAATATGCTTATGAAATTTAAATTTGGCACAACCCAAACGCTTCCTGATGTTATATTATAGTCGGTAGCTACAAGAGAAGCTGCTAAAAAACCGCCCGGCTCATCGCCCTGAATGCCTCCGATTAAGAGTAAGGTGTTGTTATCATCGGTTCCTTTTTTAATTAACGTATGTTTAAAGTCTTGCGCATAAAGACCTATAAAAAAGGCAAAAAATACGAATATATATCTTAAAATCACCTCTAAAAGCCCTCGTAATGCTTGGTTTTTGGTAGTAGTAAATTTAGTACAATGCCAACTAGCGCACCAAGACCCACACCCGAAAAGCTAACCACGCCAAAGTCAAGCACCATGCCGCCTATCGCACAAACAAAGATAAGCGCAACGATGATCATATTTCTTGGCTCGGCAAGATCAACTTCGTGCTTTATAAGTGTTTCTATACCGACAGAAGCGATGATACCAAATAAAAGCAGCATGATACCGCCCACAACAGGAGTCGGAATCGTAGCAAGCACGGCTCCAAGCTTACCGATAAATGCAAGCAAGATCGCCGTAATCGCAGCAAAAGTCATGATCGCAGGATTATATGCCTTAGTGATACTTACCGCACCCGTAACCTCGGAGTAAGTCGTATTTGGCGGACCGCCGAAAAGAGAAGCGGCAGAAGTGGCAAGCCCGTCTCCTAAAAGAGTGTTTTTAAGCCCCGGATTTTTTAAGAAATTCTCTTTAGTAACGTTACTGATAGCTAGCATATCGCCGATGTGCTCGATAGCAGGCGCGATAGCTATAGGCACCATATAAATGATAGCGTCAAAGTTAAAGCTAGGCGTAGTGAAATTTGGCACCGCAAACCAACTCGCCTTTGCAATCGGTGCAAAATCAACAATGCCTGCAAAATAAGAAGCCGCATAACCAACCACTATACCGCAAAGAATCGGTATAAGTCGCATCATTCCCTTGCCAAACATCATAACCAAAATCGTAGCAAGCAAGGACAAAAAGGCTATGCTCATCGCCGTATTTTGGCTGTAAAGGACCTCATTTCCTTTGCCCATAGCCATATTTACCGCAGCGGGAGCCAAAATAAGTCCGATAGTAACTATCACAGGCCCAACAACCACAGGCGGAAGTAATTTGTGCAAAAAGCCCTCGCCTCGGTAGCGAACGATAAAGCTAAGCACCACATAAAAAATCCCTGCGGCAAAAAGTCCGCCCATCGTAGCAGAGAGTCCCCACTTCTCGATACTAAAAGTTATAGGAGCTATGAAGGCAAAGCTGCTTGCCAAAAATATCGGCGGAACGTTTTTGCGAGTAACAACCTGAAACAAAAGAGTTCCGATACCGGCCGTAAATAGCGCCACGCTCGTATCAAGCCCCGTCAAAATCGGCACTAAAACCAGCGCACCAAACGCCACGAATAAAAACTGAACGCCTATAAGGCTATCTTTTAACCTAAATTTATACCCTTCGTATTTTTTCATCTATATCCTTTTATCTCTTTGCTAGCCCAAATTCTTACTTCTTTATCTATCTCAAAAAGCTCGTTAAGGTTCGTAATCTTAGTATTTCTAAACTCCTTAACGCTTTTTAAAACCACTCTTGAAATTTCTAAAAATTCGCACTCGTTTTTTAGAAATTTAAACACTCCGATCTCATTTGCCGCATTTACGACAACTCCTAAATCAGGATTTGCCAAAAGCTCGTCTTTAAGCGAAAAAATTGGATATTTGTTTAAATTTATCTTATGAAATTTTATGTTTTTAAGCGCAAGCAGATCTAAATTCGCAGTTATGTTTTGACTGAATTTTTTATTTTTTTGATCTGCATTTGACGCATTTAAATCACCCAAAACAGCATGCGCAATCGCTAAACTCATATCAGTTCTTGAAAGATGAGCCGTGGTTGAGCCGTCTTTAAAGGCTACAAGCGCATGAATCATCGACGTAGGCTCTATTAGGGCATCTATCCTATCTGTGCCAAAGAGCCAAAACGCTTCTAAAACTTCAAAAAGCTTGTTTGCCATCGTCGCGCTATCTATGGTTATCTTAGCGCCCATATCCCAGTTTGGGTGCTTTAGAGCATCTTTTGCCGTTACGTTTTTTAGCGCTTTGATAGGAGTTTTGTAAAAAGCTCCGCCGCTTGCGGTTATGATGAGGCTATCTACGGGAGTTTTGTTTTCAAGTAGAAATTTCAGTCCAAAATGCTCGCTATCTATCGGATTTATCTCTTTTGCATTTAGAAATTTACCGCCCACTACAAGGCTTTCTTTATTGGCTAATGCTAGCTTTTTGCCTAAATTTTGGATTTTTACGCTTGGAGCAAGCCCCGCAAAACCCACAAGAGAGTTTATCACAAGCTTAGACTTGCAAGCTTCAAGCATATCCAAAATACCCTGCTCTCCTGTAAAAACCTGCTTATGCTTAACAAATTTAGCCAAATTTTCGTCGTTTATACAGACAAATTTGGGATTAAATTTTAAAATTTGCTCGTTTAAAAGCTCGTAGTTTGAGTTGCAGCTAATAGCCTCAATGCCGATATTAAATTTATGAGCTAAATTTAAGCTGGTTTTGCCTATGGAGCCGGTTGAGCCTAGAACTACCACGAAAGCATCCAAAGCATCGCAACTACGCCAAACAGATACCCGTCTATCCTATCAAGCATGCCTCCGTGACCAGGAAATAGATCGCCGCTATCTTTAACTCCCGCTTTGCGCTTTAAATAGCTCTCAAACAGATCGCCCCAAACACTAAAAGCGCCCACAAAGAAGCTTGTAAGCAAGCTATGAAAAAAGGCTTCGGTTATTATGTAGCCAAACACGCTTCCGGCAACGCTTGCAGCGCATATGCCGCCGATTACTCCTTGCCAGGTTTTATTAGGCGAAGTCGGGCTAAAGGAGTGCTTGCCAAAGCGCTTTCCGATGAAATATGCCCCGCTATCGCAAGCTATAACTATAAATATCATCCACGCAAGATATCCTATACCGTATGTATCATAAAGCATCCAGATAAGAAATATCGGAGTCATCGGGTATAAAAACGGCAAGACGGATTTTAAATTTTCGCTTTTAAAATGAACAAGCACGCTTAAAACGAGCAATACCGCCAAAAGCGCTATAAAAACAGGATTTGAAAAAGGTGTTAGCAGATAAAAAATCATAGCGATAAGCACTAATGACTTCTCGTGAATTCCGTATAATCTCTCGCTTTCTATGAACGAGATAAATAAAACAGCGCCCAAAACAGCGAAATTTAGCAGATGGCTATCGATAAGAAATACGATCAAAATAGCCAAAAACATTATAACGCCGGTAATTACTCGTGTTTTCATAAAATTTCCTTTTTGATTTGGAAATATTATAAAAATTTTGCTTAGATTTTAATATCTAAAATTCTATCTTGGCTAATTATCTCGCTCTCATCGTCATCTTGCGCCACACTGCCTTCGCCGTTTGGCTCCTCTTCACCCTCAAAAACACTCTCACGCTGATCGCTTTGCGATTTTTCGTGTTGATGCTGAGGATCGATTTTATAAGTCTCTTCGGTAGGTCTTACTTGCACAACCTCTTTGTCTTCGTCTTCTTTAAGAGTCATGGCGGCTAGACTTTGCAGGTCAAATCTATTTTGCATATCTGCTTGCTTATTTGCAACGACATTCATATTTTGATTTATATAAATCGTATTTCCAAGCGGCGTTACGGGCATCTTATCCCCCTTACTCCTTTTGTATTATTATCGTCTTATAATCCGTATAATTTACATGCGCTCCGTCATTTACTCTGACATTTGCGCGCTTTGTGTAATGAACCTCATATCTGCCCGCACCCTTTACGCTAAATTCCACGCAAAGTTTGGCGGCAAACTTAAGCACATCTTCGCTGGGCGAATTCTTAGACGTTTTAATAATAACATGAGATGATGCAATATCTTTTAAATGCATCCAAATATCGTCTTTTTTTGCGTTTTTGAGCAAATTTACGTTACCTTTTTCGTTTCTGCCGACTAAAATTTTATAATCGTTTATATAAAAAATATCGATATTGTCGCTTATCTGCTCTTTTTGCTTTATATTTTTAGCTCGTTTAGGGTATAAAATTTCAAGCTCGCTTGTGCTTTTTGCGTTTTTAATCAAATTTAGCAAATTTAGATAAAACTCCTTTTTTTCATTCAAATTTGCTCTTTCGTTTATGACGCCGATTGCTTTTTGCTTGAGTCTTTTTGCTTTAGCGAAAAATAAATTTGCACTATTTTTAGGGCTATCATCAAGCTTTAAATTTAAAATTTCGCCATTAAAACCGCTTAGTTTTATATCTCGTTGAAATTCTTTCAAGCTATGCAAATTTGCAAGCAAAACGGTTGCGTTTGCGCTTAAAATTTCACTTTGTCTGCTTAGCTCGTCCTCTTTCTCAAGAGAGTTTAAATTCTCTTCAAGCGAGTGTAATTTTTTTAAAATTTGATTTGTTTTTACCTCTTTTAAGTCGCTTAAATTTTTCTCATTTAGCTTTAAAAATTCCTCTTTAAAAAACTTCTTAAAATCCGAAATTTCACCGACGGGCTTTTCTTTTATCTCTATGGGCTCGAGCCGGATTAATTTTTTAGACGGTTTAATCCTTCTAAAACTATTTTCAATATGCCTTAAAGCTTCGATTATCACATCGTTCTCATCGGTTATAACGGCGTTTGTAAATCTACCTGTAAATTCAAGATAGAGGTTGCTTTTGCTGCTTTTATAAGAACCCTCCTGAACACAGCAAAATTTTAAAATTCTATTGCCGTTAAGAACCTCGGCGCTTAAAATTTTAGAGTTGTTAAACCGCTTTTTTAACGCCACGTCAAAAGGAGCTTTATACTCCTTAATCGCTATAAATTCATCGTTCGTGTAGATAGATGAAGCTGATTTTGAAAGATCAAAAAACAGCTCAAATTTACCATCAAAACACATCAATATCACCATATCTTGGACGCGTTTAACGGATGTGATTTTTCTAAATTCGGATAAAAACTTTTGTATCTGCTTTAAAACTGCGTATTTCATGAGGCTTATTATATGAAAAATTAACAAATTTTTGATAAAATCAGGTAAATTTATGCGCTCTTGCAACTCGCAATCAGACCTATTTGGCTAGGCAAAGAGACTAAATTCAAAAAGGAAATTTAACATGAAACAGACAATAACCGAAAAGATATTCTCAAGCCACGTAGGACGCGAAGTTTTTGCAAACGAGATAATAGAGTGCGATATAGACATGGTAATCGGCAACGACATCACGACTCCGATTTCTATAAAGCAGTTTGAGCGAAGCGGTGCGACAAAACTTGCAAATCCTGACGGATTTTCAATCGTCATGGATCACTACATACCCGCCAAAGACATCCTAAGCGCAAATCAAGCCAAAATTTCGCGCGACTTTGCCTATAAGCACGATTTAAAGCACTATTTTGACGAAAAAGATATGGGTATCGAGCATGCGCTTTTGCCCGAAAAAGGACTTGTAGTCCCGGGAGACGTGATAATAGGTGCTGATTCTCATACCTGTACCCACGGCGCGCTTGGAGCATTCTCAACGGGCATGGGCTCAACCGATCTTGCGTATGCGATGATAACGGGCAAAAACTGGTTTAAGGTACCGCCTACGATCAAAGTCGTATTTAAAGGCAAGCTTGGCGAGCATGTTTACGGTAAGGACTTGATCTTAGAGATCATAAGGCGAATCGGAGTTGACGGCGCTCTTTATAAAGCGCTTGAATTTAGCGGAGAGACGATAGAAGCGCTTGACATGGACTCAAGATTTTCGATGTGCAATATGGCGATAGAAGCGGGCGGCAAAAGCGGAATTATCGCGGTAGATGATATAACAAAAGAATTTTTAAAAGATAAAAATTTACGCTGCGAACCGAAATTTTTCTACTCCGACGAAGGCGCAAAGTATGAGCAAATTTTAGAAATAGACGTTACGAATTTAGATCCCGTCATAGCCTATCCGTTTTTACCAAGCAACGGAAAGAGCGTAAGAGAGGCGGTCAAAGACGATCTGGCGGTAGATCAGGTATTTATCGGATCTTGCACGAACGGGCG
Organism: Campylobacter canis; assembly: GCF_045504005.1. NCBI lineage: Bacteria > Pseudomonadati > Campylobacterota > Epsilonproteobacteria > Campylobacterales > Campylobacteraceae > Campylobacter > Campylobacter canis. The sequence continues at coordinate 27,526 of NZ_JBJJXH010000001.1, read as the reverse complement.
CTTAAGCGATCTTAGAATCGCAGCAAAACTTCTAAAAGGAAGAAAAGTAGCGCGCAAAACTCGCCTTATCATAACTCCTGCAACGCAAAAAATCGCCCTTGCCGCACAAAAAGAGGGGCTTATGGATATATTTGTGGAAGCGGGCGCAGTAGTGAGTAACCCGACTTGTGGAGCCTGTCTTGGCGGATATATGGGAATTTTAGGCGCGGGCGAAAGGTGCGTAGCAACTACGAACAGGAATTTCGTAGGACGAATGGGCGATAGAACAAGCGAAATTTACCTTGCCAACTCAGCCGTAGCCGTAGCAAGCGCAATAGCGGGCAAGATAGCCGACCCTAGGGATTTGTAAATTTTAGATTTATTTTCTCATGGCGGCGATTTGGCTGCAAAATGGAGTAAATTTTAAGATTTGGCAAATACGAGCAAGCTAGAGAATTTTTAAAGCTTTTGCGATAAAGATAATTATCAAGCTTACAACGGCTATCGCCACTAAAACCGCTATAGCCTAGCCAGTTATGTATGTCGCTTCAAAAGGGTTACGCCAAGAAAAACGGCTTAAATTTAATAAATATTTGTGCTTTTACGATTAAATTTGGCACAAAAACGCCGATAAGTTAGATATTTAATAAGATTTAACTTATAAAGCGGCACAATAATCGATTAAATTTAAGATAGTTTTTAAAATTTTAGACGACAAAGCGCTGAAAACTTCCTTTAAATGCACTTTACAAAGAGCAAAAGGACTCAAAGGAAAATAATGAAACATTGCGTTATCTTAGCAGGAGGCAAAAGCTCGCGCATGGGGCAGGATAAGACTCTCATGCCGTTTGGAAATTTTGCCACGCTTACGCACTTTCAAGTGGATAAATTTAGCCAAATTTTTGATAACGTATTTGTAAGCTCGAAATTTGAGAAATTTGATCCGCCGTTAAAACTCATCAAAGACAAAGTTACGGACGATTTTTCGCCGATGTTGGCGTTAGCGAGCATTTTGTCGAATTTCAAAGACGAAAGTGTTTTTATAATCCCTGCGGATATGCCCTTCGTTACCGCAAATACCATAGAAGAGCTTTTTAAATTTACGAAAGAATTTGATATAGTTATCCCGCAAGATGACAATCACACACACTCGCTGTGCGGATTTTTTAACTCAAATTTGGCAGATAAAGCAAAAGAATTTTACGAAAAAGGCGAGCATAAGATCGGGCTTTTACACTCGGTTTGCAAATGTAAAAAAGTAAAATTTGAAGATGAAAAAGAGTTTTTTAATATAAATTATTTTAGCGACTACGAAGTTGCGATAAAGGTAAAAATATGAGAAAAATTTTAATCATAGCGCTTATGTCCGCAAGCTTGTTTGCTCAAAGCGCACAAGAACTTTACGACATGGCTCAGGAATTTGAAAGCAAGGGCGACACAGCAAATGCAATGAAATTTTACAAACTCTCAGCCGAGCGTTCGTTTATCAAGGCTAACGGCGAACAGCTTGAAAAAAGCATCATAGCGCCATCTCAAACGATCGCGGACGCTACTACAGAAGAAAGAAAGATTGCGGCAACCAACGAGCCTCTTAAGATATACGAGAGCGAAGCGCCTTATGACATAGATGAAATTTTAGGCATCAAAATGCACCATCTTAACTACCTTTTGCCTGCGACTACGGCGTTTAAGGATATAGAAGGCAGAAAGAAATTTGAGACAAATTTCCAGCTTAGTATCCAAAAGCCGCTCTTTCATGATGTTTTTGATATGAACGAAACCATCTCGTTTGGCTACTCGCAAAGCTCGTGGTGGCAGACGGCAAAGAGCTCAACGCCGTTTAGAGAAACCAACTACCGACCTGAAATTTTCGTAACGTTTCCTACGAAATTTGAATTTTTACCTCAGCTTGACTACATAAGGGCGGGGCTTTTACACGAGAGCAACGGACAAGGCGGTGAAAAATCACGCTCGTGGAATAGAATTTACGCAAGCGCCAAATTTTACGCAGGCAAATTTATAATCATACCGCGAGGTTGGGTGAGACTGCCTGATCCTGACGGCAAAGACGATAATCCCGGCATAACAAAATATATAGGCGTGGCGGATGTAAATATAGCGTTTCCTTACCGCGGGCACATACTAACTCTTATGCTTCGCAACAACCTGCGTCTTGATAGCACAAACAAAGGTGCTGCCGAAGCAGGATGGCTATTTCCGTTTGGAAACAGCGGAGTTTATGGATATGTGAAATATTTCAGCGGATACGGTGAGAGCTTGATTGACTACAACAGACACACAAATAAAATCGGAATCGGATTTGCATTACTGAAATAAGGACTAAAATGAAAAATTTACTTAGAATTTTATTTTTGATAACAACTGCCACAAGCACCATATATGCTTCAAGCTACAAGGTCGATTTGGAGCATAGTAATGTAGGTTTTATAGTAAAATACTTAAAAATATCAAAAGTTTATGGAAATTTCACAAAATATGATATTAATCTAAATTACGATAAAAATAAAAATATAATCCACTATTTAGATGCAGTCATAAAAGTAAATTCTGTAGATACTCAACATGCCAAAAGAGACAAGCACCTAAAAAGCGAGGAATTTTTTGACATCAAAAATTTTGAATATATAACCTTTAAAATGACAAAATTTGAAAATGACGGTCCAAGTCAAGGAACAATATATGGAAATCTTACTATAAAGGGAGTTACAAAGCCTATAAGACTTGACTTTGAGTATAATGGGCATGCCAAAGAAAAAGACAACATAAATAAAATAGGTTTTAGCATTAAAGGAAATTTGCTTCGCACACATTTTAAATTAGGAGACAAATTTCCCGATAATATGATATCCGACAAAGTTGAAATCAGGATAGATCTTCAAGCTATTCAAATAAAATAAGTATCATAAAAAGAAAATTTTATATACTAAAAATTAAATTCTATAAAGCCTCATAACCTGTTCGCTAACTCGTGTTATGTTTTTCGTTGCGGTTTCTTTATCCATAGCTTCTTCAAGACTTAAGGGCTCATTTAGTATACTAAAAAACGCATCGATGCCGCTTTCATTGCAGCTTGACGCACAGTCCATCACGCATCCTGCAAGTGCTACTGCTGGCTTGTTGTATTTTTTTGCCATCTTTGCAACCCCCGTAGGTGTCTTGCCCATCGAGCTTTGAAAATCAAGCCTACCCTCGCCCGTTATAACCAAATCAGCCTTTCTAACCTCATCTTCAAGGCGAATTTCTTCCGTTATGATGTCAATTCCCGGCTTTAATTTGGCGTTTAAGTAGCTTACGAACCCAAACCCAAGTCCGCCCGCTGCTCCAGCACCTTTAAAATTCCAAAATTCGCTTGAAAAATGCTCGCTCGTAGCGCTTGCAAAGCTGATAAGTCCCGCGTCAAGCTCCTTTACCATCTTCTCATCAGCCCCCTTTTGAGGTCCATAAACATAAGCCGCTCCGTTTTTACCAAATAAAGGATTATCCACATCACATGCTATTAGGAATTCACACTCCTTAAGCTCCGGCATAACGTTTTTTTCGGAAATTTTAGTTATCTTAATCAAATTTTCGCCTATGCCTTCAAGCAAATTTCCGAATTCGTCATAAAATTCATATCCAAGCGCGCTTAGCATGCCCGTACCTGCGTCATTTGTAGCGCTTCCGCCGATACCTATGATGAATTTTCTCGCACCCTTGTTTATCGCATGCACTATCATCTGACCAAAGCCGTAGGTGCTTGTTTTGTTAGGATTTCTGCGCTCTTTTTCTATGAGAGTTAGCCCGCTGGCGCTTGCCATCTCCAAAATTCCAAGCTCGCCTGCGATAGCGTATCTTGCGGGGATTTTTTCGCCAAGAGGATTTTGTACGATAGCTTCTATAAATTCGCCGCCAAGAGCATCGGCTAAAGCCTCCACGCTACCCTCGCCGCCGTCTGCTATGGGCTTAACGATAACCTCGTCGCAAAACGCTTTAATACCCTCTTTTACGGCATTGCCCGCCTCAAACGAGCTTAGCGAACCCTTAAAAGAATCAATAGCTACTAAAACTCTCATAAACTCTCCTTACATGATCTTTCACGGCTCGCATCGCCGCATATAAATTAAAATTTAGGCTAAATTTGACTCTAGTGTAAGTTCAAATTTAGCCGAGAAATCACTTGCTAATTATAGCAATATAAGCGAAGCCAACCAAACGGTCGCCATACCCACAACTCCCATAATAAGAGTTAAGGTAGTTTGGGTCTTATAGCCTTGTTCAGGTGTCATCTTACTGAAATTCGTAACAACCCAAAAATAGCTGTCGTTAGCGTGAGATACGGTCATGGCTCCCGCTGCGATAGCCATAACGGTAAGAGCAGCACCCATTTCCGTAGTAAGCCCAAGAGCCGTCATCATGGATGTGCTGTCGGTAAATAATCCCATAATCGCCGCCGTAGTAGTAAGCGCGACGGTTGAGCTTCCTTGAGCCGTCTTGATGATAGCGGATATAAGAAACGGAAAGAATATTCCAACCGAGCCTATAACGTGAGCGTTCGCTTTCATAAATTCAACAAATCCAGCTGCGGTTATAAACAAAATCGGTCCTACTATCTTAAGCGTGTCGTTTGTCATTAGGTTAAATTCTTTAATCTTGCCCGTATTTACAAGTAAGATAACGGCAAACACAACGCCTACGCCAAGCGCTATAACAGGACTTCCTAAGAATAAAAAGAAATTTGCGATCGCACCTTTCATACCTGCGATTTTTACTATCGAGCCAAGAGCCATCAAAACGATAGGAGCTAAAATCGGAGCCAAACTTAAAAATGCGCACGGAAGCTTGCCGTATTCTTTGATAAGCTCGTCATAGCTCTTGCCTACTTCGTTTAAATCCTCTTTGATGGTTATTTTACTACCTATGTATTTAGAGTAAAGGTAAGCTGATATAAGCACCGGGATAGAAACTACGATACCAACCATAATCACAAGAAGCAAATTTCCGCCTATACCTACAAATCCCGCTGCGGCTATAGGTCCTGGAGTCGGAGGAACAAATACGTGAGAGGTGTAAAGACCGCCCGAGAGAGCTACCGCCATGCCGACAGGGCTTGCGCCGATCTTTTCTCTTATGGCTCTGCGAATCGGATCAAGCACGACAAAACCGCTATCGCAAAACACGGGAATTCCTACTATCCAACCCATGATAAGCATAGCCATTTCAGGATGCTTTTCGCCTACGCATTTTACGACCATATCGGCTAATTTTAAAGCAGCACCTGTCTTTTCAAGCGCCATGCCAATAAGCGCGCCAAAGATGATGACTATACCGATACTTTTAAATATCCCGCTAAATCCGTCGCCGATAATTCCAGGTATCTTAACCAGATCAATGCCCGCAACGATCGCAAGAACCAAGGATATAAGCATGATAGCCAAAAACGGATGCACTCCGACCTTTGATATAAGCCAAATCATCAAAATTATAGCTATAACAAAACACACGATTAACGCAACGCCGCTCATAAAAGCTCCTTTGAAATAAATTTGTCTGAAACATCTTACCAAAAGTTAGTTTTTAAAATCTTAAATGCTAGGCGGATTTGTTTTATATTTATTATCAAAATATTTAAATTTATTATTTTAAGTTTTTGCCAAATTTTAGGCAAAATTTTAACCTTAAAAGAGTTTTGGGATAAGTAAATTGAGTTTAAACCATAAACATCAAATAGCACCTCAATAAGCCTTGAGTACTAAAACATGTCACAAAATTTTAAACAAACACTGCTTTATCAAGGATATAGACTAAACCAAAGGCTTCTTGAACAGCAGCTTATCTGGCACACTTAATGGCAAAAGCGAATCGATTGCTCAATTTAAAAATTTAAACAAGTCTTTTGGCGCTTGTAAATAAGTATAAAGTTGCTAAAATTTTAAGACAGCTTAACCGAAAAATTCACCATACTTCTTACTTAATCTTGCTTTGTCAAAATCACTTACAAGCACGCTTAAGCTTCTATCAAGAGCCGTTTTGGCTTGAGCTTTGGAAGCGGATTTTAAAATTTCATCCTCGCTGTTTTTGTATACGGCAAAAAGCGTCTTTTGAACCCTAAGAGCTACCTCTACGTTTGAAGCTCCGTCGCGAGCTATGGCATCTATGCTTTGAGTTATAAAGTCGCTTATATCAAGGTCTTTAACGCCTATTCGGTCATAAATATATGCTTTGTCCTTATCCTGTAAGACGCTCTCGTCAAGCAAAAGTCTGGCTATCAAATTTAGCACGCTAAATGCCGTTCCAGGGTCATTTACGGCAGGAGACAGGGCTCTTTGCGCAACTTCACTAAGCACGATAAGTCCAAATCTCGGATCTTGCTCAAAGCTTCTTTGAGTTTCTACAACAAAGCTTTCATAAATTTGAGCAAGCATGCCCTCTTTTTCTTTTGCACTTAAGTCGGTATCTTCATCAAAATACAAAAATGCAAGCTCATCGCCCTTAAAGATATAATCTCCCGATCTTACATCAATAAAAATTTTAAAGCCAAATTTTTTAGATAGATTATAAAGATAGTTTAAATTCATATGAGTTAGATAACCCGTGCCTTTAGAGTAAAGCGCCATATCGGGCTCTTTGTCGTTTGGACTCCAGCAAGCTCCCAAATTTGGGCTTAAAGCATGGTTCTTCATGGCTTTTGCGGTAGCCTTATAAATTTTATCAAGAGTATTTCCAAGTCTACCAAGATGCGAGAGCGTATGAACCCACTTTATAAGCGTATAGATAAGATAGACAAGCACGGTAGCCGTACTTATAAATAGTATAAATCTGCCGTTTTGACCGTAGTATTCAAGCCCAAGGGCTATCTTAGCGATCACCGCATAGATAAATGCCGATATGAAGCTAGCTATCGTTATACGGGTATTGTCATCGGCCATTATTAGCTCGGTAGCCCTTGGAGTAGCGTTTGCAGAAGCGCTAGAAAAAGCAGAAACCATAATGGAAAGCGAAAAGGTAATAACTGCAAGCATACTTGAAGCTATGATGTCAAGAAGTCCTTGTAATATATCTCGCTTAATATCAGGCAAAAGCTCGGGCGGAAGATAAAAAGTCCCTAAAAACGCCATAAAGGCAAATACTATAGCGATGACCGCGCCAAGAGCAGGCATAACCCAAAGAGTATTACTCGGCTTTTTTAGCCAGATGAAAATTTTATACCACAAATTTAATCCTTTGAGAGATTATACAATTTTAAGAGCGGGATTATGAAATTTAAAAAGTATAAAAAGAAAAATCCCCGCCAAAAGCGGGGATAAGTGTTACGCTATAAACGCGTAGATCATCATAAATAAGAACACCATACCGGTTACTAGCATCGCATATCCTGCGAGTTTAGCTAGGAAGCTGTATGATTTGAAGTTATCTTCTTTCTCGACTAATTTATCAAACATTCCGTTTTTCATCAAGCGGTCATACCACTTGCTTCTTTCTTGTCTCATCTCTTCGGCAGTTAAGCTTCCTGAGAAGATTACCGTATCCATAGGGAAGCGGTCCGCTCTAAAGTGAGTGTTAAAGAAGTGGATCGCAAAGATAAATCCTGTCGCTAGCAACGCCTCGTCTGAGTGTACTAGAGTCGAAAGGTTTAGCGCCCAACCCGGTAAGAAATTTGAAAACCAAGTAGGGAACCACAACACAAGACCGGAAAATCCGATGATAAACATACCCCAGAACACCGCAAGGTAGTCGAATTTCTCCCAGTATGTCCAGCGGTCAAACTGAGGTCTTTCGCCTTTACCCATAAACCATCTGAAGTGGTCTCTCATATCTCTTAAGTCTTGCATATTTGGCATCAAGCTGTTTACGCCAAAGACACCGCCTTCATATTTACCCCATTTAGCGATTATTTCGGCTATATGGCTAAAGAACACGGCAAACATAATAACCGCCGAAATATGGTGAATTTGAGTAGCCATGATAGGTCCGCCCATTAAATTCATCATATCTTGAGCCCAAGGAGCCGTATAGAATTTTTGCGGTAAGCCCGAGAACGCAAGTCCAAGGAATGAAGCCGCCATAAAGAAGTGCTGCCACATATGGAATGCGCTAAAGCGTCTAACTTTAACTCTATCATGATGAGCTGCTTCTCTTGCTTTTTTCCAAGCGACCGGATTTTCAAGTCTAGTTTTAATAAGCTTAATTGACCACAACAATGTATGGAAGCCAAAGAAGCTAAATACCGCTATAACAAGTCCCGTCATAAATATATACGCCGTATATAAAAGAGGGAATTTCTCACCGTCCGTATGATCCGCGTGAGCTACAAAGCTAACGAAATTCTCATTTGATCCAGGGTGACACTCGGCACATGTTTTGATACGATTTTCCGTCATAGCCAAAGTTGATCTTGGATCATCGATCTTAAATACGTTGTGTGTTCCGTGACAATCAAAGCACGCCGCAACTCTTGGTGCATCGCCCGGCTTGTTAAGCAAGAGCGCTTTACCGTGGAAGGTATCGTGATAGTGCTTTTGTTGCTCTTCGTGACAAGAGCCGCATTTTTGCTCGCTAAGTTGCTTAAGATCAAGCTTCATTCTAGCTTGCGCCGTGTGAATACCGTGACAATCAGAGCAGTTAGGAAGCTCTTTGTTCGGATCTAAATTCTTATGAGACGCTTCATCGTGAACGCTTCCCATAAAATCTTTTTTCACATCTTTGTGACAGCTTGCACAGTTGTCGTTTACGAAATCTTTATCTTTAAAAAGCTCTTCGCGTTGCTCTTTTGAAGCAAATAGAATTTTTTCCGAGCTATGGCAATCTCTACAAGAAGGAATTTGACCAAATAGTCTTCCTCCGTGAACCATATCTTCAAAATCTTCTATCTTTTCTTCGGTTAGCTTTCTTTTTGATTTACCTACTTTTTCTATCTTATTTCCGGCTATTGACCATCCCTCTACGCCATCGGTTAAGATGTAGAGATTTTTATAGCCCAAATCTTTAGCAGTCTTTGCTGCAACGCTGCTATCAAAGCTCATTCTATTATCAGAGTAAAATACTAAATGAGCCTCTTTATCTTTTGGCAATAACGATGCATTCAACTCGTCCGCATTGTTTAAAATCGCTCCGGGAATATGTCCAAACAGACGACCCGCAGGCGAACTCATATCTATAAAATATGTATCTTTTTGACCTAGCATCTTCTCAGCCTGATTGATACTAAGCGATTTTGCCCCTTCAATACCAAAATTTAAAGGCGAATCCATACTAGCAAAAAGATTATGCGATATCGTTAAAGCAAAAAATATCATCAATCTTATACATAATCCATACATATTCTTTCCTCCATATATCCTAATGAACCGTCACTAGGTATAGCGGGGCTATATTTTTGCCCCGCAGCCGTGTTTAGCTTATTTTGATTTACCTTCTAAGATGTTTGTTGCTTGCTCAACGTAAACCAAAGCTTCATCAACTAGTTTCAAAGAATATTTAGGTCCGTGAACACCCCAAGAACCGTCTTTTTTGAGTTTTTCTAAGATATCCTCGGCTTGTCTTGCATAAGATATAACTCTAGCTTTTTGATCTGTTGTAAGTTTTTTGTTGTTACTCATACCGCGATCAATCTTTCTAAGAGCGATCTCTACTTTTGAGTAGCCGTCTTTAACAGGAAGTTGCCATTCCATAACTAGGTCATAAATCATAGCTTGATCTGTAAATTTAAGCTTATCAGGCAATGTTGATTGAACAGGGCTATGGCAACCGCTAGCTCCAGGAGCCATTAGGTTAGGATCGCTAAAGCTTGTTCTACCGCAAGACCACATTAAGTCAACGAAGAATCTTCCGTTTTCATCTCTATCAAGTGTCCAACCTTTTACGGTCATAGGATCTCTTGGTTTGCCTTCAGGCGGGTTGATTGATTTTCTATCTTTATCAACCATGATGTTCCAGATGTGTGAAGCACGAACGTTATCAAAGCCACCTTTGTCAGGGTTTTGAACAGCTGCGAAGTTCTCACAACTCATCATATTTGGCATGTGACATCCTGTACAATTGTCTTTCGCGTGGATTCCGCCTTGTTTAAAGAAGCTTTTTTGAACTTCGTGGCAGTCTTCGCAAGTCTTTTTAAGTCCTGTTAATGTATAGCCGTCTTTCCAGTCGTTAGCTGTAACTTCGTGTGGATCGTGGCAAGTGTTACATCTCATACCTTCATCATAGTGAGCAGAGTTGAACAGTTGAGCACCTTCGGTTCCGCAAGATGGACAAGATGATTTAAAGTATGCATTAAACTGTTTTCTTGGGTTCTTTTCAGAGTCTGCTTTATGCCAAGCAAATCTTTGGTGACATCTTTCGCAGTTACTTGGCATACCCGCACCCCTAGCTCCGTATAAGTGAGCTCCCGCACCGTGGCACTCCTCGCAGCTAATACCTTTTGTTATAGTATGCTCTCTTAATTTCTTAGAATCGCCAAGAGCCGCATAAAATTCATCTTTAGATTTAAAGTCGAATTTAAATGTATGACAAATTTCGCAATACGCACTTGCAGGTTGGAATTTGAAATTTTTTCTATTTGATGCGCCGTATGAGTTCATACCCCACATATGAGAACCGCTCTTGCCGAAATCTTCCATTTTAGTAGGGAATCCCGGAGAGAATTCTGCTATCTTTTTAGTCATTTCAGGAGTTAGGAATTTAGCCCATAAAACTGAGTATTGGTTACCACCCGCTACTAGTTTACCGCTAAGATCGCTTAAATTTCCGTCTTCAACGTGGTATGTTCCGCGAACCAACCATTTATCAAGGAAGCCGTATTTTGTTCTTGGGGTTCCTATGATACCGTATACATCATCAGGCTGAATACCTGTAGTAAGGATAGGAGTTGTCTCGATAGCTCCCGGAAGTCCTTTTTTAACATCTCCACCTACCTCTTCAAGCTCTTCTGGCCATCTTATGGTTTTAGCGTGACGTGAGCGCTCCCATTGCATATATTGAGCAGGGTGGCACTCGCCGCATTTTTTATGCCCTACGAATTTGTTTGGAAAGTCAAGGAATGACTCCATACCAAGACGATAAGTAACTGCGGTATGCTCCATATTGTTCTCTTTAGCATAATCAGGACCATGGTTTATCTCAATAAATTCCTCCACACGATCGCTTAAGCCGTATTTACCTACAAGCCTACCTTCTTTTTCATAGTGAAAAACCGGGTGATTTTTCTTTAAATACTCCCAGTACTCTTTTTCATGCCCAACATAATCTTCCAAAGTTCTTGGGGCAACGCCGTCGTTTTGAAACGTTTCTCCTTGCTCAAAAGGCTCCTCATATCTGTCGTCCGCGCTTAGAGGAGATATAGCGCACATAGCAAGAAAACAACTACAGGTTATAAATTTTAACCAACCTCGTTTCATCTCATTCTCCTTCATAAATTTTATAAACAACATTTTTCAAAAATTATGTTATCGGTACAAATCTAAATATTAAAATTTAATCTTTAGATTTAAAAAATTAAAGCCAAATTTATTAAGGTTCTGGCTATTTAACCTTAAATCTGATCTTTTTATACCGAGAAAAGATCAAATCTAGCTCTCGTCTTTATACCCTCCTTTCATGACAAGAGAAATACAAGAACTAATGTATTAATCCTATTTTAAATGAAATATTAATACATATTTTTTTAAACTATTATAAATTTAAGTGTAAGCGAAATATTATTTTTGAGTTTTTTTTGATGTTGTTTTAGTATCATAATATTCTTATATATAAATTATAAATTTACTATCTATAAATCTTGTAAATTCACTATTTGATATCCAATATTAAAAAGATAATATATTACTATTACATATAATTCTCAATATAAATTTTAGATATACATAACCTTAAATAATAAAAATAGTAACTAAACCGTTACAAATTATAAATTTAATAATTTATAATTTATTAAAAATTTATTAGGATTATAGCAAAAGCGATATTGTCAAAAACAGCCATATAAACAATTGTCTCAATGTAACTATTCGAAACACTTTTTTATTATTACTTTAAATTTAATTTTTAGTTCAAATATTAAGTATTTAGTGGATTTTATGTTTGTAATTCATAATTGGGTTATGCTTAAAATTTACATTATAATGTATAAGTATGGTTTTTAAACAATAGCTTTGATAAATCAAAAACAAATTGTATATATTTCCATTTCTCAATACAGATAAAAACACAAAACTTAAAAAGCTGTAAAACAAATTTGAGTAATCAGTTTTCTTTATTATGTAAGGTCATAACAAGCAGAGGATATCTTTGGTAATAACAAAATTAAGACAAACGACAAATTTTGATGTTATTTGGCATACATTTATTGAAGGTTAAAAAAGGTCTATTTTTTAACCTTCAATAAATATCCTTCTTCGCTAGCATCAATCGCATATTTATATCTACCGTCAAGAGTTATAACTATACGATAAAAATCATTATGGGCACCAAATTTGACATTATTAAAAGCACCGCAATTTATTTCAGCAATCTTTGTATAAAATGGTTTTGAACTTTTAAGGTCTATTACTATCTTATTATCTCTAAGAATCATAAAATCTTTAATCTTAATATCCTTGGTAATAACCTTGATCTTCATAGGGTATATTTCTAAATCAGCCCTATCAAATTTAACAACTTTTAAAGGCTCTTGAATTTCTGGTTTAACAGGAGCCGGATCGATAACAATATCCATTAATTTATCTTTGCTTATATTGCCTACAATAGTTGTGTTGAAATCAAAAACTTCATCAGGCTTTACTTCTTTCTTTAAAATCACCTTATTGTCCAATTCATTAGTAACCGACACATCAGGCTTTAGCACTACCGCAGGCGACAGAGTCTTTGTTAGCGTTAGTTCATCATTCCAATTTATGCTCTTATTTACATCGATAACTTTTTCTTTGATACTTCCGTCTTCGCTCTTATACTTAACCGATATAGAGATAAAATTCCTTGCATCGCTCGGGAATTTTATGTTTTGCTTTTCAAAAGGAGTTAAAATTTCAACCGAATTTGTCGTAGTTACACTTGTATTTAACTCGCCCGTCGGCACGAACGGATTTTCCCTACCAAAACTAAAGCTTAAAAAAACCAATACAAAAAACCAAATTTTACCCATATCAACTCCAGTTATTTACTATCTTGCGGCTCAAGCTCTTTTAGCTCAAAAAACGACTTTTGAAGCTCGGCATTGCGCTTTTTTAAAATTTCCACATCTTTTTTAAGCTGCTCTTTTTGATCCTGAAGCCCAAGCATTACATCTAAAGACCTCTTGCCAAACATTATATTTCCCACATATATGCCAAAAAGAGCCACACAAAGAAGCAATCCGATAATCTTAATAATAGTTTTAAAAGAGTATGATCTCTTTATCTCATTCTCGTCATACTCTTTTAAAATTTCACTCAAATTTCATTTCCTAAAAATTCATCTGTCTCAAGCTCGATCTCAAGCAAGCGGTTGTATTTAGCGTTTCTTTCGCTTCTTGAGGTTGCGCCCGTTTTTATCTGACCCGTATTCATCGCTACGGCAAAATCAGCTATAAAGCTATCTTCACTCTCGCCGCTTCTATGACTCATGACGCAGCGATAGCCCTTGCGTTGCGCTAAGCGGATAGTTTGCATCGTTTCACTTACGCTTCCTATCTGATTTGGCTTGATTAAAATCGCGTTTGCAACGCCTTTTTTAATGCCCTCTCGTAAAATTTTCTCATTAGTTACGAAAAGATCGTCTCCTACTAGCTGAACCTTGCTTCCAAGTCTAGCCGTGAGCTTCGCCCAACCGTCCCAATCATCCTCGCTAAGTCCGTCTTCGATAGAAAATATCGGATACTTATCGCAAAGTTTTGCGTAGTATTCTATAAGCTCTTCAGAGCTAAATTTCTTGCCCTCAAGCTCGTAAGAGCCCGCTTTATAAAGCTCACTTGCAGCCACGTCAAGAGCCAGTTTTATCTGCTCGCCCGGCTTATATCCAGCTTTTTCAATGGCTTGCATTATGATCTTAAGAGGCTCTTCATTATCCTTTAAATTCGGTGCAAATCCGCCCTCGTCGCCAACTGCGGTGCTGTGACCAAGCTCGTTTAAAATTCCTTTTAAAACCTGATAAATTTCAGCCGCAGCTCTTAGGGCATCGCTGAATTTCTCAAACCCGAAAGGCATAATCATAAATTCTTGAAAATCCACGCTGTTATTTGCGTGCGCTCCGCCGTTTATGATGTTAAACATCGGCACGGGAAGCACGCTCGCATTCGCTCCGCCAAGATAACGATAAAGAGGTATATTTAAGCTTTTTGCAGCCGCTCTAGCAACCGCCATAGATACGCCAAGCACGGCATTTGCGCCTAAATTTGAGTAATTATCGGTCCCATCAAGCCTCTTCATCTCATCATCGATTGATTTTTGATCGTAAGCGTTTAGCCCGATTATCGCTTCGGCTATAGCTTCATTTACGTTGCTAACCGCCTTTAGCACGCCCTTACCGCAATATCTACTATCCTTATCCCTAAGCTCCAAAGCCTCGCGCTTGCCGGTACTGGCTCCGCTTGGCACGACAGCGCTTGCAACCGTCCCGTCACTTAGTGCAACCGTAGCGCGTACAGTCGGATTTCCTCTGCTGTCTAAAACTTCTAACGCCGTAACATCATCTACAAAAATCATCATTCATCTCCTGTTTCTTGACTATCTTCGTCATCTTTTCCACCACCGCTTATGATGTGCTCAATTCCCATAGATCCTTTTATCGCAGCTACGATCTCATCGGCCACTTCAGGATTTTCTTTTAAATACGCCTTGGCATTTTCTCTGCCTTGACCGAGTTTGCTCGCATTATAACTAAACCAAGCGCCGCTTTTATCGACTATATCAAGCTTAACTCCATAGTCGATTATCTCGCCCTCTTTGCTGATTCCTTCGCCAAACATTATGTCAAATTCGGCCGTTTTAAACGGAGGTGCGACTTTGTTTTTCACTACTTTTACTTTCGTTCGGTTGCCGATAGGCTCTTCATTTTGTTTAAGAGTCGCTATTTTACGAACGTCAAGACGAACGGAAGAGTAAAATTTAAGCGCATTTCCACCCGTTGTAGTCTCAGGCGTGCCATACCCCATAGCGCCTATCTTCATACGAATTTGGTTGATGAAGATGACGGTGGTTTTCATCTTATGCACGATTCCGGTTAGCTTTCTTAAGGCTTGGCTCATAAGTCTTGCTTGAAGTCCTACGTGTTGATCGCCCATATCGCCCTCTATCTCGCTTTTTGGCGTAAGTGCAGCGACGCTATCAACTACGATAAGATCGATCGCTCCGCTTCTTGCAAGAGTCTCTACGATATCAAGAGCCTGCTCGCCAAAATCGGGTTGAGATATGTAAAGATTGTCCGTATCAACGCCTAAATTTGAAGCGTATTTTACGTCAAGAGCATGTTCCGCATCGACAAATGCGCAAATTCCGCCCGCTTTTTGAGCTTCGGCGATGATATGAAGCGTTAAGGTCGTCTTTCCCGAGCTTTCAGGTCCGTAAATTTCTATAACCCTACCCTTTGGAACGCCGCCTATGCCAAGAGCCAGATCAAGTCCGATCGAGCCCGTAGCTATCGAGTCTATAGGCTCTACTTGCCTATCTCCAAGGCGCACCATAGTGCCCTTGCCAAAAGCTTTATCAATCTGTTTTAACGCCAGATCAAGAGCTTTCTTTTTGTCGGATTCGGATTCTAGGGGGGTTAACTTTTTCTTGTCGTCTTTTTCAGCTGCCATTTACTGCCTTTAAATTTGTAATAAATTGTCTGATTTTATCAAATTTGAGATGAATTTTCGTTTATTTGAAATTTGAAGTTTAAATTTTATATTTGATTTGCACAAAAGCTTAAAGCCCTAAAACCAAAATAAATAATCACGATAAAGCCAAAAGAGCTACCAAAATATAGCTCTTTTGTAAATTTGAATTTATAAAAGTTGCGATTTTATAAAGATTTCCATATAAGCCGCAAATTTGATCAATTAATTTTATTAAGCATCTCCTCAGCCCGTTTGTTTCCATTTTTAGCCGCAAGAGTAAAAAGTCTTTTAGCCTCTTTTAGATCCTGAGCTACACCGTGGGCGTTCATGTAACAAATTCCAAGCATATACTGAGCCCCCGCATGTCCTAAATCAGCCGCCTTTTTAAAATAATTCACCGCCTTTACTAAGTCTCTTCCGATTTTTATATCGCCTTGTTCGTCGTAGTAGATAATACCCAGCATATACGCCGCAGGTGCGTAGTTTTGCTTATCTGCTTGTTCATATAGCTTAAAGGCCTGCTTATAATCAAACATATGATAATAAATATTCGCCAAATTCGACTTAGCCACGGGATTTCCTCTGTCTGCCGATCTTTTATACCACATCATGCCGTCTTTGTAGTTTTTAAGCCTCGCTTCATAAGCATAGCCTACTTTAAGCTCGGCGTCATCGTCCTTTTGCTCTGCATAAGGCATCATGAGATCAATCGCCTCTTTAAATTTGCCGTTATCCGTAAGCTCAAAATATCTATTCACAACATCTTGGGGAACCTCGGCAAAGCAGTTCATAGCAAAAGCGGCAAGTATCGCGGTTAAAATTTTAAATTTCATTATCTCTCCTTAATTATCTCTTGATTATTATCAGATCTTTAAAATACTTCTGATAGTCGTCATGGTATCTGTAGCCCTCTTCTACGTAGTCTTTGATGAAGCCGTCCTTATCGGTAACAAAGTGCATATTTCCGCAGTGGTAAATCGGCTGGCGACTTAAAATCACGCCGTATCCGTTATAAGTGATATTGTCTCCCTTGTACTCGCACTCTTTGTATATATAATACTTATTGCTAAGCATACCGATATCTACATGAGGAAAATACTTAATACGATCAATGACCAAAGATATATGCTGCCCTTTTAGTTGCTTTAAACTAGGGTTTATATACCGACTCGTGCCGTCAAAAATACTCGCACATCCGCTAAAAAACAATGCTTTTTTATAGTACTCTCCACGAATCTATTTAATTTTGCCGAGAACTTGTATCGCAATAAAGCAAATTTTATTATTCAAGATATAAAAGCTTGTTTGAAACTTAAATTTAATCAACTATTCATAAAATTTAACCTATAATCCTAAAAAGGATTAAATTTGAGATATTTTAAAGATATTAGCGTAGCGCATTCACCAGATGCGGACGATATTTTTATGTATATGGCGATAAAATTCGGCTGGGTTGATTCTGTAAATTTGCGTTTTAGCAACCTTGCTTTAGACATCCAAACGCTTAACGTCGAGGCGCTTAAAGGCACTTACGACGCTACTGCGATTAGTTTTGGATTATATCCGCTTATAAGAGATAACTACGCTTTGCTTCGGTGCGCGGTTAGTTTTGGAGAGGGATACGGACCAAAACTGGTAAAGAAAAAAGATAAAATTCTAAAACGAAATTTCAAGGTCGCACTCTCAGGCAAACACACCACAAACGCGCTTTTGTTTCGCGTGGCATATCCTGAGGCGCGCATAGTTTATAAAAATTTCTTAGAGATAGAAAACGCCGTTTTAAGCGGCGAAGTAGATGCAGGAGTGCTCATACACGAAAGCATCTTAACTTTTAGCGAAGAGCTTTGCGTAGAGCGTGAAATTTGGGATATATGGCAGGAGTTTTCAGGCGGGGATCTACCTCTTCCGCTTGGCGGCATGGCTGTTCGTCGTTCACTTCCCATAACCGACGCCATAGAGTGCGAGCGAGTGCTTACCAAAGCCGTTAAAATCGCAACCGAGCATAAGCCGTTTTTATCGCACATGCTCATGGAGCGAAATTTGATCCGAGTCGATAAAGAAAAGCTTAAAATTTATCTGAATTTATATGCAAACGATAGCTCCGTATCGATGAACGAAACGCAACTAAACGCTGTAAATAAGCTGTTTGAGATAGGCTACAAGCACGGCTTTTACGATGAGTTAATCGACGCGCGCGACTATCTGGTGCCAACCGAATACAACGACGTAAGGTTTAGCTA
Organism: Campylobacter canis; assembly: GCF_045504005.1. NCBI lineage: Bacteria > Pseudomonadati > Campylobacterota > Epsilonproteobacteria > Campylobacterales > Campylobacteraceae > Campylobacter > Campylobacter canis. The sequence continues at coordinate 9,523 of NZ_JBJJXH010000001.1, read as the reverse complement.
AATGCAATCAACCCTAATCGAACTGGGCATAGAGACCTTTAAAACCGCACTTTATCTTAGCTTTCCTATGCTTTTAGCAGGTCTTAGCGCGGGTCTTATCATCAGCATTTTTCAAGCGACCACGCAGATAAACGAGATGACGCTAAGCTTCGTGCCAAAAATCATCCTCGTAGTCGTCGTTATCATATTTCTCATGCCTTGGATGGTGAGCATGATGGTTGATTTTACTATCCGAATGATCGAATTTATCCCGCATTTCGTGCAATGACTAGGCTTATTGACTTTTCTAAATTTACTTCCGTTAAAATAGGTGGCGTGCACGAGGTTTTGCTCATAGATAGCACACAAGATGATACGCAAGGTCGCGTGATAATAGGCGGAGGAAATAACCTTTTAGTTTCGCTAAATCCTTCACCGATGGCGATTTTAAGCGATAAATTTGACTATATAAAGCTTGAAGGCGAAATTTTAGAGATAGGTGCTGCTACAAAGAGCGGTAAAATTTATAATTTTGCTAAGAAGCACGATCTAGCAGGCTTTGAGTTTTTGCAAAATATCCCCGGCACCCTTGGAGGCATGATCAAGATGAACGCGGGGCTTTGTGGAATTTCCATGAGTGACAATCTGCTTGAGGTCCGTTTAAAACGAGGCTGGGTTAAAAAAGAAGAGATAAAATTTGCTTATAGATATTGCGAGCTAAACGAAATTGTTTTTGCAGCCAAATTTAAAGAGACAAAAGGCTTTAACTCCGCACTTGCAAGCGAATTTGCGCTTAAACGCTCAAACCAGCCAAAAGGAGCCAGCTTTGGAAGCTGTTTTGTAAATCCGGCGGGAGATTACGCAGGCAGACTTATCGAAGCAGTAGGGCTAAAAGGACATTCTATCGGCGGAGCAAAATTTAGCGAAAAACACGCAAATTTCTTAATAAATTTTGATAATGCAAGCTTTGATGATGCAATAAATCTCATAAATTTAGCCAAAAAACTAGTGCTGGAAAAATTCGGCATAGAACTAAAAACGGAAGTTGTTATAATTTAGATTAAAAATATATTAAAAAAGTTATAATTCTTACAGATTTACTCGCAAGGAGGAGTCTATGAAAAAGTTAGCTTTAACCCTGTTTTTAGTATTTAGTTGCTTGTCGGTAGCACAAGCCGGACCAAATCACAACAACGGGCTAGCGGCAAAGTCCAAAGGTCAGTGGAAAGACGCGGAGCACTACTTCAAGCTAGGTTGCTATAAAGAAAAAGTTGATTCTTCTTGCAAAGAGCTTGGGCAGCTTTATGAGTTCGGAAAGGGTTCTGATGTCAAAAAAGACTCGGGGCTTGCAAAGCAGGCTTATGAAAAATGCTGCGAGATATCATTTGGTAAAAGATCCGATTGCTGCAATAAAGTAAAAGACAAAACAGCCGTAAGCCCTGAAAAAGGTTGTGAAAACGGCGATGCATCCGCTTGTATAGACTACGCTTATGAAAAACAAGACGTCAAATACTACCAAAAAGCTTGCGATTTGGGCTCAAATTTAGGATGTCTATGGACAGGATACTCATACACCGAAGGCAAAAACGGCGCGCAGCACGATCCTAAAAAGGGCTTTGAGATATTTTCAAAGCTTTGCAACGGCGGCTACGATGACGGTTGCAAATTTGTAGCGATGGGCTATAGAGACGGCAAAGGTGTCGAGAAAAACATAGACAAAGCGATCGAAATTCTAAGCCAAATTTGCGGGGGCGATAGATTTGACGGATGCGCAAAGCTTGGTGAAATCTACCAAGATGACAAATACGGCAAAAAAGACGAGATAAAGGCGTTTGAGTATTATTTGCTAGCCTTTATAAAAAAAGATCATGAAGCTTCAGGAAAATACGTAAAAGATAAAGATAACGCAGCAAAAGCTTGCGAAGCCAAGATCGCCATTGGATGTGAATACGCAGGCTCTGCATATTATCAAGAAAAGCAATTTGCCAAAGCTGTTGAGTATTTTGACAAGAGCTGCGAACACGGCTTAGTCGAATCATGCCTATTTGCAGGCTACACATACTACATGCCGCCTGCTGAAAGCGGGGTCGCAAAGGATCTTGAAAAGGCTAAAATTTACTTCAAAAAAGGCTGCGATATAGGCTCGGCTCAGTGTTGCAGCGCTCTTGAATCTATAAAATAAACTTACAGGCGCAAATTTAGCTCGTTTGCGCCTAAATTTACTTTTTAAACTCTACTTTTTGCAAGCGCTCGGAGATGAAATTTCGGCGCCCAACTTTGGCTTCTGCTTTGCCGTTTAGCTCCACAAGATCGCCCGTAAATCCGCAAGTATCGTTTCTAACGGTAAAGCTTCCCACGCCATAGATATCAACAGGCGTATCATGCGCTTCAAATTCAGCAATTTTTTCAGGAGTAAAGCCCGAGCTAACGACTATCTTAACATGATTAAAGCCATTTTCATCAAGAGCTTTACGAAGTGCAAAAATAAGCTCTTTGCAGACTCCATGCGGATCAAATCCGCTTGTGTCTTTGTCCTCAAAATACCTATCTATAAGGCTTTGAGATGTATCGACCCTAACGGCACCAAGCCTTGATTTTAGCGCATTTGCGGCTAAAAGTGCATCGGTGATCACGTCGTTATTATAATCAACAAGTGCCGTTACAAGCTCGCCGGGAAATGTTTTAGCGTAAATTTCACACGCCTTTACTATATCTCCCCCACACATCTGAACAAGCGCGTGCGGCATAGTCCCCATACCCTTGCCGCCCCACCAAAAGCCCTGAGCGTCGGTTGAAACGCGATCTATGCCCGCGACATAAGTGGCGTATCCGTCGCCTATCTGCGTTGAGATGTCATCTTGCCTATCCGCCATAGAAAAGACTATCTTGCCGTTTGCAGCCTTTAAGGCTCTAGCGACATTCGTAGCTACCGAGCTTCTGCGAGCCAGTGTGGCATCTATAATATTTTCTAAAAAGCCGAAATTTTCATACTTGCCGCTTATCTTTAAAACAGGTTCGTTTGCATTTATGATATCACCGTCATTTAACGCATAAATTTCAAGCTCTTCAGGCTCTTTAGCAAAGGTATGTACGATCGCTATGGCTTCATCGATACCGCATAAAGTGATGTTATTAGCCCTTTGAAAAAATTGCATAGTTACGTGCCGGTTGGGTAAATTTTGCTTTATGACTTGATTTATCTTTAAAAAATATCTTGCAGTATAAAATCCCTCGGCTATCCTTGGGTCAAATTTAAAAGTCTTGTTCGTAAGACGCTTGATGACGCCTTGTTTTTTTAGCTCTATCTCGCTACTCATCACACCTCTTTATATAAATTTGCTTCACGCTATCCACTTAAGACAAAGCGTATAAATAATAGCCGCAAAGCTAACGCCAATCAGCATAAACCAAAGCTTCATAGCGCCTTTGCACCTTGAGGTCATATCTCTTTGGATGAAGGATTTTTTATCTTTAAAAGATATCTGCTTAACAAGTCCAAGCGTCCTAAGGCTCTCGTCAAACCTCTCAAGACTAAGCATGCCGTCAGCAAATTCCTTAAAAATTTTCGCGTCAAAATAAAGCCTAATATGAAGATAAAATATAAAAATATAAAGCGCGGCGAAGATAAATTCCTGCCAAATTTTGTGCGGATACTGCCAAAATATAAAGGCGTGAATCAAATTTACAAACAATATTATCTTATGGGTATTTATGAGCTTCGAAGTAGTAAGTGCCAGCGATGATTTGCTCATCCAAACTCCATAAAAAATTTTCTCACGCTATCATCTATGACAACTTTGGGGCGCGAATTTTTAATCAGTAAAATCGCATCATCTACGTTCATTTTATTGCACCAAACCAGCCAACCAAGCAGCACAAGAGCGCTTCTGCCGTATCCTAGTGCGCAACAAAGGAGCGTTCTTTTATTTTTGCTAATTATACTATCCATTGCCTTTACGGCGGCTTTGAGCTCATCAAATTTTGGCTTTACCATGTCAAGCATGGCGAAATTTAAGTAAATTTGCTCCGCTTTGGGGCGAGATTCGCACTCCGCCGTAAGGTCAAAAACGGCTTCAAATTTATGTGCCTCGGCGATCGAGCCAAGATAGATGTTTGGCAAAATTTCACTGCTTTTTGGCGCGCGCTTTAAATTTAGCCAGTAGATGATGTTTAGCCGAGCCATTATAAGATATGGCAAGAGCAGCCAAAATGATGAAATTTTGCCGTTTTGCTCTTTGCGAAAAATTTGTGCGCCGAACAAAGCGTAACCAAAACCGACAAGAGCAAAGCTAACACTAAAATAAAGCAACCAAAGAAAGGCTCCGCCAAGATAAAAAGCCAATGCGGCAAATATGAGCGCAAGCAGAGCGTAAAAGCTCGCCCATTTTAGATGAGCTTTGGTGTGAGCGAGGTTAAATTTTAAAATTTCGCCTTCAATTGGCACTATAACAAGCACTAAAAAGCCCACCAAAAGCCCTGTAGGTATATCGATAAAATGGTGCTGATATATAGTAAGCACGCTAAGAGCTATCAGGGCAAACCACGCCAAAACGATAGCCTTAAGCCAAATTTTGCTCGTTTTTGATATATAAAGCGAACCCACGACCACACACAAGATGATATGAAGCGAAGGAGCTTGATTAAACGGCATATCAAAGGTCGCAAGGCTATCAAAGAGAAATTTGGACAACCCAAAACTCTCAGGCTTACTCCAAGAAATTTGAAGCGGAAAGAGTATAAAAAATACAACCGCGATAAGCTGAGAAAGCAGCAACTGAGCCGTGTAGCGGTTTAGTTCGCGAGAATTTTTACACAGCAAAAATCCAAGCCCGTAAAGCAAATTTAACGACCAGTAAGGCAGTATCGTCCAAGCGATAAACGGGATATCATACTCCCATTCAAAGATGATTTCGGGCACGAAGCTTTGCTTTGAGGCAAGGTAGTTTGCAAAGCCGTAGCTTGCGTAAAATGCAGTTGCTACGCAAAGCAGATAACCAAGTCTGGTTAAAAACCGGCTAAGCTTAGGGCTAAATTTCACTTCTCATCTTTAAATGGGACAAATTTCACTCTTTTACCGCGACGCTAACGGTAAATATCCCGTCCTCGTCTATCCATTGGTGGATCTTTTTAAATCCCGCTCTACTAACAAGCTGATCCATCTCGACCACGCTTCGTCTGCGCATAATCCACGCTTCGCCGTCTCTATGACTTGAAAGCGCCCTTGCGATCATCTCAAGCTGCGGATGATACGGCTGATTCGTATAGATGAGATATCCGCCCTTGCGCACGCTACGCCCAAAGCCTTCAAGCGCGACTCTTATAAGCGCATTATCGCTAAATAGCTCAAAAAGCCCCGAAACCACACCGACACTTGCGAAATTTTCTAAATTTTCATAGCTTGCTTTATGAAATGCGTTTGCCTCTTCAAATGTCGCGATATCCTCTAAATTTCGCTCTTTTATGAGCTCCTGCCCCGCTTTTACGTTTACTTTGTCGTAGTCTCTTAAAAGTATCTTTTCGGGGCGAATTTCACCGCTTAGCGCATCAAGTATATATCTGCCGTGCCCTGAAGCGATATCGAGAATTTCTATACGCTCGCCTTTTTGCTTTAACTCGTTCATCACGAAATTTAGCGCATGGGCGATATTTTCTTTGCGCTTTCTTATGCCTCTCCAGCCGATTGAATTTAGATAAATTTTATCAACCCACTTTACAAAAGCGTTTGAGCCTTGCGGCTGGTTTTGATAGACATAATCAAGCGTGCTTCCGCTGTCATAACCCCTATCTTCGCCGATTTTAAGCCCTTTAACCCAAGGCGAAAGTAGCTTCATGCCAAATCTTTGCACACTAAAGCAGATGTTTTTAGGATGAAATTTACAAAGCGGAGTGGCTAGTCTATCGGCCTCCTCTCTACTAAAGCCGAATTTATCCGCTTGCGTGCAATCAACCTCGCTTAAAGGCTTGCTAAATCGCTCGTTTATAAAGTTTTCAATCTTCTTAAACGCCAGATGTCTATCCTGCTCGCCCAAAGTATCGTGATAAAAGCCTTTCATCACATGGCGCTCTTTGATATGCGAGCCAAGCGAGTTATAAAACTCATGCTGAGGTGCGTGATTTACCACCCAGTCATCGCCTGAAATAAGCAGCTGCAAAGGCGTAGTGATAGCCGCAGCATCGCCTACAACTCGCTTGCTTGCCTCATAAAGCCCAAGCAAAATTCTAACCGATATGGCGCGCGCTATGAGGCTATCTTCGTTATAAGAGTTTATGCGCTCCTTGTTGTGCGTGAGGTAGTTCGCCTTGACGTAGCTATTTACGAAAAAATTTCCTTTGAATTTATAAAGTAGCGCTAAGCCCTCTTTGGCAAAAGGCACATAAAGCTTCACGTCAAATGCAGGACTTGCAAGCACCGCGCAGCGAATTTTAGGCGCATAATCATGCAGCCAAGTAGCAACCAGCACCGCACCCACGCTTTGAGCGATCACGGCGATATTTTCCTTGGCTATATCGTACTCTTTTGATATATGATCTATGAATTCATCCACGTCAGATACGAGCCTGCCGATACTAGGCGCATCTCCGCGTTCTCCGGGGCTCTTGCCGTGACCGCGCGCATCCCAAGCAAAGAAATGAAAATCACTTAAATTTAACTCCTCGCTCATAAACATCATGCGTCCGGAGTGCTCATGTCCTCTGTGAAAGAGCACGATAGCTTTTTGGGGGCTTAAATTTGAGCTTTGCGCGCTGTTTGAATTTCCATTTTGCCCCTGATCGCTTGGCGACTTGTGGCGATAAAAAAGCTCTGCTCCGTCGCTTGTGAGAAAAGTTTTTTCTTGCATATTAATTCCTTTAATTCGTAATCCTAAAATGCCCGGTTATCTTAAAATCATTTAGCACGTCTTCTTCTTGCACGCCAAGCCCGATATTGTGAATAATAAGCGGGGTGTTTCCAAAGAGGGATTTCTTATCGGATACTATGCCGATATGCGGTCTGCCGTTATCAAGCGTCCAAGTAACTATATCGCCCGGTTTATAAATTTTATCGCTTACGCTGTAGCCTTTGCGCTTAAGATATGTAGCGATGTTTGGCACGCGCCTGTGGTCTATGTTTTTATCGGTGTTTTTTAAGCCCCAATTTTTAGGATAGGAGCTAAAATTTGCGCTCATATCTTTATGGATTAGCTCTTGCAAGTCGATATTTTGCTCTCTTAAAGCACGCACAACCACATCGGTACAAACCCCCTTTGAGATATCCACATCGCCCATCGGATAAGCAAGTCTTTCGTAGCTCGCATCATAATAAATCGTTACACCGATCTGGCTTCTTGCGTCCTTTACAAGCTCGCTTGGCGAAAAAGCTAATAAATTTAAACCCGCCAAGAGCAAAGCAAATTTGACTAAATTTTTAAAATTTCTCATTTTACTCCTTAAATTTACGCCCAAAAATAGCGCACTATATGAAAAAATATCGGCGCAGAAAAGCATAGCGAATCCATCCTATCAAGCATTCCGCCGTGTCCGCTTATGATATTGCCCCAATCCTTCACGCGCAAATCCCGTTTAATAGCAGACATCACAAGTCCGCCCAAAAAGCCCATAAGGCAAATAACAAGGCTGATAAAAAACGCCTGAATAAAGCTAAAAGGCGTTAGCCAGTGCAAAAACGCCCCAAGCAAGCTGGCGCTCATCACTCCACCCGTAAAGCCTACGACAGTTTTGGAAGGAGAGATATTTGGAGCTATCTTTGTCTTACCAAATAGCTTGCCCCAGATATACTGAAGCACGTCGCTAGCTTGAGTTACAAGGATCAAAAAGAGCATTAAAAGAACCGATTTGCCTTCAAATTCATGCACATCAAGGATAAGAAGCGCAGGGATGTGAGAGATACAAAAAACACTTATCATAATCGCCCATTGAATGGTGGTTGAGCGCTCCAAAAAGTGCGCAGGATCGCCAAGAAGAGCGGACAAAATCGGCAAAAACAAAAACGCATAAACAGGGATAAATATCATCGCCATAGAGTACCAATCCATAAGGATAAAGAGATACTGAAGCGGCAAGATGATATAAAAGCAAGCCACAAGAGCGATATGATCGCCGCGCCTTATGTAAATGAGCGATAGAAATTCGCGCAAAGCGGCAAAGGATATGACAAAAAACAAAAATATAAGCGCCTTTGTGCCCATATAAACAAAGCCGAATATGACTAAAATCATCACCCACCAAGCGTTTATGCGCGCGGTTAGGTTATCGATCGTAGCGTTTGGCGCGCCTTTAGCGACAAATTTTTTAAGTATAAAAGCTATGGTTGAAGATAGCGCCAGCATAACTAAAAGCCCAAAAAATAGCTTTAAAATCGCCTCGCCGCTACTCATTTCTCATCCTTTTTTAGGCTTAATAAAGCCTCTTTGGCTTTTGCCAAAAACTCAAATTTGTCTTCGTTTTCGTATCTGAATTCATCTCCTACGCAAATATCACAAATAAGCGGAATCGGCAGGCAAAAACCCTTGGGAAGAACGTTTTGGATATTACTTATCCAAAGAGGGACTAAATTTACATTTGGATTAGCTTTGGCCAGACGATAAATTCCGCTTTTAAAATTTCCGATTTCAATGTCATCATCCATCTTGCGTGTGCCCTCGGGAAAGATGATAAGAGAATGAGTCTTTAGCGCCTCGCTCATCTTTTCTATAAATTCAAGGGGATTTTTAGACTTGCGATCTATCAAAAACATATTAAAAACGTGTCTAGCTAAAAACGGGCGAATTTTGCCCTTAGCCCAATAATCAGCCCCTGCCACTGGACGAATTTGCTTGCGCAACTTGTAGGGCATCGATACGAAAATCAGCAAAAAATCGCCGTGGCTAGTATGGTTGGCGTAGTAAATTTTAGGCGAAAGATCACTCATCTGCTTTAGCTGCTCGCTAGGGCGAATACCCGTGATAAAAACCGCTATTTTACACAATGTAAAATCAACGACTCTAGCCACCATATCTTTTATCATAATTACGCCTCCTTAAGTCCTGATTTCACGCGATTTATGCAGGTCATCACAAGCAATACTATTATCAAAACGCCAAGATAATAAACCCACTGCCAAAGCTCGCCAAAGCAAGCGTATAGCATCCCAAAAAGCCCAAAAGCAAAGGCTCTGTCACTTTTACCCATAGGGCCGTCATATCTACGGCTCCTACCTAAAACCTGCCCCAAAACGCCTAGAAATTCGCTAAGTTGCGATAAAAAAATTATAAGCATAATAGTGCCCCAATCAAACGGTGCGATAAAGGCAAAAGGCAGATAAAGAGCGCTATCCGAAATCACGTCCGTAGCTTCATTTAGATAGCCTCCGAGGGCTGATTTTTGGTTAAATTCGCGAGCAAGCATTCCGTCAATGGCATTAAGCGCCATTCTAACAAAAAGCCAAATAGGCAAGATAAAAAACAGCGCTGAAACATGAGAGAATTTAACCAGCAAAAATCCTATGAATACGGATACAATGCAGGCAAAAATGGTAACTTGATTTGCAGTGATGCCTAGATTAAAA
>NZ_JBJJXH010000019.1:0-9096 GCF_045504005.1 Campylobacter canis | reverse complement strand
AGTGATTTTAGCAATAGTTCCGCATTTTAGTGAGTACGTTTTTTGTCCTAAAAGTGCGTCTATTGCGGAGTTTGATTGATATTTGTTCCGCATTTTAGTGAGTTGCCGGATCAGGCTAATTTTTACCCTTGATTTGCTATCTTTTCCGGTTAAATTTGAAGAAATAAATTGTCGACTAGTCACTAAAAACCTAACGAATATTGCCTTTTTATGGGCATTTTCACTCCGGTTAGGTTTTTAAGGAGCAACCGGCTCATCTACTCATCAAAAACCTAACGGACTATAGTTTTTTCCGCATTTTGAGGAGTGATTTTAGCAATAGTTCCGCATTTTAGTGAGTACGTTTTTTGTCCTAAAAGTGCGTCTATTGCGGAGTTTGATTATAAAGCTATCTTGTTTTCTATAGCATACTTCGCAGCCTTACTTAAAAAGACTGATCTGTTGTTTGTTAACTCGCTAATAGATTTTAGTAGCTTTTCCGGAAGGATTACATTAACTCTTACTTTCTTTTCAACCGGTGCCGGCTCCTTAATCTCTTCTCCTTCTGCTATTAATACATCAAGTAAACAAGAAAAAGCTTCTTTTAGATCCTCAATAGCTTCTATTTCATTATCCCCGCATCCTGTAATTTTAGGATATTCTTTGTAGTAAGCTACAAACTCACCATCTTCTTTGTTGATTATCATGCCATAGTTTAAATTTAAGTAGTATTCTTTGTTTTTGCTTTGTGGTTTCATTATTATCTCCTAGGTTCCTCTAAGGTTGTCCTTTTATAAAAGCTCTATGAACTCTTATAAAAAGATAGTCTTAGACCATCTTTATTCTGACGCTAATCTTAATCTATAGACTCTTCTTCGTATAGTTCTAAAACTTTCTTGATATAGTGTTTCTTTATGGGTTTAGCAAATGGAATGTTGACATGATCATAGCCTGGTTTTCTAAAGATCATGTGAGAACCTTTTGCGTTATTGCTAAGTTCGTAACCTAAATAAACTAATATATCCTGTACTTCATTAAAACTGATACTTGTAGGAGATCTTCGCATCTTGTCTATTATCTTATGAATTTTATTACTCATAAAAACCTTTGTTTTTTATATTATTATAATAATATATACACACTTAATAAAATGTTAAATTATATAATGTGTATTAGTATATAGATATATTTTGTATTGAAAATTCTACTTTTCATTGCATATTGTGTAAGAGTTCGATTTTAACGTAGTTTGTGAATTTAGAGATTTGCCGGTTTAAGGTTGGGAAGCTTAAAATGAGTGATTTGGTTTAAGAAAAGCTCTAAAAATATAAGATTTGATTGATTTCTTAAATTCTTAACATAAATGTTTATATGTTATTACAACTGTCAAATATGTATATAAAAGCTTATAATTTTGATTATTAAGATAGAAATTGTTAAAATTATTCAAGTTTTAAAAATTATTACAAAACAAGGAGTTAGGTTTGAAAAATACAATTAAATCGTTTATGGTTTTATGTTTGTTATTGCCATTAAGTTTACTCGCAGACAATTGCAAAAAGCATTCTCCAGAATTATATGTAGACAAACAGGATATTATACAAAATAGAATGTTTTACTTTCACGAAGAATGTAAAAACAAAAAAGATCAAGTAGCATGCGAATGTTTCGATAATACTTTCAGCGAGATAGAAAAAAGATGTAATGCTGGCGAAGCCAAAAGCTGCTACAATCTTTATCTCGTTAATCTTTCTAATGAAAATAAACTAGATTTTTTAAAATATGCAAAAAAAGCTTGCGATTCCGAGATTAATCCTGAAAATATTGAAAGTGCCATAGAAGCATGCGGAGCAGTTGCAACGGTATACTTGTTAAAATATAGATCAGAAATTGTTATAGAGCTAAAAAACAAATATAAAGATACTACTATACAATACCTAGATAAGCTTTGTAAAATAACGAAAAAAGACTGTGACGAAATGAAAAAGAATCTTTTTTAGTGTGCTAAAATAGCACACTAAACTTTGTTTATTTAATTAAATACTTTTATGCCAGCAACTGCACCTTCTATTCTTTGTGCGTATTGATTTTTAAGGGCAAAATAGCATCCTATAAATCCTTTTTTAGCTCCCTGTAGTTCTCCTTCAAATTCAGCTACTGCTTCTAAAATATCATGGGCTTCTAATAAGAGATCGGCACTTGCCCATAATACCGGAAGTATGCTTACTAAATATTCGAAAGAACTACTTATTATTTCTGAGCATGTTGAGACTTGAATAATAAAGTCATGAAGTTCTATTTCAACCTTCTCGTTTATTTTTTCAGGAGGTATGCTAATTCCCAATAAGTCTCTTATCATATTTGAATATAGTTCTTGTTTTTCATTATTCATTTTTTACCCTTTTTATTTTTTATTATTTGTTTGATTTATAGTGCTGGTATTTCCATGCCCAACACTAAATAAAGCGCTGCAACCTGTTACGATCACTGCTAGTGCAACTAAAAATGCTATAATTGTTTTGTTCATTTAACAACTCCTTTTGTTTGGTGTAATTCGGACAAAGGGGGTTCTTAATACTTCAATTATTTGTAATTCGAAAAATTAAAGACTACACGCCTTAAACTAAAACCAAATTTTAGACATAATTATCCCTTTGTGTGAGATAGATTTACATCTAAAAATACCTGTAAAAATATTACGATTTTGATAAAATCTGCTCTAGTCCCATAAAATAGGACTTAGAATATATTGAATGTGTTAAGTAGCCGTTAAATCCGAATTACAGGGGAATTATAACAACTTTTCACTTAAAATTTAATATGAATTAGCTTACATGAATTTGAATTTTAAATATTACTAATTTTATATTTTTGTTTGTCTTGTCTTATAAGTTTTACTGAATATTGAAAAGTAGCAGATTTTAAAATAATCCGCTCACATCTCTATCTTTTTTCTTATATTTTTCAGGGTTTGATTTCATCTCTGCTTTAAGCTCTTTGGCTTCTCTTAAGGCTCTATCTAAATGCCCTAAGCTGTCAAAATCTGCTCTTGCTTTTTGATCATCTCTAGGGTCAATAAATATAGCTTCTATTCTGTTCTTTTCTTCGTTGATTTGCAGGTATTCGATTTTAAACAACGCTCCGAAGTATGAGAATTCTTTGCCTTTATATTTGTTTAGCTCTTTAGCTTCTATAGCTTGAGCTGTTTGAGCTACTAGGCGTTCTTTAAAATCAAACCTTAGAGTGATTTCTATTGCTTTTTTTCGTATCTTTTTTGTGATCTCATAATATGCTTGGATATCACTCTTGTCATTGATTTCTTTTAGGCTTGGTTCTAATACTTTTATCCTGAAATTATCAAACCTGCTTAAAGTTTTTGGTAGTTGTAATAGTTCATAAAGCTCTTCTAATACAAATACTCGTTTTTTATTTCTTTGATGTTGCGTTTGTATTAGAAATTGATAAAATCTTGTAGTATATTTTCCACTAAATTTTATAGCTTGCTCAATATTATATGCTGTAAATTGTTCTCTTAAATTTAAAAGATATGGGGTAAGAGTAGGGCTTATTTCAAATTCAAAACGTGCTTGAGCATTGTAATATTTAAAAGCTGAAAACCAATTGCAGGCAGTCCATCCATCCTTTTCTTTTATAAAAAGCGGCTTTTTTAATATGTCTATAGCTAAATTTTTTAGTCTGCTTCCTTTTAGCTCAACACCTAGTTTTTGCTCTAGCTCTGAAATTTTGCAAGAGTATCTAAAGAATTTCTCATCAGCTGTTTTGATTTGCGCTATTGCTAAAAGAATTAGTTTCTGCTGAGTTTCCGTAAGCTCATATTTGCTGTTTATCATTGAATTTGATTGAACTACAACAGATCTATTTGATAAGGTTTTAGTTATCTCACTACTCATTTTTACCCCACGGACAAAAAGTTGGAATATGAAATTATACTACAAAATAACAACTTTTAATAATATAGTTGTTATTCACGGACAAAAAGTTGGAATATGATAAAAATTCACGGACAAAAAGTTGTTATTCACGGACAAAAAGTTGGAATATGATATTCAGAACCCCCTATTTTAGGGCTTTAAACCCTCTTAAAAATTTAAGAAAAATTTCTTTATAGAAAACCTTTTAACAAGCAAAAAATTTCCGTTATTTGCTCAATTTCTATATATTAGGAACCGGGGCGTTTGTACGGCTTTGTGCTTACGCACTGCAGCCCGCCCCCTTACCCCCTCTTTACGCCTTGTATTGTCGCTACGCTCCACAAGGCTATCATCTTTTAGCGAGGATGTGTTTAAGATTTTAGGTAGTGGAGTGTTATTTCATCCCTACTATGACCCATTTCAATAGATACTTGAGCTCTAGCTTCTAGATTTGTATAACCTTCTTGTTTTAACTCTTCATAACGGTTTTGAGCAAAGGAATAACGTAATCCATGAGATCCCTTATGGGCTCCGGCTTGTTTTAGTTGAGTGCGGTAATCTGAATAATTAGCTTTAAAACCGCTTTTCTTTGCTTCTGTTGCACGATTGATGATCGATGAAGGCAAAACCCTTGTCGTGTAGTTTAAGCCGTTTTTAGATCCTTCTACGGTTATTGTATTATCGTTATTTATAACCCACTTATCGGAATTTATCGCGTCGTCCGCTCTTAATCCCGCCTCAATTTGTAAGTCAAAACTCAACAAATACGGCGTTACCTGCATATATTCGCGCATGTTTTGTATCTCTTTTGCAGAGTAGCTTCTATCATGGCGGTTTTTCTTTAAATTTATGCCTTCATTTTTCAATTCGCTTCGCAAATCGGTTATACGGGCTCGATCTATATTTTCTATCCCAAGCCCATTAAAGCCGTCCGATATTTTTGCCATTGTGGAAATATAGGTATTTAATGTTCCTCCTGATACCTGGGTTGCTTTAAATTTCAAAAATTCTCTAACGGTGTCGCTATTTATACGGGAATATATCTTTTTTCCGTAGTTTTCTTGAAGGTATTGGACGTATTGAGTTGCTACGGTTCGAGCGTTTTGTATAGATTTTATGCTGTGTGCTTGAGTACTTATATTGTGCCCGTTTTGCCCTTTGATGGTGCTTGCTGCGCGGCTGGCTGATTTTGAAACTCCGATTCCGTCGAGTTTTTGCATGAGCCGGGAAATAATGAATTTCCCGGAGCTTCTACTGTTTATTTGCGATGTTTTGTTCATTTGCTCTCCTTTTGAGAAATCTTGCGATCGTTTGATCTGATATTTTGATCCCGGTTTGAGCCTGAAGCAGCCTACAAATCTGCAAATAACTGTGCCCCTGTTCGCGCCAGACGACAATTTGCTCTGAAAAATCCTTGTAATTTGGCTTTTTCTTTCGAATTTTTCGTATAGATTTTTCTACAACTGCCTCTTGGCTGCGTTTATCTTGTCGATGATTCCGAAAAAATGTTCGGATCGAATCGATTTGTTTATTTCGGCGATTGTTTTTTGGATTATTTATTTTTTTCACTTCCTCAAAAAAATCTCCGATAGTTTTGGATATTTGTTCGAAAGAATTTGATCTTTCAATCTTTTCGGACAAGAGCCTAAATGCTCCTATCAACTCATTCTTTACAGCATAAAATTTAGCCATTTTGATGACTCCTTGAAAAAAAATGATACATATCAAATTTTGATAACACCATATCAAACATGCGCCGCCGAATGCTATCAGCTATGATTGATGCATAGCTTGACAATGCCGATAGAAACGGGGTTGCCCCGTAAAGAAGCGTTGGCTTCTTGACGGGGTGTTGATAGATGCTATTAAATTTCATACCTATAGGTTTTAGCAAAAAAATTTTCATTAGATTTTTGTGTTTTTTGATGCTTGCTTATACATATTTTTTTGCTATAACTAGTTATATTTTCTAATTTTTTAAAGGTGTAAAAATGGATAACGGATTTCTAAATTCGTGGTTATTTTTTATAAGAGAGCTTTTTGATTTTTCAAATTTTTCGGCATAGGTTTTTTCTGAAACAGCAAAGACTGTTTCCGCTCTCCTGCCGTATTCCTTTTTGCCGATCCTTGGACGGGGTCTGATAAAAATAGTCCAATTCTAGAGAGGGTTAAGCTTTTTCCTTTGTGATGATTTGATTCACCAAAAGCGTTCTGTTTTAACATCAATTGCAAAAACGAGTTTGAAAAGGGCGAGGGGCACTCCGTTAGCCTAAAAAGCGTTGTGAGCCAGTGCCGGCGTCAACTGCTTGCTAGAACTTTTTTGTTTTTGTAGGTATCTCTTACTTTTTTTAAAAAAGATCGCCGCCTTTTAGGGGCTTTTATTTTGCAAATTTATAGTATTTTTTTATTTTACTCTTATTGGTTTTTCTATTGCTATTTCAAAAAATATCGATTAAAATTAAAAGAAAAAACCAAGGAGCTTCCATTGGAAAATAACTCAAAAATTATAGATACGATTGCTAAACAAATTGAAATCATAAAAATTAAAATTTTAATTTTTGTAGCCGGTTTTGGTGGAGCTTGGGTGTTTATTACTGCTAATTATTCAAAAATAGATTTTTTGGTTATAATTTCCATTGCATTCTTAATGTTGTTTGGTGTCGGCATAGCGACAAATTTAACTAGATTATCAGGGCTCTATAAAGAGCTTGAAAAGATAAAGGATTCAAATGGAAGTAATTAGTGCGGTGCTAGTAGTAGCTTCTTTAATCAGTTTTGCTATAGGCTATTTTTGGGTCAAAAGCGGTAAAAAGATACCTGATTTCTTTTAAAATTTTCTCTCTTTTACAAAGTTAAGTTTTTATCTGTTTAATTCTTTTGCTTAAAAAGCAGCCATATACTTAGCTTTATTCTCTGTAACCTCGTTTGGCTAGCTGTTGCGAAAATTCGTTTTCCGTATAAAATTTGAGCTCGCCTTTGTCTAGCTTTTCAACAGTTCGTTTTAGCTTTATTGTATCGGCTTGGCTTATCTCGCCTTGGAGTGCTTCGACCATATCTCCATCAAGCTCTATTATGTTAATTTTTTCACCAAATAGCTGTTTCATAGCGTTTATAATATCACTGCTGATAGTAAAACCGTCTTTAGCTTGAAGTATAATCGCATTTGTCATTTTGACTCCTTTATCTAGTGTCTTATACCGCACCCTTATTAATAGACTCCATTTTTTCTCTAATAATAGACCTTAGATATTGTGTTCTATTTGTTCTAGTTAAATAGCCCATTTCATCTAAAAAGGCTAGTTCATCGCTGGATAAAAACATGGTAGTTCTTTTATTAGCCGGGTTTGCGCTTTTTGGTCTGCCGCCCGGCTTTTTTATCTCTTGTGCTTTGTCTTGTTCTTTGAAGCTTGCGGTAGATAGTTCCTCTATTTCGTTACTAGATAAGTCTAATTCTAATTTAGCCATTATTTATTGTCCTTAATGTAGTTAATTATTTTTTGATACATGTCTATAAAAGATTGATACTGTCTTTTTGCTAGATTGTTTTCATTGTATAACTCAATAAAACTTAATCCGTTTGTCATTGCATTTTCAAATATTCTAGAGTTTTTTAAAACAAAGAATTTTGTACAAACTATATTGACGGCTTTAATTGTAGCTACTGTTTCATCTAGCTCTTTTTGAGAAGAGATATTTGTTATAACGCCTATAGTTTTACGACCAAGAGGTTTAATTTGAGATAAGGTGTTTGCTGCTCTTTTTATTGAGTTTGGATTAGGAGTAATTGGAACTATAATAAAATCACATTGTTTTAAAATTTCAAGTACTCCAGCCGAAGCAAAACCACCAAAATCATACACTGTGTCTTCTTCAAAAACACATCTATCTAGTATCTTACCTTTTGGATAAAATTGTGGTACTACCGAATCATCGTTGCTTTGCCATTTTAGATTGAGATCTTTTGCGATACTAAAGCTAAGTGGAGTTTTGCCTACGCCGCCTTTTAATTGCAAAACTGCTAAAGTCATATCTTGCCTTTTGGTATGTTATATATGTTAAAAACATATTATATCACATATATGTTAATAACATATAATATGTTATTAACATATCAAGTCATTTTATTTGGAAGTGTTTTTCTTGTTCCGTTAGGTTTTTGAGGAGTTTTATTGCTTTGGTTAGGTTTTTCATGAGTGAATTTTAGCTTCTGTTAGGTTTTTAAGGAGCAGTTTTTTATTTCGTTAGGTTTTCAAGGAGTAAGCAGTTTAACTACTCATCAAAAACCTAACGGATTTAGTCTCTTGGTTAGGTTTTTAGGGAGTTTTATTGATTTGGTTAGGTTTTTAAGGAGTAAAAACTCCACCTGCTCACTAAAAACCTAACCAAATCAATAAAAAAGATTTCTAAAATGTTGAGATTGGGCTATTTTCGCTTATGCCAACCGGTTCCAAGTTTTTCAAATCCGCTCATATCACCTGCATAGTATGATTTTATATCATTATCCATATTGAGTTTAATGCTGTTATAATCGGTATCTTCCTCATAGTTTTCTAAAATATTATCAATACTCTTATTGTCCTTGAGTGTGATAATTGCATTCGGATCAATTTTTAAAAATAGGTCTTTAAAAGTTTCTATTATGCTTGGGTCTAAATTGCTCTGTATCTGTAAGCTTATCATATCTAGCTCCTTGTATTTTATAGATTATAGCATTTTGATTTATTTTCTTCGTTAGGTTTTTAAGGAGCAGTTTCTTATTTTATTAGGTTTTTTAGGGAATGTTTTAGATTGCTAGTTATATTATTTTTCCGCATTTTGAGGAGTGATTTTAGCAATAGTTCCGCATTTTAGTGAGTACGTTTTTTGTCCTAAAAGTGCGTCTATTGCGGAGTTTGATTGATATTTGTTCCGCATTTTAGTGAGTTGCCGGATCAGGCTAATTTTTACCCTTGATTTGCTATCTTTTCCGGTTAAATTTGAAGAAATAAATTGTCGACTAGTCACTAAAAACCTAACGAATATTGCCTTTTTATGGGCATTTTCACTCCGGTTAGGTTTTTAAGGAGCAACCGGCTCATCTACTCATCAAAAACCTAACGGACTATAGTTTTTTCCGCATTTTGAGGAGTGATTTTAGCAATAGTTCCGCATTTTAGTGAGTACGTTTTTTGTCCTAAAAGTGCGT
>NZ_JBJJXH010000018.1:0-11103 GCF_045504005.1 Campylobacter canis | reverse complement strand
AGAAAAAATGAAATCAGAAATCAATATACAAAAATGTATATTTAGATTTTTGATTTGTAGGGGGGTAATCATACAAGATTAAATAAATGTATTGATAACGCATGAGACAACTCTTTGATCAACAAATACGTAGATGAAGAGCAAAGAGAAATTCCTTTTAGCAGGATGATTTACAACTGCGGCTTTTCACGGGCTAAATCATCTTTATATTTACGAGCTTAAAATAAAATATATAAGTGCTAAAGCTAAAATTTTGTAGATTATTGATTTGTGAAATTTTAACTCAAATTTGAAGGCATAAATTTGCCTTCAAATTCTCTTTTTGGCCCATAAAACCCACTTTAATACAAATTCTAATATAATCAACAAAACAAAAGCCTGTCGCCATAAAAAGGAAGTTTATGTTTGCTCTTAAATTTCGACCTAAAACGCTCGATGAAATTTGCGGACAAAAAGATATCGTAGAGATTTTTAAAAAATTTATCAAAAATGAAAAGATCCCGCATAGTATATTTTATGGGCTTGCGGGATGCGGCAAAACCAGCTTTGCAAGAGTCGTTGCAGGAGCGATGAGCTATGATTTTTATGAATTTGACGGCGGAAATTTAAAGATAGACGAGTTTCGCAAAATCCTAAAAAACTATGAAAACGCTTTAAATAAACCGCTATTTTTCATTGACGAAATTCACCGTCTAAGCAAGACTCAGCAAGAAGCGCTACTAATCCCTATGGAAAATTACAAGGCGATCATAATAGGCGCAAGCACCGAAAATCCATACTTTACTCTTAGCTCGGGCATCAGAAGCCGTTCGATGCTTTTTGAGTTTAAGCCTTTAAATTCGGTTGATTTTGAAAAACTGCTTAAGAGAGTGAGTGACGAGGTGGAATTTCAAATAGATGATGACGCTAAAGAGTATCTGTTTAAAAGTAGCGGCGGAGATGCGAGAAGTTTTTTAAATTTGCTTGAATTTGCGCTAAATTTAAGTCCTGATATAACTCTTGAAAATTTAAAAATACTTCGGGCTAACGCTGTTAGCGAAGGAATTAGCGAGGATGACACGCACTACCGTTTGGCAAGCGCTTTTATAAAAAGCATGCGCGGAAGCGATGAAAACGCTTCTATATACTATCTTGCAAGGCTTATTGACGCCGGTGAAAGCGCTGATTTTATAGCTCGCAGGATGGTGATATTTGCAAGTGAAGATGTGGGTAATGCTAACCCAAATGCCTTAAATTTAGCCACTAACACTATGCTTGCAGTTAGTAAAATCGGCTATCCCGAAGCGCGTATAATCTTAGCACAATGCGCTGTTTATCTAGCCTGTTCTCCAAAGTCAAATTCAAGCTATAAGGCGATAAATGAGGCTTTAAAATATGTCAAAAATGAGCCGCCTCTTAAAATTCCGCCCTATCTTATAAATACTTCTCCTGAGGCGAAAGACTATCTGTATCCGCATAGTTTTGGCGGTTGGGTCGAGCAAAAGTATCTGGCAAAACCGCTTAAATTTTACGAAAATAACGGCATAGGATTTGAAAAGACGCTTGAAGAGTGGCTGATAAAAATTAAAAAGAAAGTATAATTACATATTTTAATCGGAGTTGATATGGATTTGTCGGTTATTACTCAGAGTGCTTGGTTTGAGGCTGTAGGTATTCCTTTGCTTATCTGTCTTGCTAGGATTATTGATGTTACGATAAGTACTGTTAGGATTATCTTTGTCTCAAAGGGTCAAAGGCTGATAGCGCCTATACTCGGGTTTTTTGAGATCATGGTCTGGCTGATGGCTATAACTCAAGTCATGCAGCATCTTGATCACTGGCAAAACTACATCGCTTATGCGCTCGGATTTGCTCTTGGGAATTATTTTGGAATTTATATAGAGAATAAAATAGCGCTTGGAAGCGTTGCGGTAAGAATTATCACAAAGATAAAAGCAGACACCTTGGCAAACGAACTAAGATCTCGCGGGCATAGCGTTACAACAGTTGATGCCATAGGAAATGACGGCGAAGTAAATATCGTATTTACCGTTATAGATCGCAGCAAAATCAAAGAGATAGTTCCGCTAATCAAAAAACACAATCCTTGGGCGGTTTATTCTATAGAAGATGTCAGGTATGCAAACTACGCTATGCTAAACGTGCCTGTAAGTGAGCAGAATTTAAACAAGATTAAAAGCTAGAAAGTTTGTTAAAGCAAGAACACATCAAATTTTTGGCAATGCATCGAATTTATGTGCAGTAAATACAAAAGATAAAGAGCATGAAAATAAGCGCTTTATCTTTTGGAACTAAAATTTATAAACTTATATTAACTCTACACCTTTGCCCTTAACAACTTCACCGATGATGTATCCGTCGCATTGCGCTAAGATGCTTTGAGTGTTGTCGGGACTTGCTACAAGCACCATACCTACGCCCATATTAAAGGTTCTCATCATCTCGGACGGCTCTACTTTTTGAGCGATGATTTTAAAAATTTCAGGCGTTTTGATAGCTGATTTTTCTATCTTTGCGCCAAGTCCGTCAGGGAAAACGCGAGGCAAGTTTTCGACTAAGCCACCGCCTGTTATGTGTGCTAGGGCGTTTATTTTATCTTTTAGGCTTAAAAATTCTTTTACATAAATTCTAGTAGGCTCTAAAAGCGTATCTATAAGTGTTTTATCGCCGATTTTACCCTCGAATTTAAGCCCTAACTCACTAACAACCCTCCTTGCTAACGAAAAGCCGTTAGAGTGAAGACCGCTACTAGGAAGTGCGATTATGACGTCTCCTTCACGGACAAATTTGCTTCTATCGATCTCGTCTATCTCCGCCATTCCTACCGCAAAGCCCGCTAGGTCAAAGTCCTTGCCCTCATACATCGAAGGCATCTCTGCAGTTTCTCCGCCTATGAGTGCGCACTGAGCCAGTTTGCAACCCTCGGCGATCCCTTTTACCACTTGCGCTGCGCTATTTATGTCAAGTTTTGCTGTTGCGTAGTAGTCTAAGAAAAAAAGCGGCGTGGCGAAGTTGCAAATAAGGTCGTTCACGCACATTGCAACCAAGTCTTGCCCGACTGTGTCAAATTTATCCGCATCAATCGCAAGTCTTAGTTTTGTGCCAACTCCGTCCGTAGCTCCCAATATGGCGGGATTTTTATATCCGCTTGGCAGTTTTATAGCTCCTGAAAACGACCCGATACCGCCTAAAACTAGCGGCGTAAAAGTTGATTTTACGTATGGCTTGATCTTTTCTACGAAGCTGTTTCCGGCGTCAATATCAACTCCTGCGTCTTTATAGCTTATCATTTTATCCCTTTTTGAAATTTGCCTAATTTTAGCTAAAACTTGCTAAAATCGAATTAAAAATCAAAGGCGAAATTTGATGAAATTTAACCATGCTTTCGTGGTTACGGGCACGATAGGAAGTGGCAAAAGCACATTTTTAAACCTACTTAAGATGTATGGTTTTGAAGTGATTGACGCAGATGAAATTTCTCATGAGGAGCTTGAAGCTTGCAAGGATGAGGTTGTAAGAAAATTTGGCGAGGAAATTTTGTCCTTTGACAAAATTGATAGAAAAAAGCTTGGCGCAATCGTATTTAATGACAAGAGTGCGCTTAAATGGCTTGAAAATTTACTTCATCCAAGAATAGATGCGAAAATTTATGAGCTTTGCAACAAACTTGAGAGTAAAAATTTGCCTTATTTTGTAGATATTCCGCTTTATTTCGAGGGTCTTGGCAAGACGAAATTTAATTATGTAGTAGTTGTTTACGCACCTGTAAAAACCTTAATAGATCGCATTATGAAACGAAACGGCTTAAGTCATGAAGAGGCTAAAAATCGAATAGAGCTTCAAATGGATATAGAAAAAAAGCGCGAAATGGCTGATTTTGTTATCGACAATAGCGGAAATTTAAAGGATTTGCAAGCCCAAGTTGATGGGTTTTTAAGAAATTTGAAAGGCACGTATGAGAGTATCGAAGTATAACGCAAGCGGAAATGATTTTGTGATATTTCACACCTTTGTTAGCGAAGATCGAAGCGAGTTAGCTAGAATTTTATGCGATAGATTTAACGGCGTAGGAGCTGATGGGCTTATCGTTTTACTTCCTTTTGAAAATGGCGTAAAATGGGAATTTTACAACAGTGACGGAAGCTACGCGGCGATGTGCGGAAATGGCTCAAGAGCAGCGCTTTTGTATGCATTTACTAACAAACTAACTAACACAGAGGAGATAACTCTATCTACGGGCGCAGGAAGTGTTAGCGGTAGCGTAAACGGCGATATAGTAGAAGTTGAACTAACAAAACCTCTTAAGATAGCCGATAAATTCAGTAAGTTTGGGCGAGAGTGGTATTTTTATGATACTGGCGTTCCTCATCTTGTTAGTTTTTGTGAGAATTTAAATGGCTTTGATGAGAATTTGGCTCGTCAAATGCGTCAAGATCATAATGCAAACGTAAATTTCGCCAAAATTGAAGGCGAAAATTTGTTTGTTAGAACCTACGAGCGCGGAGTAGAGGCTGAAACAAACGCTTGCGGGACGGGAATGGCGGCGTGCTTTTACGCAGGAGTTAAAAATTTAGGCTTAAAAGAGCAAATTTGCGTTTTTCCAAAAAGCGGCGAAGAGCTTGGTTTGAGGCTTAAAGATGAAAAGATATTTTTTAAGGGCAAGGTAAGACACTGCTTTGATGCGAATTTTATGGAGTAAAATTTGGCTTGTTTTGCTTATCGTAACTAGCTTAAATGCCGGCTTTAGCGATGAATACTACACCTTAAAAGGCAAAGCGAAAAAGGAAGCTTTTGTAGCTGAAATTAGGCCAATTATCGTAAATGTAAATAGTGTTATAGCTTCAAAGCGCGAATTTTGCGTAGCTTTTGTTGTTCAAGCTTGGAGGCATGGTCTGCGTGAGCTTGATGAGGATAGTTATATACAGCTAGTTAAAATCGCAAGCGAGCACAATATAAAGCATATTTTTAATGTTAATGAGTATCTAGTGCGGATAAGAGAAATTCCCGTTTCGCTGGCCATAGCTCAAGCTGCTATCGAGAGCGGTTGGGGCGAGAGTAGATTTACAAAAGAGGCAAACAATATCTTTGGGCATTATACTTGGGGAGAAGTAGGGCTTGTGCCGCTTGATAGGGTGCGCGGCAAGCGACACAAGATTAGAATTTTTAGTAGTTTGCAAGAGTCTGTCCAGATGTATGCGCTAAATTTGAACTCAAACGTTGCATATGAAAATTTTAGGTTATCCCGCGCAGAATTTGCAAGAAGCGGCAGGCTTTTTAGCGGACTTAGTGCGGCTGAAACTATGCAAAACTACTCAGAGCTTGGCGAAGAGTATGTAAAGATGCTAAAGACGCTTATAAATCAGCTTGATTTAACAAAGTATGATTAATTGAATTAGCATAGCGGATAAATAAAACTTGCTTATGCTTAAATCTTTAATTCATCATTTTAAAACAACGATAGTGACGAAATTTGCTTTGCTGTAATTATATATAAGCAGAGTGTGTATGATTTTACACCCAAGAAACAGAAAAATTATATTTTGATAGCTATTTATAAATATTAAATTATGATTGTGAAGCTTTGAAATTGAAAGAATTTCTCGCTCAAACGAGCGAGAAATTTGAAATTATTTTAAAACAGCCTTTACTTGAGAAGCAATCTGTGCAAAAGCTTTTGGGTCATTCATAGCGATATCGGCTAAAATTTTTCTATCTAATTGTATGTTAGCCTTTTTAAGACCGTTGATGAAACGTGAATAGCTGATATCGTTTAGTCTGCAAGCAGCGTTGATCCTAACTATCCAAAGACGGCGGAAATCGCGTTTCTTAGCTCGTCTGTCTCTATAAGCGTAAACTAAACTTCTTTCTAACTGCTCTTTAGCTTTTCTAAAGTGTTTGCGTCTTCCGCTGTAAAAGCCACGAGCTAGCTTTAATACCTTTTTATGGCGTCTTCTTCTAACTACGCCTGTTTTTACTCTTGCCATATTTATCCTTTTTACAAATTGGCGTTCGCCGAGCGAATCTTGCCCCTAAAATCGGGGGAGTTTGAATGACCTTGTGTCAAAAACTTAAATTACATGCAAAGCATTGATTTAACGCTTGCGACATTTGTGCTATCAACGTATTGAGGGCTTCTTAAATCTCTTTTTCTGTTGCGAGATTTTTTAGTTAAAATGTGGCTTCTAAATGCTGAGCCTCTTTTAATCTTGTTTTTACCCACTTTAAAACGCTTAGCAGCGCCGCGAACAGATTTCATCTTTGGCATTACTAAATCCTTTTAAAATTTTTCTTACGCTTAGGTAAGAGCGAGATTATACCCAAAATTTCTTTAAAAAATTTAAATTTATCTGTTTTGCAGCTTTTGCTCTTGATTTTTTATAAAAATATCTTTATAATGCCACTTCAAATTCACTTTAAAGGACTACAAAATGTCATGTCCCATGCTTAAGGCTTCTTAAATTCGGGCTTAGATTAAAAGATCAAATCAAAGCTGCGAAGAGTTTTTTAAATAATTACACTTTTTTAATTATACGAATCAACCCGTTTTTAAGCGGATGTCCGTTGCATTGCAACTGCGTTTTTAGAAATAGAGCTTCTCAATTTTTGAAATTTGCCGCTAAAATTTACGGCAACGAATACTACAAATTTCACTTCTCACTCAGAAAAAGCGGATGTCATCCGCCCATGTGCCTCTAAAATCACACATTTAACATTTATTTTAACCATTGGCCATTGTTTTTTATAGCTCAAAATTTGAGATATGAATTTTCACATTGAAATTTAGATTTTAGAAGGAAAAATTATGATAAAAAGTTTTGTAACAGGTTTTGCAAGAATAGGCGAGCAAAGAGAATTAAAAAAGGTTTTAGAAAATTTTTGGGTGGGTAAAACCGATGAGGCAACGCTTCAAGATACCGCAAAAAAGCTTAAAGCCAGACATTGGGATTATCAAAAAAATGCAGGAATTTCAGCTATCAGCGTAAATGACTTTTCGTTTTATGATTTGGTGCTTGATAATATCATTACTTTTGGTTGCGTGCCGCCGAGATTTGCGAGTTTAAGCGGGCTGGAGCAGTATTTCGCGCTTGCTAGAGGAAATAAAAGCGGCGTTGCTATGGAGATGACAAAGTGGTTTAACACAAACTACCACTACATCGTGCCTGAGCTTTGTTCGGATAGCGAATTTAGCCTGAATTCAAGCAAAATCATCGCCGAATACAACGAAGCTAAGATAAACGGAGTTAAGGGCAAGATAAATTTAATCGGACCTATAACGTTTTTGGCTCTTTCAAAGACGACCGACGGAAGTTGTGCGTTTAAGCATTTTGATAGCCTTACCAATGAGTACAAAAAGCTGATAGCCGAAATTTCAAAGCTTGATGATGAAATTTTAGTTCAGTTTGACGAGCCGATTTTTGTAACTGACAAAGACGAAGAACTTGCTAGGTTTATAAAAATTTACGATGAGTTTGCCGGTGTGGCAAGTAACGTTAAAATCGTATTTATGACGTATTTTGAAAATGCTTTAAAAGCGGTAAATGAGCTGGTTAAAACTAAAATTTACGGCATCGGACTTGACTTTGTTCATACGGATAAAAACAAATCTGCGCTTAGCGTCATAGCAAACAGCGACAAGGTGCTTTTTGCCGGTGTGGTTGACGGCAGAAATATCTGGAAAAGCAACATTGACGAGAAGGTCAAATTTGTAAAAGATATCGCCTCTGCGTTAAACGGAAAAGACTTTTACATAGGCACCAGCTGCTCGCTTCTTCATGTGCCTTATACGCTAAAATACGAAGAGAAGCTAAATCCTCAAATCAAAAGCTGGCTGAGCTTTGCAGTGGAAAAACTTGATGAGATAAAGATCATTACCAAACTTGCAAACGGCGAAAATTTAAGCGAGTGTGAGGCTAAAATTTACTCTGAAAACAAACAAGCCGTAGCTACTCGTGTAAATTCCGAGCTGATTCACTCAAAAGAGGTTGCAAGCCGCGTTGCAAATTTAACTAAATTTGAGCGCGATACACCTTATAACGAGCGTATAAAGGTGCAAAAAGAGACTTTGGATTACGGAATTTTACCGACAACTACGATAGGCTCGTTTCCTCAAACATCAGAGCTTAGGCAGGTAAGAAACGCTTATAAAAAAGGACTTATCACAAAAGAAGTCTATGAAGCCGATATCAAAGCGTATATCGATGAGTGCGTGAAATTTCAAGAAGATATCGGGCTTGATGTGTTGGTTCACGGCGAGCCTGAGAGGAATGACATGGTTGAGTATTTTGGCGAACAGCTTAAAGGCTATGCTTTTAGCGAGAACGGTTGGGTTCAAAGCTATGGCAGCAGATGTGTAAAGCCACCACTTTTATTTGGCGATGTAAGCAGGCCAAATCCGATGACGGTCGAGTGGATAAGCTACGCTCAAAGCAAAACCAAAAAGATAATGAAAGGTATGCTAACAGGACCTGTAACGATCCTAAACTGGTCGTTTGTGCGTGATGATAAGCCTCGTAGCCAGATCGCCAAGCAGCTTGCACTTTGTATCTATGATGAAATTTCGGATTTGCAAAACGCTGGCATTAAGATCATTCAGGTTGATGAGGCTGCATTTAAGGAAGGCTATCCGCTAAGAGCCGAAAATATAGGCGAGTATGAGAAATTTGCCGTTGATTGTTTCAGGTTGTCGGTAAGCTCGGCGGATGCTAAAACTCAAATTCACACTCATATGTGTTATTCTGAATTTAACGACATCATCAAGACGATAGAGGCGATGGATGCTGACGTGATATCGATAGAGACTGCAAGAAGCGGTAATGAGCTTCTTAAAATTTTTAAAGAGGTCGGTTATAAACAAGAGGTTGGTCCCGGAGTTTATGATATCCACAGTCCGCGCGTGCCTGAGGTTGGCGAGATGGTTGAGCAGATCAAGGCGCTACTTGAAGTGCTCCCAAAAGAGCAGCTGTGGATAAACCCCGACTGCGGACTTAAGACTCGCAAATGGGAAGAAGTTAAGCCTAGCCTTAAAAACATGATCGAAGCGGTTAAGATCGCTAGAAGTTTATAAATTTAAGCTCCTTTTCGGGGCTTAAATCAAAGGCTTTTGTATGCTAAAGGATAAAATTTTAAACTGTGAGCCGGGAATTTTGCTTTATGGACTAACCCCTCCAAAAATTCATTTAGAAGAGCCCGAGCGCAACCGAATAGCTAAAATTTGGCGAGATAGGATAGAGAGCATAGATGTCGATGGAATCGTGCTTTATGATTTGCAAGACGAGAGCAATAGAAATAAAAACGAGCGTATTTTTGAGTTTATCAAGACCATTGAGCCCGAGGAGTATTATAAAAATTACCTTAAAACTAGCGTTGAGGCTATTATTTATAAGGTTGTGGGTAAATACGACAAGGCTGAATTTGAGCAAAATTTAAAAACCCAAAGCGTAAATTTAAATGTTTTTGTGGGTGCTAGCTCAAAAGAGCAAGATATCAGTCTAAGGCTTGATGATGCGTATAATATAGCAAAAAAGGGCAAATTTGATCTGTTTCTTGGCGGCATTTGCATACCGGAGCGACATGCTAAAAACGCAAGCGAGCATCTAAAAGTAGCGAGTAAAACCATAAACGGATGTAAATACTTTATCACTCAGGCTGTTTATGATCTTGAAAATGCGAAGAAATTTATAGATGATTATTCTAAGCTTAGCATTCAAAAGGTGCCGATAATATTTACATTCACTCCTTGCGGCAGCCTTAAGACGCTTGAATTTATGAAGTGGCTTGGCATAAGCATACCGCATTATTTTGAAGAGAGGCTTAAAAATAGCGAAGATATACTGAGTGCGTCGGTAAATTTAAGCTTGGAGCTTTTTAATTTTCTTTACAAATATAGCCTCGCAAAGGGCGTAAGCGTAGGCGCAAACATAGAAAGCATATCGGCTAGAAAGAGCGAGATAGAGGCTTCTTTGAGGCTTCTTGAGGGGATAAAAGAGATAATATCAAAAACAAACGTGAGTTATAGAGGTTAAATTTGGCAGAGCTAATCTGCCAAATTTGTAATTAAACCAAGTCAAATAGTAAAAACTCAACCTCGCTAAAAGTATCTATATGAAGCGCGCTCTCTTCGGTGATAGCCAAAGCGTCGCTTGTTTTTAGCTTAGTATCATTTACGCTTAATTCGCCTTTTACGACTTGAAGCCAGTATTTTCTGTTTGCATCAAGCTTGATCTCTTCGGTGGAATTTGCTTTGTATTGGTATCTAAAAAGCTTCATATCCTGATAAATTTTAAATGAATTTTCATCGGCATTTGGCGAAAGTAGAAGCGTTGCTCCCTCTTTTGGCGCAAATTCTTTTTGTTCGTATCTTGGATTTACGCCTTTTTGGTTTGGAACTATCCAAATTTGATAAAAATGCAGCTCATCGGTGCTGCTTGGATTGTATTCTGAGTGAGCTATGCCGGCTCCTGCACTCATTATCTGAAATTCGCCCGCACTTAGAGTTTTAACATTTCCTATGCTGTCTTTATGAGCTATTTGCCCGCTAAGTACGTAAGATAGTATCTCCATATCTCTATGAGGATGTGTCCCAAAGCCGCTACCAGGAGCTACGAAGTCTTCGTTTATAACGCGAAGGTGTGAAAATCCCATGTGATTTGGATCGAAATAATTGGCAAAAGAGAATGTGTGCCTGCTATCAAGCCATCCTCCGCCACCGCCTTGCCCGCGCTCGTGCGCATATCTTGTTTGAATCATTTTTTCTCCTATTTTTTCTTGGAATATTAGTTGTTTTTTCTAAAAAGATAGCTTAAAATTTTTGCTTATTGATATTCGTTTGCGTTTTTAACGTGAGGAAGCGTAAACATTGTAGAAATTCTACCGTTTTCGTTTCTATCGCTTACGATAAACACTTTTTTGTTTAAAGGATTAGGGATTTGATTTAGAGCTTGACCGCCCGAACCCACAGACTTATATTTCTCAACCTTACCGGCCATTATGTCGATAAGTTTTTGCTTATCGCTATTAATCTTTCCTTGCTAAAAAGGGATTTTAAATATCTAACTATCGCACACATAACGGCTACGATAGCAACTTTTTTACTTTTACCTTTGT